>CALXBC010000026.1 GCA_944386455.1 uncultured Clostridia bacterium | reverse complement strand
AAAAAGCAGTTCCCGGAAGGCATCATACCTTCCGGGGACATACTACATACATTCTCCCTTAACGATATCTCGCATATGCCGCCTTGTTTTTTTATGGGATACTTTACCGCTATTTTTCTACGGTAACGGTTTTGGTGTCTCCTTTTTTCATATTGCTTTCCAGAGCTTTGACCAGGGTTTTGAAGTCATCGGAAGACGTCGTTGCTCCCGCCACATCGTCAACTCCATTGATGTCCTGTTTTTCCACAAGACTTTCTGCCAGCTTTTTCATATAATCCGCCGGATAGGTTTCGGGAAGCCCGGCATTTTTATTTCCTTCCATCATGGATTTTTTATAATCTTCGTCCTGAGATTTCCGTTGCCCGTCGCTGGTCTGGGCATCATAAACAACGGTATCGATTTTTCCGTTTAAGACAGTGATCTCCACATAATCCTTATAGCCGTGGCTTTCTGCACTCATTTCGGCGCGGTATGTTCCGTCTTTAAGGCTGCTGTCTGAGGACGTACAGCCACTGAACACGGCTGTGATAAGCAACAGGGAAAATAAAATAAGAGTAAGCTTCTTTTTCATAAATGAATTCATCCTTTCCGGGCATTGACTGCCAAGCTTTTGGAGAAAAGAACTCCGGTTAGATTGTTTATTTGCTTGCAGATCGAACATAATATGAAAGCAAAAAGTTATTTTCAGGAATTTATTGCCAATACTGCTCTGCTTATGTTAAAATATAATGTATCGATTGAACTGGCGTGCTGATAGTATGTGTATGATAATATGCAGATATACACAGTTTCGGCGGTAATATACGGAAAGGGATGACGGTTTTTTGACCAGAATAAAAAGCAAGGCTCCTTATTTGATTACGGCTGCTGTTTTGCTGCTGGCTGTTGTAGCTGTGGCAACAGTCATTTGGCTTTTAAAAAGCAGCAATGAGAACACTGAGCTAAAACAAACAGAGCCTACGGTTCAGACCGGATTCTTGATGGATACCTATATCAGGCAGACGACCTATGATTCTTCTCCTGACGCGGGAGAAAAGTTAAGGCAGCTGTTTGATTTTTTGTCCGAATTTGAAAACAAAGCATCTATGTATTTGTCCGATTCGGAAATTTCCAATATCAATTCACATTCCGGCGTGATGCCTGTCAAGGTTTCCGATGATATATTCCAGCTGCTTTCCCGGAGCAAGGAGCTTTGCCTTCAGTCGGAAGGAAGATTTGATATCACGATCGGTGCATTGACGAAATTATGGGGAATTACAACGGATTCTCCAAAGGTTCCGTCTGAGGAAGAAATCAAAGATGCGCAGAAGCTGGTGGACATCAATCAGCTGGTTTTGGATGCTGAAAATAAAACGGCAAAGCTGAACGCACCCTATATGTCTCTGGATCTGGGCGGTGTGGCAAAGGGTTATGCCTGTGATTTGGCCAGAGAAAAATACAAGGAACTGGGACTTACGTCCTGTCTGCTTTCGCTGGGCGGCAACATCTATTCCTTTGGAACCAAGGCGGACGGGACGGCTTTTGTGATCGGACTGCGCGATCCTTTAGGAGATGCGGACGATATTTTTGGAACTGTTACCGCACCGGACAAGGTGATTTCAACAACAGGCGGGTACGAACGATACTTTGAACAGGATGGCAAACGGTACCATCATGTTTTAGACCCCAAAACAGGATACCCGGCCGGGTCAGATCTGTTGTCAGTAACGATTATTGCGGAGGAAGGGCTTTTGGCCGACTGCCTTTCCACCAGTCTGTTTGTCGGCGGAAAAGAGGCGGTGCTCAAAAATCTCAGCCAGACGGACTTTGACGTCATTGCAGTGGACCAGGAAAAAAACATATATTTGTCCGACGGCATCCGATCCAGATTTCAGCTGAGTGAGGGCAGTACCTATCGGCTGGCGGATTCGACGGAATAGTCGCTCTGTTTTATGGTAGAATATGAAGAGATGGGGAATAGCATGAAGCAGAACGATGCGCTGTCACAGCGGAGCTTTTTTCATAAGACGGACTGGCTTGCGGTTGCTTTGATCCTGGCAGTTTCCCTGGGATTATGGGCTGTTTTGTTTTTCCCCCGCGTCACACAGCGGTTACAGGTGGAAATTTATTGTGACAATGTTTTGACACAGACGATTCCTCTGCCTGCTGAAGACAAGCTGTTAGAACTGTCCGACAGGCAGATGACGCTGGAATTAAAGGATAACCGCATTCGGGTCAGCGAGACAAATTGTGCGGACCAATCCTGCCTGCGGATGGGATTTATTGAACGAGCCGGCCAGACGATCGTTTGCCTGCCAAACCGTGTGGTTGTGCAGATTACGGGAAATGGCGAACCGGATTCCCAGATAGACGGAATCGCGGGCTGAGCACCATCAGGAGGCGGGATTGAAATGCAGATGAAAACGCGGGAGCTGACGGCGCTTGGTCTGTTGTTTGCCCTGGCGCTGATCCTCTCATTTTTGGAGGGGCTTTTGCCGCCTGTCCCGTTTCTGCCGCCGGGCGTGAAACCGGGATTATCCAATATTGTGACAATGTACTGCCTGCTGTATCTGGGCGCCGGACAGGCGCTGCTGCTCGCTGTGCTGAAAGCGGGGTTTGCGTTCATTACAAGAGGCATTACTGCCGGACTGCTCAGCGGCTGCGGCGGACTGCTTTCAATTGCGGTGATGCTTCTTGTCATGATTCCCAAGAGACATCAGGCTTCGGTATTTTTGCTGAGCGTATGCGGCGCTGTCAGCCACAATATCGGCCAGCTGGCTGCGGCAGGGCTGATGGTGGGCGGATTTGCGGCATTTGCTTATCTGCCCATGCTTCTGGTATCCGGTGTCGTGATGGGAGCGGTTACCGGACTGATGCTTCGTGCCGTTTTACCGGCCATCAGCAGGCTGCGCGGGATCAATTATTAGAGAAATCCGGCCGTATGGACAGACGGTCAGGAAAGGAACGAAATTACTATGGCGATCATCAAAAGCAAAAAAAGGCTGCCCGGGATTCATCCCGCATATCACAAGCACACCATGGATATGGAAACTGCAATGCTTCCGGTTCCGGCGACAGTTTCGATTCCGATGCTTCAGCATATTGGAGTGGAGGCTGTTCCTGTCGTTAAGCCGGGGGAGCGGGTTCTGGTCGGCCAGAAGATCGGAGACAGTGATGCCCCGATGTGCGTGCCGGTACATGCAAGTGTTTCCGGAACTGTGAAGCAAATCGGCAATATGCTTACCTCCGGAGGAAAAAACGTCAAAACGGTCGTGATCGAAGCGGATGGACAGCAGGAGCTTTTTTCGGCGCCTGCCCCTGTCCGGGCGGACAGTCGGGAGGCCTTCCTTCAGGCAGTGCGGGAGAGCGGGCTGGTCGGTTTGGGCGGCGCCGGTTTTCCCACTCATGTCAAGCTTGCTCATAAGGATACTGCGAAGGTCGATACGCTGATTGTCAACGGCGCAGAATGTGAACCCTATATAACTTCAGATTATCGGGAATGCATCGAGCATCCGTCGGACATCGCGGATGGAATCAAGCTGGTGATGCACCATCTTGGGCTGACCCGCTGCATCATCGGAATCGAGAAAAACAAGCCCGATGCCATTGCGCTGCTCTCCAAGCAGACAGATCAGATGGGCGGTGTTTCGGTCATGCCGCTTAAGAGTCTCTATCCGCAGGGGGCAGAAAAAGTATTGATCTATTGCGCGACGGGCAAAATTCTGGAAGAAGGACAGCTTCCCGCGGACTGCGGTACCGTGGTATTGAATGTTTCTACCGTTGCAGAGCTTGCGCGGTACTTTCGGACGGGAATGCCGCTGGTATCACGCCGGCTGACGATAGACGGAGATGCGGCCGGCCGCCCCGGAAACGTGATGGTCCCCGTCGGCACGCCGGTTCGCACGGTATTGGAATTCTGCAATACCGATCTGGAACGGTGCCGGGAACTCCTGATGGGCGGGCCGATGATGGGCATTGCGGTTGCAGACCCCGATACGCCTGTGGTCAAAAACAACAATGCGATACTGGCGTTTTCCCGGCCGCAAGTGTCATACAGCAAAACAACGGCCTGCATCCGGTGCGGGAAATGTGTGCGCGTTTGTCCGGTCGGACTGATGCCGGCAGGGCTGGAACGGGCATATGACAACCGAAACCTGCCGATGCTGCGAAAAATGAAGGTGAATCTTTGCATCAACTGCGGCTGCTGTTCCTATGTTTGTCCTGCAAAGCGGGACCTGGCAGCCAAAAATCAGCTTGCCAAACAGATCATTCGGGAAAAGCACTGAGCATTGTATCAGCAACAAGAAAAAGAAGGGTGAATTCATTTGAAGAATCTAACAGTAGCGGCCTCTCCTCATATCCGCAGCGGGAACAGTACCACACGAATCATGCTGGATGTCATCATTGCGCTTTGTCCGGCCCTGATTGCCGCCGGCATCATATTTGGTCTGCGGGCTGTTGCGCTTACTGCGGTCTGCATTGTATCCTGCGTATTGTTTGAATATCTGATCCGACTGGTGATGAAGCGGGAGAACACCATTGGGGATTTGAGTGCGGTCGTGACCGGTATGCTGCTTGCCTTCAACCTTCCTGTCACATTTCCGTTCTGGATGGCGGTCATCGGTTCGTTTGTCGCAATCGTGGTGGTCAAGCAGCTGTTTGGGGGAATCGGACAGAATTTTGCCAATCCGGCGCTGACGGCGCGGATCGTTCTGTTTCTCTCCTTCAGCTCTCAGATGACCTATTGGGTGGAGCCGTTTTACTATCAAAACGGGACTGCCGCTGCCGATGCGATCACGACGGCAACACCGCTTGCCATGCTGGGACAGTCCGGGCAGCTGCCTGACCTGCTGGAGATGTTTCTGGGCTTAAAGGGCGGCTGCATCGGCGAGGTGAGCGGCTTGGCGATTCTGGTCGGCGGCCTGTATCTGATAATCCGGCGGGTGATCACACCGACTATTCCCCTTGTGTATATCGGAACCGTGTTTTTGTTCGCGGTCATTTTTGACGCACAGCCGGTATATCAGATTTTGTCGGGCGGCTTGATGCTGGGCGCGTTTTTTATGGCGACCGATTACAGCACATCACCGGTCACGGAGCTTGGCAAAATCATATTTGCGTTTGGCTGCGGCCTGATCACCATTTTGATTCGGATGTTCGGTTCCTATCCGGAAGGCGTATCATTTTCCATCCTATTCATGAACATTCTGACGCCTTACATTGATAAAGCGACCATGCTTAAGCCGCTCGGTGCAAAATATGAAAAAAAGCGGAGCGCTTGAAAAAATAATACGAGGAAAGGAAACAGTACGAAACGCAAGCCTGTACTGTTATGTGAATGATATGAGAGCAGCCAGAGATATTGTCAAACCGATCGTTGTGCTGGTACTGATCACCCTTGTGGTATCGGCTGCGCTGGCAGTCACCTACCGGTTTACCAAGGTGGAGGACACCGGCCCCGATTTGAACGAGATCAATACCATCGGAAAAACGGTGATGCCCGAGGCGGACGAGTTTGAACAGATGGATACAGAAGCGGAGGGCGCTTCCTATCTGTTCCGTGCCAAAAACGGCGCCGGGATCATGATCCAGGCAGAAACAACAGGATATAATGCCAATGTTCCGATCGTTTTTCTTGTCGGCTTTGACCAAAACGGCGCAATCACGGGGCTCAGCGTCACCGAACAGCAGGAAACTCCGGGACTGGGCGACAAGATCACACAGGCAGAATTTGCGCTTCAGTTTGTCGGAAAGACCGGGGAAATTGGCTTTAAAACCGGGGGAGAGAACAGTGTCGATGGAATTTCCGGAGCGACCTATTCTTCCAAGGGCATGATCGAAGGAATCAACCGGGCAAGGAAAGCTTTTGAGGCTGTGAAAGGGGAACTGACGCAATGAGCTATCTGACGACCTTTACCAAGGGAATCATAAAGGAAAATCCAGTGCTGGTCATGCTGCTGGGGATGTGTCCGTCACTCGCCATGACCTCTTCGGTCAAAAACGCGGTTGGGATGGGATTGGCGGCCACCTTTGTCCTGCTTGGCTCCAATGTAGTGATCTCGCTGCTGAAAAACGTGATTCCCAAGCAGGTGAGACTGCCGTCCTTTATTGTTATTATTGCGGGCTTTGTTACGCTGATCGGGTTCATTCTGCAAAGATATCTGCCCGACTTGTATGCGGCGATGGGCGTATTTTTGTCGCTGATTGTGGTCAACTGTATCATCCTTGCGCGGGCGGAAGCCTTTGCAAGCAAAAACAATGTCGCCGCTTCTGCCCTCGACGCGCTTGGAATGGGGCTTGGATTTACGCTGGCGCTGACAGCGATCAGCACGGTACGGGAAATATTGGGAGCAGGAACCTGGCTGGGACTACCCGTAACCAAAAATTTTATTGAACCGATGGCATTCTTTGTTACGCCTGCAGGCGGATTTTTCGTTTTCGGTATTCTGGTTGCGGTGGTGAACATCCTGACCAAATATCAGATCAGCCGGAAGAAACTGGGCTGTGAAGGCTGTAAGGGCGGCTGTGCCGGCTGCGGCGCCTCGGCGCAGGACCAGGAGAAAGGAGAGACGCAGGAATGAAGGAAATGATGATCATTCTGGTCAGCGCGATCCTGGTGGATAATTTTGTGCTTTCCAAATTCATGGGCTGCTGTCCGTTTCTGGGAGTTTCCAAAAAAGTGGGCTCCGCTTTTGGCATGAGTGTCGCCGTTACCTTTGTCATGCTGATGGCAACGGCAGTGACCTATCCCATTTATATGCTTTTGCTTGAGCCGAACGGCCTGCAGTATATGCAGACGATTGTCTTTATTCTGGTAATTGCGCTGTTTGTTCAATTGGTAGAAATCATTTTAAAGCGCTTTGTGCCATCTCTTTATAAGGCGCTTGGCGTCTATCTTGCATTGATCACCACCAACTGCGCTGTTCTGGGCGTGACGCTGCTGAATATCACAAACGAGTACAATTTTGCACAGTCTATGGTGAACGCGCTGGGCGCAGGCCTGGGTTTTATGCTGGCAATGATGTTGTTCTCGGGTGTGCGTCAGAAGCTGGAAACCTGTAACATTCCGAAGGCTTTTCAGGGTGTACCCGTCACTTTGGTGGCTGCCAGTATTGTCTCCATGACCTTTGTGGGCTTTGGCGGAATCGTTGAGGGAATGTTTGGATAAATACATTTGGTATTATATATAATAAATATTACAAAACCCGCTGAAAGGAATCATGGTCATGTGGGATATCTTACTTCCGATTTTCATATTATGCGGCATCGGACTGCTGGCCGCAATCCTTCTGGTTGTGGCGTCAGCGCTGTTTAGCGTTAAGACTGACGAGACGGTCGCTGAGCTGACAGAAGCCCTGCCGGGCATCAACTGCGGGGCCTGCGGGTACAGCGGATGCAGCGGATATGCGCAGGCACTTGCAAAGGGCGGAAAGGACGGCACTGTAAAAACGAATCTATGTGCGCCCGGCGGAGACCCTGTTGCAAAAAAGGTCAGCCGGATTTTGGGAACAGAAACCTTTGACGTAGAGGAACAGGTTGCGGTGGTTTGCTGTAATGGCAACTGTGACGTAACAGGCAAAAAATTCGATTATCACGGGACGCCGTCCTGCGCAGCCTGTCACAGCTTATATGCCGGAGACGGCGACTGTGCTTACAGCTGCCTGGGGTTTGGCGATTGTGCCGCTGTATGTCCTTATCATGCGATCAAAATCCAGAATGGCGTAGCGGTGATCGACCGCAGCCTCTGCACCGGCTGCGGTATCTGTGTGCCAAAATGTCCAAAGCATCTGATTATTCGTCACCGCCTTACCGGAAAGGTGGACGTCGTATGCTCCAGCCATGCCAATGGAAAGGAAACACGGACAGCCTGCAAAAATGGTTGTATCGCCTGCGGTAAATGTGAGCGTACCTGCCCCTATGATGCCATCCATGTAATTGACAATCTGGCGCAGATTGATTACTCCAAATGTACCAGCTGCGGCGCCTGTGTTGAAGCTTGCCCTGTGAAGTGCATTCACAAAAATTCAGTGACGTGAAAAAAAGTGGGTTCGGTTTACAAATGCGGTTCGATATGATATAATAAAACAGTCAGCTATTGGAACGGCAGAACACGCTCTGTTCGAATAGCGGCGAAAACGCTGACTGGAAAGGATGAAAAACAATTGGCAGAAGAATTTTTTTCATATAAGGGAAAACCGCTGGTAAGAAAAGGAGACACCATTTACTACGGCGATATGTCAGATGATTTTGTGGTCATGCTGAGTATCCACAACACGGAGAAAAAGTTCGATCTGGATATGGCGGGTGATGTTACCGTGCAGCTGATGGCGACCGATCCGACCATCAATCCGCTGGAGAGCATTGTCAAGCGCGGTGAAAAAAAGGGCTTTTACCCGGCTCTGGAACTGGCTGATATCTGGCTGGAGCGCGCACTGCGGGACAGCGAAAAGGAAGCATAAGAGAGACCCACGGTTCACTTTGAACCGTGGGTCTTGATATTTTATCCTGTATCAGTCGGGTTTGCTTTGTTTTCGATATGCGCTGGATGTCATTCCATAGTATTCATGAAATTTTCTGGAGAAATAATTTAAATCATTATATCCACAGTCCGCCGCAATTGTTGTTATTGGCTTATCTGTCGTTGACAACAATGAGCAGGCAAGAGCCATCCGAAGCTGGTTCAGATAATGAACAAAAGACATCCCAGTCTGGGACTTGATTTTACGGCAGAAATGAGATTTATTAAAAGCAAATTTTTCTGCAACGCTTTCAGTCGTGATATTCTCTGTGAAATGCTCGTTAATATACGTCAGCACTTGTTCAAAATGCGTATCAATGGCTATCTGATTATTGTCGTTATCTATATAACATCTGTTCAGTAAAGCAAAGAGCTGAAGGATACCAGCCTGGACGGCAAGTTCATAGGCTGGTTTTTTCTCTTCATACTCTGTGATGATTTTAAGCAATACAGCATTGATAGCTTTGTCATGGATCAGGGTTTGAAAGTGACGCTTACGCTGAAGAATCGGTAAAATATACTTACTGCAGCTGAGATTGGCACAGATCTCAGTCAACGGTTTATTGTCAATGCACAGTGCATAATACTTCACACCATTTGGCCCTGAGGTAGCCGCATGCATTTGATTGGCATTTACAACGATCAAGTCATCTTGGGAAACCGTTCCCGAAAAACTGCCACAGACCATATTCAGACTGCCTTCTATGACATAAATAAACTCGATTCGTTCATGCCAGTGGGATAAAATACTGGAAAAATTTGGCGGATGCCACATAAAAATCAAGTTGGTATCGCTTTCCGTATGATAGATGAGGTTTCCGCCATAAAAAGGCAGCCCCTGCGGAACAATATCACCAAATGTCAGGGTACGGACTGGCGCTGTCACAACTTTTTCGCGGCCGGAAACCCGTACCCCGAAATCTCCCAGGATATAACACCATTCCACGTTGGTGCGACGGCCAAACGGAATAGAGATTTCCAGCTGATTGGTTCCCTTTTTCAGCTTGGGCAGGGAAACCGTTTGAATGGCATGGTCGACATACCAGCCGGTGACTTCAGAGGGAACCGGTTCCCCATTCAGACGGATACCGGCAGCGTCAGCATCTTCAAGAGCCAACTGCGCTCCTGTAACTTCTATCTCGCTGTCAAAAGAAAAGCGAAGGGTAAGTTTGTGCGTGGTTTTTTCCTTTTCCATGGTCCAGGGCTGGGCAACAGCGCTTTTGCGGCAAGGCCAGCCCAGCTTTTGGCGGCACAGATTGTCTGCGATCAACAGTTCTTCGATAGGATGGAATGGTTCGCCGTCCAGTGCATACTCTCCCATATCGAGCAGCAGGACATTGGGTTCACAAAGTGTCACAGGCACGCGGTCCGCAATTGGAATTTTTTCTGCGCTTTTCTGAACAGGGAGGCTTTTATTCATGTTGTCCGTGTCGGTCTCCGCTTCAGCGGCCGGTGTGTATCGAATGAGAAGACTGTCATATTCGTAAATTTTACGGGTAATGATTGTTTTTCCATTTTCATAGCCGCAAGGCAATGATTCAACCATACCGGTGAGGGTGTCGTACAGCTCAGCACTATACATTCCGTTTAAACAAATGAAAATTTCCTCTTCGTTTACAACATCTTTGTTGTATGGCTCGGTTCCATGTGCGACAAACAGCCACAGATGACTGCCGTGGACACCCAGAAGAGATGGTGTATACGGATTATGACGTGTTTACTGCCGCATACACTGAGGATCTGATGGCCCCTCACGCTTGTAGGCCTCATGGGTTATTTCGACAAAACGCTCGATCGCTCAAAAAAATCTTTCCTGCATACTTATGTCTGGGATTGAAAACATGCGGTGAATATCGGTTCTTAGATATTCACCGCATGTTTGCTTGAGTTTCTGCCGGCGTGGCCGCGCAAAATCAAAATTCAGTTTTTTCCCGCAAATATTCTACCAGCTTGTCGACTGCGACCCGCTCCTGTTCCATCGTATCGCGGTCGCGCACTGTTACGCAACCGTCCTCCATGCTGTCAAAATCATAGGTGATACAAAATGGTGTGCCGATCTCATCCTGCCGGCGGTACCGCTTGCCGATAGAACCAGCATCGTCATAATCTACCATAAAGTGCTTGGACAGTGTTTCCCGCAGCTTGTCAGCCTGTTCGCTCAGCTTTTTGGACAGCGGCAGCACACAGGCTTTAAAGGGCGCCAGCGCCGGATGAAGATGAAGCACAACACGGGTGTCGTTGTCTCCTACTGTTTCTTCATCATAGGCTTCACAGAGAAATGCCAGCGTGACACGGTCTGCACCCAGTGAGGGCTCGATGACATAAGGAACATATCGTTCATTGGTCTCCTGATCAAAATAATCCAGTGCCTTGCCGCTATGGTTGATATGCTGGGTCAGGTCAAAGTCGGTACGATCGGCGATTCCCCAGAGTTCACCCCAGCCAAACGGAAACACAAACTCGATGTCAGTGGTCGCATTCGAATAGTGGGACAGTTCTTCTTTTTCATGATCGCGCAGGCGAATATTTTCCTCTTTGATGCCGAGCGACAGCAGCCAGTTTTTGCAGAAGTCCTTCCAGTAATGGAACCATTCGAGGTCTGTTCCGGGCTTGCAGAAGAATTCCAGTTCCATCTGCTCAAATTCCCGGGTGCGAAAGGTGAAGTTTCCGGGTGTGATTTCATTGCGGAAGGATTTTCCGACCTGGGCAACACCAAACGGGAGCTTTTTCCGTGTAGTGCGCTGGATATTTGCAAAATTCACAAAAATGCCCTGTGCAGTTTCCGGGCGGAGATAAATCTCGTTTTTGGCGTCCTCGGTCACGCCCTGGAAGGTTTTGAACATCAGATTGAATTTGCGGATGTCTGTAAAGTTCGTTCCGCCGCAGTTGGGGCATTTGACCCCTTTTTCCCGGATAAAATCCATCATCTGCTGGTCAGACCAGCCGTTGGGTGCAACACCTGTCTGATCTTCGATGAGCTGGTCGGCGCGGTGTCTTGTTTTGCAGTCCTTGCAGTCCATCAGCGGGTCGGAAAATCCGCCGACATGGCCGGATGCGACCCAAACCTGAGGATTCATCAGCAGGGCAGAGTCCAGTCCGACGTTGTATTTGGATTCCTGGACGAATTTTTTGAGCCATGCCTTTTTGACATTGTTTTTCAGCTCCACACCAAGCGGGCCGTAGTCCCAGGTGTTGGCAAGACCGCCGTAGATTTCGCTGCCGGGATAAACAAAGCCTCTGCCTTTGCAGAGCGCAACGATTTTGTCCATTGATTTCTCATGGTTGGAGAGCATGTTGATTTCATTCCTTTCCCGCTGTTTTGGCAGACAGCAGATCTGTTGATAATAAGCCAATGCTCAATTCAGTTTTTTTGAGCATATGCGTTTCAGCCCTTATTATAGCATAGCGAAAAAGGTTCTGCAAGCGAAAAGAAATCGTTTTTGCTCATTTGAGGCGTATATTTTTCCTGATTTGGGAAAATCTATTGCTGATTTTACTATCATCCACGCCAAAATCATGTTTCAGAAAGGATTGTCATTATGAATGGTATCAGCCGCAGAGGACTTGTTCGCATCATTTCCTTTACCCTTGCCCTGGTCACACTGCTTGGAGCCGGCTGCTTTGTTTACAGCAGACGTGCCAGATCGGCGGAACTGAAGCTGGAAGCCAGCTATCTGCGCGCCGTAGAAAATCTGAACGATTATATGACCAGCATCAGCAATACGCTGATTAAGGGAAAATACGCCAATACAGCCCCTATGCTGGAATCGCTGGCAGACAAGCTGAAAAACGATACGCAGGGCGCCAAGGAAAGTCTTTCAGAGCTTCCGCTCGGGCAACTGCATTTGGAGAACACCTATCGGTTTTTGTCCCAGCTTGGGGAATATACCCTTAGTCTTTCCCGAAAGCTTTCCCGCGGAGAGAGCCTGACAGAAGAGGAAGCTGCAAATATGGAAAAAATGGAGCAGTACTGCGCCTCCCTGCGCGAAGAAGTACAGCTTCTGGAGGACTCTGTCCAGACCGGCACGACCAGTTTTAAAAGCATTGTGCAGGATTTAAGCGGCAACAGCCTTGGAGAAAACGGCACGCCAAACTTTACAGACGGATTTAAAGAATATGAAGAAGGCTTTGCCGAATTTCCGTCTTTGATTTATGACGGACCGTTTTCTGACCATTTGACCCAGCAGAAGCCGAAAATGACAGAGGGAAAAGAGAGCGTTACCGTTATTGAAGCAAGAAAAACTGCTGCAAAAATGACTGGGATGACCGAAGACCAGCTGAAAAACACAGGAGAAGAGGCGGGCAATATGCCATGCTATACCTTTTCCAATGATGAAGTTACTGCCTCCGTCACCAAGCAGGGAGCACTGCCTGTCTACTATCTTAACAGCCGGATGGTAGAGGAAGGAGACCTGCCGCAGGAGGACTGCGTGAAAGCGGCGCGGGAATATCTTGACAAGCTGGCGATCGGTTCTCTTACAGAAAGCTATTATGAGTCCTACGGAAACATTATGACCATCAATTTTGCTGCGTTACAGGATGATGTCACCCTTTATCCTGATTTGATCAAGGTCAGTGTTGCAATGGATAACGGTGAGATCCTCGGCTTTGATGCAAGAGGATATCTCACGAATCACCACCAGCGGACATTTGAAAAGCCGGCTCTCAGTATGGAAGAAGCACAGAAAAAGGTGAGTCCGAACATCACCGTAAAGAATGGCAAGATGGCAGTTGTCCCGTCCACATCTTTGACGGAAAAGCTGTGTTATGAATTTGTCTGCACCGGTGCAGACAATGAGAACATTTTAGTGTATATCAATGCTCATACCGGCATGGAGGAAGAAATTCTGATTCTTCTTATCAGTGAAAACGGCACATTGACATTTTAAAAATTCCCCGGCTAACTGAACAGCCAGTTAGCCGGGGAATTTTGCTTACATAGAATCAAATTAGGCACAATGCATAATACAAAAATGTGTAGTTATTTGAACTTTATATAAAATAACGATTTTGTAATCTTTTTGTTCTGATGTTTTTTCATTTTTTCCATAAAAAACAAATGATTTTTACTTCGTTCAAGAAACTACAGAAAATTTGTGTAAAATCTATTGCAATTTATACGCTTATCCTGCATAATAGAAGCGGCCGGATTTCGATGTCTGGGCAATCATCATGGAAAGGAATCATTTTCACTATGTTTGAGGTTTCTCATGTAACAAAGCGTTATGGAAAATTTACCGCCAATAACGATATCAGTTTCCGGGTAGACGACGGTCAGATCGCTGTCCTTTTAGGGCCTAACGGTGCCGGCAAATCTACGATTATAAAATGCATTGCCGGTTTGCTGCGGTTTGAGGGGGCGGTCAATGTCTGCGGCTATCCCAACAAGTCACTGGAAGCGAAGCGGATCCTTGGATACATTCCCGAAATGCCGGCCGTATATGACCTGCTGACTGTATGGGAGCATATGGAGTTTATTGCGCGCGCATATGAGATGGACGGCTGGGAACAGGACGCCGAGCGTCTGCTGGCACGCTTTGAGCTGGATGACAAGCGGCAGAAGCTTGGAAAGGAGCTCTCCAAAGGAATGCAGCAGAAGGTCAGTATCTGCTGTGCTTTGCTGCATAAACCGCGCGTTGCTATTTTTGATGAACCCATGGTGGGACTTGATCCTCATGCGATCAAGGAGTTGAAGGATATTTTCACTGAATTGAAAAATGATGGTGTTTCGGTATTGATCAGTACGCATATGCTGGACAGTGTGGAGGACTTCTGGGATGTTGCACATATTATGATGAACGGCAGCTTTGCCGCGACAAAATATAACCATGTCAGTTCGGATGAGGCGTCGCTGGAGGAACTGTTCTTTTCCATCACCGAGGCTCCGAAAGCATAAAACTGCCTGTTAACAGAAAGGATACCGCTTCATGAAAGCTTTAACCTATCTTTTGTCACGAATCATAAAAAACTCGCTGCGGGAATTTGTCAAGAATCCGGGGAAGATCGTATTGGCGCTGATCATTCTGTTTGGGCTTGCCATGACGGTGCTTTCCACATTTTCTGCGCCGCCGCTGCTGGAAGAAGCACGCGATGTCAAAGAACTGATTGCCATCGCCATGCTGCTTTATTTGTTTATTTTTTTATCGGGCGCGCTGCGCGGCTTGTCGTCCGGCGGGACATTTTATTCGATGGCAGATGTGAACCTGCTTTTTTCTACCCCTGTCAGCCAGAATAAAATACTGGTGTATGGCCTGATTAAACAGGCGGGCGTCAGTCTGTTCGTGGGTCTGCTGCTGATCTTCCAGTACCCAAATATTCGTAACTTTTACGGGTTGGGCCCGGTCGGCATGATTGTTCTGCTGATTGGCTATTGTGTAACGATGTTTTGCGCTCAGCTGACCGCGATGGCGATCTATTCGTTCACCAGCTCAAATGACAAGGCACGCAAGGTCCTGCGGGCGGTCATTTATATCATGGTTGCGGCAGAAGTGCTTTATGTTGGGATTTCCGCTTATACAGCGGCTCAGGGGGAGCCCGCGCAGCTTTTGACTGCAGGAGCCGCAGCCGTCAACACATTGCCTGTTTATTTGTTCCCGATTGCAGGCTGGCTGACCGCTGCTGCATACGGCGTGATTTCAGGAGCGCTTGTTCCCGCTGTACTGGGCTGTACTGCTGTCGTGTTGTTTTCTGTCGGTCTGGTGGCAGCCGTTGTCCGCCATCATTCTGATTTTTACGAGGATGTGCTGAAGGCCACTGAAGTATCCTTTTCTGCCATTACCGCCAAGAAAGAAGGAACAGTGGCGGAAGCGCTCCCGAAAAACATCAAGCTTGGCAAACAGGGACTGGGCAAAGGACAGGGCGCCTCTGCTTTTTATTACAAGCATTTGGTGGAAGAGCGGCGCAGCAGGATCTTTCTTTTTGATATGAATTCTCTGATTTTTATTGTGGTCATTATTGCGCTGTCTGTGTTTATGAGAAAGGCCGGTATCATTACTCTTTTCATATCAGCGACCTATATGCAGATTTTTTCCGTGGCACTGGGCCGTTGGGCAAGAGAACTGCTGCTGCCCTATGTTTATCTGGTGCCGCAGTCTCCTTTCCGTAAGCTGCTGATGATCTCTCTGGAAAACATCCGCAAGATCGTACTGGAAGCCGTTGTGATTTTCATACCGGTCGGACTGATCATGGGACTGGGGCCGGTCGGCATTCTGTTTGTGATCATCGGGCGGATCGGTTACGGGATTCTGTTTATGGCGGGTAACTTCATGATCGAGCGGCTGTTTGGCTCTGTTTCCAGCAAGGTGCTGGTCATGACCTTTTATTTTATCGCTTTGTTTTTGATTGCCATTCCCGGGATTGTGGTTGGGGTGCTGATTTCTTCTCTGCTCCCCAATGCATCGGAAAGCGTGGCGGTTTTGGGGACAGCCGTTTGGAATATACCGGTCTCCTTATTGATTGCATTTTTGTGCCGCAACATCCTTAACTATGCCGAAATGAATAACCGCTGAGTGTAAAAAAAGCGTTGGCAGCCGCCGGAAACCATGATGGTTTCCGGCGGTTGAGCGTGTCGAAAAAGTCGGCACGCTCTCGGGGGAAAAACACAATCACATCGGCAAATCCCTGTTCTGTGTTTTTCCCCCGATTTTCCTCTTTTCCAGTCAAAAACGATTCGCCGAATCGTTTTTGACTACAGAACAAACAATAGATACCGCAGTTTGTCAAGGTTGCAACTGGCGGGGCATGTCCGCCTATGTGACGATTTTTAATTTTTTATGTTTTTTGGCAGTCTGAGCCGTGGCTTTCTGAAGGAGAATAAATTCTTTGGATTAATACTTGATAATTTCATGAAAATGGTATAAAATAGAAAATGAAAGATTATGACTAATTGCTTTACCGCAATATGATTATCGTTTGTCGTTTATTCGGTATATAGATCCTAAAAATTTTCTGAGGAGATGATACAGCGATGGATGTTTTAAAGGTTTCTGCAAGGTCTGTTCCGAATTCGGTTGCCGGTGCGATTGCTGGCGTTATTCGTGAAAACGGCTCTGTTGAGATTCAGGCGGTGGGGGCCGGCGCCGCAAATCAGGCGATTAAGTCGGTCGCAATCGCACGCGGTTATCTGGCTCCATCCGGGATTGACGCGATTTGTATCCCGGCGTTTGGCACTGTGTCGATTGACGGTGAAGAAAAAACGGCAATCAAACTGATTGTGGAAGCAAGATGAACGGCCGGCGGGCTTTTGCCCGCCGGAATACTATCCTGGATGCATTATGGTTTCATGCTTTCAGGAAAATAAACAGGTGAACTTGTGGGAAAAAGGTTGATTTTAATTCTGGCAGCAGTTATAATGATAACGTTGCCCCTTTTCGGCTGCAGGGCTTCCGATCCGGCGGCCAGCAGTCAGCCGGCTTCTTCTGCTGTTTCTGGGGAAACGGCAGAAGAACCCGAAGAACAGGAGCATATGCTGCGTCTTCCGTATGACAGCAGTGACAGTTTAAATCCTTATTCAGTAAAAACGGTTGTCAATTCTGCTTTAATTCCGGTCATATATGACGGGCTGATACGGTTGGATGAAACGTTTGCGCCCGACCCGGTCATTGCGTCTTCGGTGACCGGCTCCGGGACGCAGTATACGGCTGTGCTGCGGGACGGCGTCGTTTTCTCGGATGGCACGGCGGTTACAGCTGATGACATTCTTTATTCTTATGAAAAGGCAAGAACCAGCAGCCGGTATCAGTCACAGCTGGCGAATATCGCCTCTGTAGCTGCCAGCGGAAATACGGTTGTGTTTCAGTTAAAAGAGCCTGACCCCCTTTTTGCCAATCTGCTGGACTTTGCGATCGTGAAAAAGAATACGGGGGATGAAGCGATCCCCGTGGGCAGCGGGCGGTATATGGTGCAGACATCCGATTCGGGAGCCAAGCTGGTTTACAATACGAAGCATTTTCGTCAAAAGACGCCTGGCCAGACGGAAATTCCGCTGACATCCATGCCCGATACGGAAGCAATGCTGTCGGGTATCAAATCAGGTTCTCTTTCGGCAGTTTATTCTGATTTAAGCCAGGGTGAGTTATCCACAGCAGGTGCTTTGTCCGCCTCCGTGGACTTGGGTAATATGGTTTATGTAGGGTTCCATTCCGGGCATGAATTTTTGAATCAGCCGGCTGTCCGCCAGGCTATTGCTGCGGCTTTGGACCGCGGAACGATTTTTTATAAGGGGTTTGGCGGCCGCGGCAAACAGGCATCCCTTCCGATTCATCCTTCCATCGGAGCGCGTCAGGGAATTGAACAGGAGCTGCTCCTTCAGTATGATGTCGAAGAGGCAAACAGGCTTCTGGACGGGGCAGGATATACAGAAAAGGATGTATCCGGTTTTCGGCTGAAAGATGGAAAACAGATCACTGTCACCATTCTGGTCAATGCGGACAATTCTCATAAAAAGCTATGCGGCAGCCTGATCAAAGATATGCTTGCAACGGTCGGCATCCAATCGGCCGTTGTTGAAAAGGGCTATGAGGAATATTTGTCCGATGTCAGAAATGGAAACTATGATCTTTATGTTGGAGAAATGAAGCTGCTGCCAAATATGAGCCTGAAACCGCTTTTGGAGGATGCGGCCGTATTGGGCGGACAGCGGAGTGAAGCTTTAATGGGTGCATACCGCGCATGGCTGGACGGCACGGGTTCATACCGTGATTTTATGACAGCGTTTCGGAATGAAATGCCGTTTGTGCCATTGCTGTTTCGCAGCGGTATATTGATCTACAACCGCAATATCAGCGGGGATGTCAGAGTCTCGGCCTCAGATGCGTATTATAATCTTGAGGAATGGAAATAATATCAAACATGAGCTTACAGGAGGGAACAAGTTATGGTACGGCTGCAAAACCACATCGGAAAAATCGATATTTCTGAAGCGTATTTTGAAGATCTGGTCAGTGACGCGGTAAACAGCAGCTTTGGTGTCGCCGCAATGTCCGAAACCAGTTCTGCCCGTGGCTTTTGGAACAAGGTCTTAAAAAAAGACAGCCACAAGGGCATCCTGATTAAATACCAAAAATCCAGACTGGTGATAGAACTGCACATTATTGTCAATTATGGAACCAATATTTCTGCGATTGTCAGAAGTATCATTCATAAAGTGCGTTATACCGTGGAAGAAGCGACCGGTATAACAGTTGCAAGGGTCAATGTCTTTGTGGATGCCATGACTGTGAAATAGAGGTTTGAACTGTATCTACGGCAAAACACAGCGGCAGCGGTTTGCTGTCCCTGTTTATCATATGGACTGTCAGCCAAAAAGGCTGGGTCCTAACGATTAAGGAGTGCTTCAGAGAGTGATTACAGGACAACAGCTTCGTGATGCGTTTATCTCCGGTGCGAATAACATCACGAACCATAAACAGGAAGTGGATGAACTCAATGTTTTTCCCGTGCCGGACGGTGACACAGGAACCAATATGTCAATGACGATCAGTGCGGCTGCACGCGAACTGGAACGGTTGGAAGAACCTTCGGTTTCTCTTGCTGCAGATACGGCGGCTGCCGCTTTGCTTCGTGGGGCACGCGGAAATTCGGGAGTGATTCTTTCTCTGCTGTTCCGCGGATTTTCCAAGGGACTGAAGGAAAAACAGGAGGCTAACGGCGCTGAGATTGCAGAGGCTTTTGCGATCGGCGTCCAGTCAGCCTATAAAGCCGTCATGAAGCCAACGGAAGGCACGATTCTCACAGTAGCGCGGGTCGCTTCTGAAAAGGCGGCGGAGCTTGTCCATGAAACCAACGATGCGGTTGAAATATTTGACTGTCTGCTTCGCGAAGCGGAAGAAGCGCTGAAAACGACCCCGGAGCTATTGCCTGTGCTTAAAAAGGCCGGGGTGGTGGATGCCGGCGGAAAGGGACTTGTGTTTATTCTGGAAGGAATGTGCAGCGTCATCAAGGACGGCAGCATCATTGAGGCAAAAAGTGCGGCACCGGCTAAAAAACAGGAAGCTGCAAAGGTGAACGCCGCGGCAGAGTATGACGGCGAGATCACCTTTACCTATTGCACAGAGTTTATTGTCAATAAATCCAAGGACGCCAAAAGCCCTGTGGCACTGCGGGCTTATTTGGAGAGCATCGGCGACAGCGCTGTTGTAGTAGAGGATGATGACATCATCAAGGTACACGTTCATACCGACAATCCTGGAAATGCAATCCAGGAGGGCTTGAAATACGGGTATCTGACAAACATGAAAATTGACAATATGCGGGTACAGCATGAAACCAAGGCATATGAGGCTCACCAGGAGGCGGAGGACAATACCTATCAGCCGGTTGACCCGGAGCGTCCGTACGGCTTTGTGGCGGTGGCCGCAGGAAAAGGGCTTCATTCTCTGTTCAGCGATTTGGGGGTCGACCATGTTGTCAGCGGCGGCCAGACCATGAACCCCAGCACGGAGGATATTCTCAGCGCGATTCATGCTACTCCCGCAGAGACGGTTTTTGTACTGCCGAACAACAAAAATATCATTATGGCGGCTGAACAGGCTGCCAAATTAGCAGACCGCCGGGTATGCGTGCTTCAGACAAGGACTGTTCCCCAGGGGCTTACTGCAATGCTGGCTTTTGATCCGGATATCTCTTATACGGACAACCGCGTCAATATGACCAATGCTTTTGCGGACGTCCAGACGGGGCTTGTTACATTTGCGGCGCGTGACAGCGATTATGACGGCCACAGCATCAAGCAGGGAGAGATCCTGGCGCTGGAAAACGGAAAGCTCGCTTTTACGGAACGGGATTTGACAAAGGCTGTTTACAAGCTGATCAAGAGTCTGATCAAGCGGGATTCCAGCTTTGTGACGGTTATCTATGGCTCCGATGTGTCTGATGCGCAGGCGGAGGCGGCTTATGAAACGATTTCCGCCAAATTTGGAGATTCGGTTGAAATTAATCTTATCAATGGCGGCCAGCCGGTTTATTATTACATCATATCGGTAGAATGATGCCTATCATTTTACCAAAAAGAAAAGGGTTGACTTTCTTATGGCAGAGCAAATCAGCCTGAAGTCGTCAATTGAAGTCTTGAAGGGCGTTGGCCAGAAGCGTGCACAGCTCTTTCATAAATTGGGAGTAGACACTATCTACTCCCTTTTGCGTTATTATCCCCGAACCTATATTGACTACACATCCTATCTGCCCATTGCAGAAGCGGCAGTGGGGGAGACCTGTACCGTCCGCGCCCGGGTATTCCGCAAAGCACCCGAGGCACGAATCCGCAAAGGCCTGTCTCTTTTTAAAGTATTTGTCACCGATGGCGAAAATGACCTGGTGATTACCATTTTTAACAGCAAATATATGTATGAAGCATTGCAGCTTGACCGGGAGTATGTATTTCACGGTAAAGTTACTGGAAATTTTTTTCAGAAAGAGATGAATGCTCCGAGTTTTGTTCCATATCAGGCGCAGATGGAGATGATGCCCGTTTATTCTCTGACCGAAGACCTGAGCAATAAGGTGATTGCTTCAACTGTGGAGACAGCGCTCAAGCTGATTGAAAAATCCGTGTTCGATCCGCTTCCTGCTGCAATCACCCAGCAGTATCAGCTTTGTCATTTTGAATATGCATTACGGCAGATTCATTTTCCCCAAAATGCGGTCGCATTGGATACGGCCCGCAGGAGACTGATTTTTGAGGAGCTGTTGACCCTTCAGCTGGGAATGCTTCTGCTGCGCAGCCGAAACAGAAAGCAAACGGCCGTTCAGCTCAGAGACTCCCGTTGGGAAGCATTTGAAGCGCTGCTTCCTTTTTCGCTGACCGGGGCACAGCGGCGTGCCATTGCGGAATGTGTACATGATATGCAGGGCAGACTGCCGATGAACCGATTGGTACAGGGTGACGTCGGAAGCGGAAAAACCATGGTAGCGGCAGCGCTTGCCTTTGTGCTTGCCCGAAACGGCTATCAGACCGCAATCATGGCACCGACGGAGATTCTGGCACAGCAGCATTATCAGACCTTTACCGGAATTTTTTCCAAAACCGGTCTCAGAATTTGTTTATTGTCTGGTTCTCTTGCAAAAGCGGTAAAACAGAGCGAAACGGAAAAGATTGCCGCAGGAGAATATGATATTGTGATTGGGACGCATGCCCTGATTCAGGATAGTGTCTCTTTTGGCGCGCTTGGGCTGGTCGTCACCGACGAACAGCACCGGTTTGGCGTCGCCCAGCGCAGCCGTCTGGCGGAAAAAGGAGAAAATCCGCATCTGCTGGTCATGTCTGCCACGCCGATCCCGCGCACCTTGGGATTGATTATCTATGGAGATCTTGATATTTCAGTGATTGACGAGCTTCCGGCAGGCCGTCAAAAGGTGATAACGATGGCGATCACATCCAAAAAGCGGGAACGGGCACTTCGTTTTATCCGCGAAAAGCTGGATAATGGTCTGCAGGCCTATATCGTCTGTCCGCTGATCGAGGAAGGGGAAAGCGACCTCAAGTCTGTGGAAACCTATGCACAGGAGCTTCAGAAGGGTCCGTTGAATGGCTGCCGGATCGAGGTGCTGCATGGCAGACTGAAGCCAAAAGAAAAGGATGCCGTGATGCAGCGGTTTCAGAGCGGGGAGACCCAGCTTTTGGTTTCCACTACAGTAGTCGAGGTCGGAGTCGATGTGCCGAACGCCGTTATTATGATGGTGGAAAACGCAGAACGGTACGGCCTGTCGCAGCTTCACCAGCTTCGGGGAAGGGTCGGACGCGGCAGCGAAAAGTCCTATTGTATTTTGGTCTCTGATCATCCCGGTGAAGAAAATCGTCATCGGTTGAGCGTGATGTGTAAAACTTCCGATGGGTTTCAAATAGCGGAGGAAGATTTGAAACAGCGGGGCCCGGGAGACTTTTTCGGAAGCCGGCAGCACGGTTTGCCCGAATTGAAGATTGCGGATATGACATCCGACATGGATGTTCTGCGGCAGACGCAGGCGCTTGCCAAAGAACTTCTATCAGAGGATGAAGGTTTGTCCAGGCCGGAACATAAAGGGCTCAGACGGCTTGTTTCCTTGCTTTATGCCCAGAATAAGGGACAGCTTTTTAATTAGGCGGCGAAAAAAGCAAGATCGATATATTGAAATTCCTGTCAAAATATGCTATAATTACATTCAATATTGCTTATCATAGGCAGAAAACCGTTTGCCTGTTCAATATTTTTCAAATGGGAGCGGGTTCCTGTTTGATTTTGGAGGAACGTTTTATTCTTATGAAATTGATTCAAAAAGCACAACGGTCTATCATATTTCTGATTAAAATTCTGATGTTTATTTGCCTGTTTATTGGATTTTTTGGTCCTTATTTTCCTTCTATGGCAATCCATCTGTTTAAATTTACGCGGGTGACTGCTGTAACTGCGCTGACTTTTGCGGTCAGCGGGCTGGCGTTTATTAAAATTTACGGCGGATTCGCTGTCGGCCAGAAAAAGAGCAAGGAAATCACCTATTCTGTTTTTCTTGCGGCTTTGATCACAGATTTTATTACCTATCTTCAGTTTTCCATTATGGTCAAGCAGTTTTTGAACATTGGAATTCTGCTCCTGATCTTGGTGATCCATTATCTGACCGTGTTTGTGTTTGCACGCTTTGGCAATTTTGTCTATTTCAAGATCAATCCGCCGGAAAAATGTGCAGTTTTTTATGATCCGGAAACGACTCCCCTGGACGAATACCTGAAGAAAATAGGAAAATATAAAAAACAGTATAAAGTAAATGAGATTGTGGATTATCGTAACGAGTCCGAATATCGGGCTGTTGTCCGCAGAAATGATTCGGTTTTTCTTTTTAATATCCCGGTTCGGGAAAAAACCGAGCTGATTGACTATTGTTATAAGCGCAGTAAAAATATTTATTCGCTTCCGGAAATCAGCGATGTGATTATCAATCACTCCCAGCAGGTGATGCTGGATGATACTGTTTTGCTGGCAACCACTCAGACCGAACTTACCTTTGAGCAAAAGATTATTAAGCGTGTTGTGGATATTGTTTTGTCTGGTATCGGAATTATTATTGCAAGCCCGATCATGCTGCTGGAAGCGATTGCGATCAAATTGGAAGATCACGGTCCTGTCTTATTCAAACAGGAACGGATCACCAAAAACGGAAAAACATTTCAGGTGTTGAAATTTCGCACCATGATTGTTGACGCCGATAAAATGGATCAGCATCTGGCACGCGTCAACGACAATCGGATCACCAAAGTCGGCGCAGTTCTGCGAAAGCTGCGGATCGACGAGCTTCCTCAGCTGATTAATATTTTTTTAGGTGATATGAGTATTGTCGGCCCCCGTCCGGAACAGCTCCGTTATGTTGAAAAATTTGCGGAGATGTATCCTGAGTTCAAATACCGCCATCGTGTAAAGGCCGGCTTGACAGGTCTTGCACAGATTGCCGGAAAGTACAATACTTCTCCCAAGGACAAGCTGATGCTTGATCTGATGTATATTGAAAAATACAGTATCTGGCTGGATTTCAAGCTGATGTTCCAGACGCTGAAGGTTCTGTTTAAATCCGACAGCACCGAGGGATTTGCACAGGAAGAAAAAGAGCAGGAAGACGCCGCCGAAGACGGTGTGGAATTTATCAAGCATGAAGACACCGCCAGCCATCAGGAAGCTGAATGACAGCCTAAAATAAAGAATAGATTACACCCGCCGAAATAAAATTTTTCGGCGGGTGTTTCTGAATAAAATTTATTTTGCTGAGTTGAAACAATATTTGCCTTACAAGTGTATTCTTTACAGAGAGCATCCTAAAAGTCTTTATTCGATCATCCTGCCTTTTGTCTCCGGTGTTTCTGCATGCAGCCGGCCAGGCAAACGGCCAGAAGGGAATGACACCAGTATGGAAACACAATTGTTGCGTACGAACAATTGCATTTCAGAACAAATTGAAAAATTTGGCGATATGGTTTATCGTTTGGGGATTGTCTATCTTAAAAACGAACAGGATGTCCAGGATATGTTTCAGGAGGTTTTTCTGCGCCTGTTTGAAAAACAGCCGGTTTTTCAAAGTGAGGAGCATGAAAAGGCCTGGCTGATCACCGTCGCGTCCAATTACTGCAAGAATCTGCTGCGCACGGTGTGGTACCGTAAAACAGTCCCCTTAGACGAGCTTTGCATGGCAGTCCCGGAACCGGAAGAACGGGAAACACTGATGCTCCTGCTCAGACTCCCGGTCAAATACCGCCGGGTACTGTACCTGCATTATTATGAAGGGTACAGCACCGATGAGATCGGGACACTGCTGCACATCAATCCTGCTACCGTCCGTACACAGCTGAAAAGAGGGCGGGAGCTGCTGAAAACCAGACTGACAGATGACAGCATGGAACAGGGAGAAATGATATAATCGATAAGGAAAGGAACGATACTGGCAGCTGCCAGGTCATGAGGTAAGCACGATGAAAAATCTATGGAAAGGAATCGAATACCTGACCCCCAGCCAGGCGCTGAAGGATCAAACCAAGCAGCGTATTCTGGAAGGAAAGGTAAAACCGGCTGCTTCAAAAATCCGTCCTGTTCAGCAGGTGATTGCTGCCTGTGTTGCGCTCGCTTTGGTAGGAGGAAGTGCCTTTGCCGTCTATCACAGCGGCGGGCTTTCATCTGGGCTTGACGGAGGAATGTATCAAAATAACGGGACGGCAGACGTCCCAAATGGAAACGGAGACAACGTTTTTACCGATAATATCAAGCCGGAAACCGGGGTGGATACGACGGTGGGAAAAAACGACGGCATCGATGCCAGTGCAAAGCCGTCTGCTCCTTCCAATGACGGACTCAAAGGCGAAACCGAAAAAGATGTGCCAACTGCTGGTGAATCGACGCCAACCGGCGGAACGACCGGGGGAGCCGGCTCTGTAAAACCGGAAGCGGGTCTGCTGACTGCGAAAAGGTGGGATGACCATCTTCATTTTAATGAGTGGATATCCTTGCTGGGACAGGACAGTGCATTCCGGCAGTATCAGCAGAATTGGGGGCTGAATCTGACCAAGCGGATCACGGTCACAGTCAAAAGCGGTCAAACCCTTCTGCCCGGCGTTAAGGTCGTCTTGCGGAACACCCAGGGAGACGTGATCTGGACCGCTGTCAGCGACAACAAAGGAAAAGCATATCTTTTCTACAACGCATTCGGGCAGGCGGATACTCCTGCGGTTATTGTCGCGTCATATGGCGGCGATACAGTTGAAAAACAATTGGAGGCCAGCACTGCCGACTATACTATCGATTTTGACGGTCAAAGCAAAGGAAAAACAGCACTGGATTTGATGTTTGTTTGTGATACAACTGGTTCTATGGGAGATGAGCTGAGCTACTTGCAGGCGGAACTGATGGACATTATCCAGAGAGTAAAAAAACAAAACGGAAATATTCCGCTTCGGTTAAGCGTCAACTTTTATCGGGATGAAGGCGAAGAATATGTGGTACGATCGTTTCCATTCACAGAAGATTTTGATCGTGCGGTACAGAACCTCGGCCAGCAGACCGCGGAGGGGGGCGGAGACTATGAGGAGGCAGTCGAAGAAGCGCTGTCTGACGCGATTCATGGGCATGAGTGGTCGGATGCCGCAAGCGCTAAGCTGTTATTTTTGGTCTTGGATGCGCCGCCGCATGCAGCTGCTAAGGATCAAATACAGCAGCTCCTTCTGGATGCGGCGGAAAGGGGCATCCGTGTAATTCCGGTGATCGCCAGCGGCGCGGATCAAAATACGGAATTTTTAATGCGGTCATTTGCTTTGGGAACGGGCGGCAGCTATGTTACACTGACCAATGACAGCGGGATCGGAGACGGGCATCTCGAGCCGAGTGTTGGCGAAACCGAGGTCTGCAAACTCAATGATCTTCTGCTGGAAATTATCAATGATTATCTGCAATAATTGGAAAAGAAGCCGTACCACAGGAGGTGATACGGCTTCTTTCGTTTATATAAAACATACCAGCGCAGGAGCCATGACAAACACGAAACCGGCTTATTCTGTTCCATGCGCTGCGGTATGTGTCTTATGCTTTCATCTGGGTTCAGTGGTAACGCGCCATGATTTCTGACAGCATCTGGACACACATCTTGTTTACCTTGGCAAAGTCGACGCCGCTGCCGTATATGCTTTCCAGATCGTCATGCAGAGCCTTGGCGGCAGCGACCGAGCCAACAGCCTCATTTAAAATTTCCCGTGCCGCCCGCTTATTGAAACTCAGCCTTTGCTTTTTCAGACGCAACCGTTCCTTATCCGTAAAGCGGGAATGGTGGATCACACGGTATGGTTTTTCCGGATAGCTTATGTAGGAATTCTCCGTGAAAAATCCAAGCTCCAGTTCCGGGATCAGCAGATGCTCCGGCTGATCAGTCCAGCCAAGCGGACTGTAACAGAAAAACAGATCATACCCACGGCTGAGCGCCGCCTGCTTCAATCCGTCCAGCAAAGCACGGCTTGAGGCAGAGTATTCATCTTTTATGACATATACCTTGCTGCACAATGCAGAAACAGTATCTGTATAAACAATATTTCCCTTCGGAGTGAATGCATTCAATAACCGTTTGTGCTCTGTGCCACGGACACTTTTTTTATCAGGAATTTCTTTTTGTACCAGTCTTTGAACCAGCTTTGCGATTTTTAAATAGTCTGTACATTGAGACGCAATCAGAAAATTATCATGCAGCAGCAATTCTGCGCCGGCCAGATAACAGCAGCAGCGCTTATGGCAGTCTTTTATTTTTTTATTAAGCTCCATGGCTTCCTTTCGCCTGTCAGCAACCTTCTGACGGTCGAAACAGCCGTAAAGACTGACCACTGTTTCATAAGCGATTGGAAGCACCGGCTCAATCGGATGCGGGGGCGTTCCGTCCGCTATGATCGTTTTGGTGTCATGCAGGATTACCCCGTCCAGCGAATCCGGGTCTGAAGAGCAGTGGATCCGTTCCGTCAGACGTTCTTTCCATGCTGTATTGTCCGCCGCTTTTTTCATCATAGTGGATTTTCCGCTGCCCGGACAGCCTTTGATGATGTAACAGTGATCTGTGAAAGCGGGATCGTTTAATTCCGAAAAAAAAGAGGCAAACCCATTGGGCGTATTTGCGCCAAGAAAAAAATCTGCTTGTTTGACAAGCTTCATAAAAACCCTTCCTTTCGTGCGATCGTATGTGGTTTCTTTAAAAAGAGCACGCATTCTGTCAATCAAATCTGTTAATACCAGAAACCGCAGTACTAATTCATGTTATTCCAAAACAGGTAATTTTGATACTGTTTTTCAAAAAGAAGCAGAGATTTCCGGCATTTTGCTGTTATTTCATGAAATTGATCTTTTTCATAGCTTGTATGGTTGACTTCCGTTCCAATCCTTTTTATAATATTGATGATAGGTTACTGTTATTTCCATATGTTATATTTTGGAGGAATTTAACGATGAGTAAAAAGTTTATTGTGGAAACATCGGCCAGACACGTCCATGTGACAAAGGAAGCGCTGGAAATTCTTTTTGGCAAAGGGGCTGTCTTAACGAATAAAAAGGACCTGTCCCAGCCGGGCCAGTTTGCTTGTGAAGAACGGGTCACGATTGTCGGGCCGAAAGGAGAACTGAAAAACGTCAGCATCCTCGGGCCGGAGCGTCCCGCGTGTCAGGTGGAGATTTCTGCAACTGACGCCAGAAAGCTCGGCGTTTCATCTGTTATTCGTGAATCAGGAGATATTGCAGGCACCCCCGGGTGCAAGCTGATCGGCCCTGCGGGTGAGGTCGAGCTTACAGAGGGTGTGATCGTTGCAAAGCGTCATATTCACATGACACCTGCTGATGCAGAAGAATTTGCGGTAAAAGATAAGGACATTGTCTGGGTGCGGGTGAACACACCGGAGCGTTCTTTGATTTTTGGGGATGTAGTGGTGCGGGTCAGCCCGAAATTCGCACTTGCAATGCACATTGACACCGATGAATCCAATGCGGCAAATGCGTTTAAAAACGATGGGGGAGAAATCGTCTCCATCGGATAACAAAAAGCGCCCGTACAGCGGCTGAAAAGCCCTTGTACGGGCGCTTTTATAAAAACAGGAGAGTATCAGGACGGATGTTTTAAGTATTATTTTGATGTTGCGTTGAAATACTGTTTGTTGTATTGATATGCTTCGGAGTCCGGCTTGAACTGACCGGCAAGTTCATTGTATTCCATCGCTTTTTGACGGTTTCCCAATTTGTGACAGCACAGACAGAGCTGAAGCGCAGGAATGTAACCATAGCAGTCTGGCAGCACAAATCCTCCGGAAACATCACTGCGCTCACATTCCAGAGCCCGTTGATACCAGTAAGCCGCCGTGCGCCATTCTTCCCGCCGCAGAAAATATTCCCCGATATCACAGCAGACCTCCGCTCGGGGTACATCGTAGGAAAAGCTGTGCAGCAGCGCGTCAAGCTCTCCTTTTTCGTCACACAGAGCACGGCAGCAGGCTGCCAGCTGCCGGCAGGCGTCAATGTTGTTCTCGATCCATCCCAGTCCATCATCCAGAAAACAGGTTAATATGTTTTTGGCGTCCTGCCAGCGTCTGTGAAAGACCAACTCTCTTGCATAATAAAATTGCTGCCGGGGGTCCAGCCGGTTTCCTTCTGCAAGCATTTTTTCATAGATCCGCAGATTGCGGTCAGGGTCTCCCGGCCGCAGCTTTTTATGCGCGATGCCGGCGTCCGAATAATAAATGTTTCCCCGCGGTGTGATGACCTCATGAACCCGTCCTTCCCACAAAAATCCGTCAGAACGACGCAGCAGCCGCTCCCTGTAATAGGAATAGAGAGGAGCACCGTTTTTGTCAAATGCGGTATGATACTTCAGCATGACAACATCGGTTTGGGGATCAAGGGTTTGCTTGAGCTCCAGCAGTGCCAGCCGGTCTGCCGGCAGAATCACATCATCTGCATCCAGCCACATACAGTAGTCCATCTGCGCTTTGGAAAAAGAAAAATTACGTGCTGCAGCGAAATCATCATTCCATGGAAAATCATAAATTTGCTGCGTATATTGCCTGGCGATTTTCTTGGTGCTGTCGGTGCTTCCGGTATCCACAACAATGATTTCGTCCGCAATCCCCTTTGCGCTGTCCAGGCAGCGCCCCAGTGTGTCCTGCTCGTTTTTGACGATCATACATAAGCTTATGGTAATCATTTTTTCGCCGCCTTTTTGATTCT
This sequence comes from uncultured Clostridia bacterium, assembly GCA_944386455.1. Taxonomy (GTDB): domain Bacteria; phylum Bacillota; class Clostridia; order Oscillospirales; family Ruminococcaceae; genus HGM13222. The sequence goes on along the minus strand of CALXBC010000026.1, from coordinate 6,083 downwards.
TTGTTTTATCCATATGCGGCAAGCTCCGAAAGCGTGCAAAAATCCCCCTGTTTTATAGTTGAACCGAACCAGTAAAAACGGACAATAGACAAAACACCCCCTCATGTAGGATAATAACTACTTGAGGGGGTAATTGTATTATGGCAAGAAGATATCAGAAAATAAGAGTATTATTACCACAGATTCATCAGATGCTGGAAGCCGGCATGAGCCAGCGAGAAGTGGAAGAAGAACTGGGGCTCGAAGGTAAGCGTCCAATTCACGAATTACTGAAACGGGAGCGTAGGAAGGCGAAGAATGGGGTTCCAAAGCCAAGAGGACGTAAACCGGCCAAGACCTTACAGGAATACAAGTATGAGAACAAGCGCTTGAAGATGGAAAACGAGCTGCTGCGGGATTTTCTCTCGCTCACAGAAGGGATGTGAAGCCGAAGTATAAGTACGAAGTCATTTACCGTCATCGCAAGAAATATCCGGTATCCGTAATGTGTCAGTTCTTTGGAGTGTCAAGAAGCGGTTACTATGACTACGCAAAGAAAAACGGACAGCCCGAGAAGGATGCCCCTCTGGCAAGTATGCTCAGACAACAGCAAGATCGATGTCACCAGACCTATGGTTATCGCCGGATGCAACTGTGGTTGGATAGCCAGGGTATCCACCGTAATCCTAAAACCGTATTAAGAGTGATGAAAAAGTATGGAATACTGTCTGAAATACGGAGAAAACGGAAATGGCATAATTTAGGACAACAGGTACACAGATACCAGAATCTGCTGAACAGACAATTCCACGCAGCTTCGTCAAATACCAAATGGGTCACCGATATTTCATATATCCACACCAAGGAAGGCGTGCTGTATCTGTCTATGATTCGAGATCTGTACGACAACAGCATCGTGGCCTACAAGACAGCTACACAGCAAACAGTCAACCTGGTTCTGGATACTATCCGGTTAGCTATGAAGAAAGAGAAAAAGAAGATCGCTGCAGAGTTGCAGCTCCACAGCGACCAAGGCTTTCAATACACATCACAAGCATACTTCAAGCTAACTCAATCTTACGGCATAACACCGTCAATGTCAAGAAGAGGAAACCCTTATGATAACGCAATGGCAGAAAATTTTTTCTCAATATTGAAAACAGAATGCATCTACCGGCACAAACCGCAGTCATTCCAAGAAGCCAATGACATGATTGATAGCTACATCCATTTTTATAACCACGAGCGCATCCAGATAAAGACAGGAGTCGCGCCGCTGACGCTGCGCCACTCCGCTTAAACTAAATATTTCCTACTTAGGGGTCTTTTTGTACTGTCCGTACAAATTGGTTCGGTTCAAGTAAAACAGGGGGATTTTTTAGACATCCGTCTTTCGTTTCAACAGCAGGAAAAAGAAAAATGGCGCGCCGAGCAGTGACAAAATAATACCGACCGGAAGCTCAGTCGGGGCAAACAGCACCCGCCCCAGCATATCGGACAAAACCACCAGCGCAGCGCCGGTCAGCGCAGAAACCGGAAGCAGCCAGCGAACATCGGAACCGACCAGCCTGCGTGCGATATGGGGGACGATCAGCCCGACAAACCCCAGCAGTCCGGCGATAGATACAACGGCAGCAGCGGATGCACTGGCTAGGATCAGGCAAAATATCCGCAGGCGGTTGACCCGAACGCCCAGAGAGGCCGCCATACTGTCTCCCAGACAAAGCAAATTGACACGGCGGGATATTAGCATAGACAGAATCAGACAGACAAGAACCATGACAGCAGGAACCCCTGTTTCTGTCAATCCGACGCCGGAAAAGCCGCCGACCGAAAAATAACGATAAGAGGTAAAGACGTCGGGATCCAACAGGGAGAAAAAGGAAATTCCGGCGTTGAGAATGGCAGTAAAGGCAATCCCCGCCAGAATCACCGTCATTTTGGAGGAGTTCATGCGATGGGAGACGGCCAATATCAGCAGCGTGGTCAAAAATGCGCCGAAAAAAGCGGCAAAGGGCAGCATGGTATAGGACATTGGAAAGAAAAACAAAAATAAAATGACTGCAAAACCAGCTCCCGCGTTTACGCCAATAATGTTTGGGCTGGCGAGCGCATTGTTTGTGACGGTCTGGAGCAGAACACCTGAGACGGAAAGACCGACTCCGGCAATCAGTCCCGCCAGCACACGCGGCAGGCGTACGGCATATATGATGGTCGTCTCCTGTTCATATCCGACCCGTTGGAGCAGGCCGCCGAATAATTCGTCGAACCCAAGTCCCGCGCTGCCGAATCCGAGCCCAACGATTGCCGACAACAAAACCAGCAAAAACAGGCAAACGATCAAAAAGCTGTTTCTCAGACGATAGGGTTGTTTTAACCGGCCGGCATGCATCAGGCTATTTTTCTGTGACATTTGAATCACCTGCCGGATCAGGGTAAAGCAGATCCGATAAATACTGATAGGCCTCGTCCCATCGGGCATTCGGCTTGAAATGGAACAGTTCTTTCGGCAGATAGGCATACTGCTGGTTTTTTACTGCGGTCAGTCCCTGCCATTCAGGTCTCTCCAGCTGGCTGTTCATATAGGCCTTGGCCGCGTCCTCATCTCCCATGGTCGTAATAAAAATAAAATCCGGGTCACATTTGAGAATCTCTTCCATGCTCAGTCCGTCCAGCAAAACCGGCGCGTTTTCTGCAATGTTATAGGTTCCCAGCTCGTCCAGCATTTTGCAGACGAAGTTGTCGTCCTTGGTTTTGGCTTTGGTTGAACTGTATTTGGTGCCTGCACGGATAAAGAGAATCTCCTTTTTTTCCTCTCCTGATTTTTGTTTGGCTTCTGCCAAAATCTGTGCAACCCGTGCTTTCATTTCCGTTCCGGCTGTCTGGTATGCTTCCCGGTTTTGGGTAATGTCTGTACAGATTTTCAGCATCTTCAGATAATCGTCAACGGACTCTACCACAAACTGGGCAGACGGGATTCCGTTTTGATTGAGCAGCTCTGCTGTCTCAGCCTGAGCCTTAATATCCATGGAGCAGATCACAAAGTCGGGTGCATAAGACAGCAGCAGCTCCGTATCGATCGTTTTTCCTGCACCGCCGTCCACCAGTTTCACGTCTGCCTCCTTGACAAGACCACGCTCAACAGTCTCTCCGACGGTGACTGCAACGGTGCCGCCGGCCGTCTGCCAAATCTCTGCAAAGGAAGAAAACAGCACAGCTACCCGCTGAGGCGGCTGTTTCACCGTCAGACTGACCCCTGCACTGTCGGTGAAGGTATAGCTCTGAGAGCCGGAGACCAACGGATGCTGATCCATTTGCCTGGCAGAGCAGCCGGCAAGGAAAATCAGACAAATCAAAAGCGTAAGAAAAAGAAAACTGTATTTGCGTTTCATCATGAAATAAACAGCCTTTCTTTATGATCAGCAGGTGGCACCGCCCTTCAAATGCTTTTGGGCAGCGAGATTTTGCTGCTTCCGTTCGAGTAATTCATGACCGAGCAATTGCTTCTGGACATTTTCAAAGCCGAGCCGCGCGATGGTATCTGAAAACCGTTCCCCGGTTTCTCCCTGCTCCCGGAAGAGTAAAATAGCCTTTTCGACGACCTCTAGGACTTCCTCTTTATCCGTGAAGATGCGGTCAAGGGCGTGCCCCTGCGCGACCTTTTTGCCCCAGCGCCCGCCGATGACAATTTTGTATCCGTGTGTATAGCCCTCGACCGCGTCGAACGGACACATTTTGATACAGCGTCCGCAGTGATTACAGGCAGATGCATCAATGGCAAGCTTTCCATCCACCAGCCCTGCAGCATGAATCGGACACCCTTTTTCCACCTGACACACCTTGCAGCCGCGGCATTTGTCCAGATTGATTTCCGGAACCAGCTGGCCGATGATGCCAAGATCATTTAAGTCTGGCTTGACGCAGTTATTGGGACATCCGCCCACCGCGATTTTGAACTTATGCGGCAGCTTGACGTCTGCATAGCCGTGGTAAAACCGTTCATGGATTTCCTCCGAAAGGGCAAAGGTGTCGATCAGGCCGTATTGGCAGGTCGTCCCTTTACAGGATACGACCGGACGGACTTTAGAGCCCGTCCCGCCGGTTTCCAGCCCGGCTTGGGCAAGAAAGTCCCGCAAAGGCTCAATGTTCTCATAAGGAACGCCCTGGATCTCCATGGTCAGGCGGGAGGTCATGGTGATCTCACCGCTTCCGAACCGCTCCGCCGCCTCTGAAATGACACGGCTTTCTTCGGCTGTGATTTTTCCGTTGCGGGTGATCACACGCCCATTAAAGCAGTCCGCAGTCCGTTTGTCCTGTAAGAATCCCAGCGCTTTGACTCTGGTGATGTCAGCGGGCGAAACCGTATATTTGACGCCGTCCACTTTGACATCATTGAAGGTAGTGGCGCCTTCCAGCACGACAGTGTTGGTATAACCATAGTACCGCATTCGATTTTGCAGGAAATAGGCCCGTTTTGCCCGGACACAGACCAACAGCAGCTTTTCATCCTTCCCGATCCCTTCGATTTCACCGTTGACCTTGGTCAGATCCACAAAGGTGGCTCCGGGTATGGAAGGCTTTGGAGCAACGTCGATGATACGGCAGCCCTTAGCCTTTCCTGCGGCATATTCAGCCGGCGTCATGCTGACAAAATCTCCGTTTAGTTTATTCAAAAGAATATATACAGCTTGTACAAACGGATGAATCGCTGTGGAAAATGGAGGAGCGTAGGCGAGATCCATATTCTCAAAGTCTTCCAGCCGTGCTTCGAGGGATATCCCTGTTACCGCAATGTCGATCATTTTATCCACGGCACCGGGACCGAATACCTGTGCGCCCAAAAGACGGTGACTGCTTTTGTCTGCAATCAGCTTCGTAATGAAATAAGCGGCATCCGGATAGTAATGTGCCTTGTCGTCGGTAACTGCCAGTACGGTTTCGACATCGTAACCGGCGTCCTTTGCCTGCTGCTCGGTCAGTCCGGTTCTGGCGGCATTCAGGCCGGGGAGCTTGACGACTCCGGTTCCCAACACGCCGGGATAAGAGCGATTCTGCCCGCCGATGATCTGAGCAAGCGTTCTTCCTTCATAATTTGCAGAGGAGCCCATGGCAGACCACTGCGGCTTTCCGGTAATGCGGTTTTTTACCATGGCGCAGTCTCCGGCCGCATATACATCCGGGAGATTGGTGCGAAGCTGCTCGTCGGTGACGATTGTTCCTTTGAACATCTCGATTCCGCTGTCGGCCAGAAACGCTGTGTTTGGGCGGATGCCGACTGACATCACGACCAGATCGGCAGATATGATACCGGCGCTGGTTTTGACAGCCGTTACATGCTCCTCACCGGAAATTTCTTCCAGCGCGGTTCCGGTTATAATGCGGATGCCGTTTTTCTGAAGATGCTTTTTGGCGTAATTGGCCATTTCGGGATCAAATACATTTGGCATGATCTGACTGGCAAGATCCACCACTGTTACGGAGACGCCCTGCTGCTTCAGATTCTCTGCAACCTCCAGGCCGATAAATCCGCCGCCTGCGACGACTGCCCGTTTGACGTCATTTTCCTTTATGTAGCTGCGCAGGGTGATCGCATCGTCAGGAGTGCGCATCTTGAATACGCCCTTGAGGCCGATCCCGGGGAGAGGCGGCATGATAGAAGATGCGCCTGTTGCAATCACGCAGGCGTCATAGTGATATACTTCACTTTCTCCGTTTTCGAGATTTTTTGCAGTGATGCTCTTGGCCTCACTGTCGAGAGAGACCGCTTCCCGTCCGGTCAGTACAGTCACGCCTGTCAGGGCGGCGTATTTCTGGGGAGTGTTGACAATCAGCTCATCCCGGCTTTCAATCAGTCCGCCGACATAGTACGGCAGTCCGCAGCCGGCATAGGAAATATCTGCGTCCTTTGTGATGATAGTGACGTCGATGCTGCGGTCTACCCGTTTCAGCTTGGCCGCAGTTTTGGTTCCGGCGGCGACTCCGCCAATGACGAAAACTTTCATGACAATTCCTCCTTAAAGCTAATATCGTATTGTTAAGTTAAATGAAAATTGAGGCACCGAGCCAAACAGTGGTATAATGTTTCTGCAAAGAAAACACAACAC
>CALXBC010000025.1 GCA_944386455.1 uncultured Clostridia bacterium | reverse complement strand
TTTGAATTTTATAACGGTTCTGGCGGGACGTTGGCGGGCGGCTATGTAAGATTTTATTCCAAGCCTGAGGGGACAACCGAATTTACGTTAATCGGTCAGTATGATTTTCCGACAAACTACGTCGATAATCCTGACAAAGCCAACAGATTGGCGGTACAACTGGTGCTCGGAACAGGAACAATCAGCAACATCACCGTTGAGGAGCTTGAAGGTGAGGCCGCAGCGTGGCAGCACTTGAGTGATACGGAACAGGCGGCGGGAAACGCACTATATGATGCTGATACTGACACAATAACCTTTCCGAACAAAACCTCGGCGTGGAACGCAAGAATGGTTTACCTTTCCATGGAGAATACTCAGGGAAAAGATCTCGCCGTGGAATTTGATCTGAATATCACCGGCGGAATACTCACTGTTTACCCCTCCTTTGAGGATGCGGAAAACTTTGTGGGTGTAGGCATGGAGGCGGGAGCAAAAAGCTCTACATTAGACGGGATCTGCTACAGCAACAACACGGCAATCGATAATTTCTATTATCGGGAGCCAGCGGGTCAAAAAAATCCAAATGTTGTCAACGGGCAGGTGGCTAAGACAAACAACCGAGTACGTTTTGAATTTTATAACGGTTCTGGCGGGACGTTGGCGGGCGGCTATGTAAGATTTTATTCCAAGCCTGAGGGGACAACTGAATTTGTTCGTATAGGGCGCTACGACTTTCCGACAAACTACGTTGATGATCCTGACAAAGCTAACAGATTGGCGGTACAACTGGTGCTCGGAACAGGAACGATCAGCAACATCACCGTTGAGGAATTTACAGATCCGATAGCTCCGGGAAAAGGAACGTATTCCGTAAATTGGGGATACTGCACCGAAAACGATGAAACGATCGGTAGTGCGTGTTTCAGTGATGACACAGGGATTATGACCATCGACGGCTCCGGCGCATGGGACACAAGAATGATTTCAAAACAGATTGCCGACTTAACAGGAAAATGCTTTTCCTTGGAATTTGACTGCTCGGTTAAAACGGGAGGCGCAATTGGCTTCATTCCGTTTTATGAAAATGAAAGCAACTGGTATGGCATATATCTTGACAGAGGCGCTTCTACGATTGACGGAGCGGGCTTCAAAGACGGTAAACTGATAGACGATTTCGGGTATAAGGATGATACACTTTATCCGAGAATCATTGCAGAAAGTGCACCTGTATTGAATAACCGATTTCGGCTGCGCTTTGAGTACTATCCGAATGCGCAGGGCGGCGCAGCAGGGGCAACTTGCAGGATGTATTACAGGCTAAATTCCAGCCCGTCCGCAACAGACGAATGGCGGCGCATAGGTGAATTTGTTCTACCCGAAACAATTGCAGACAATCCGGAAGTACCTAATCGTCTCGGCATACATTCAAGGCTTATGAAAGGATTGATTTCAAACATTGTGTTTGAGGAGATACCTGCCGATACACAAACAGCATACTATGTTAAACCAGACGATGTTGGAAGCGAGGATATATATCCCGATGATACATACATCGACTTTGAAGAGGAAAACGAAGAATCGATAAGCAGCCCTGACGAATCTTCTCAAGCGGTAAGCAACTCTGACGGATTTTTGCAAAACGAAGCTGAAGGGGATGCAACGGGGGGAAAGGAAGTAATAACTAAAGGGCAGAAGATAACAGAATATAAGTCGGTTCCCTGGTGGAGTATAGCACTTATCGTATGCGGCGGCCTGTTCTCCGTGTTTACGGTGTTGTTTATATTTATGCGTAAGGGCAGCAGCGCTAAGAAAACGGCGGAAAAAGAGTGATGCCGGTTGTGAACCGATTTGAAACCTGCAGTGATTGTCGAAAAAAGATGCACCGGTAAACAAACTTCCGGTGCTTGAAGCGTGTCGACAAAGTCGGCAACACTCTGGGAGAGGAATCTTTTCCCCCTCCCAGAGCGTTGCCACACAAGCCGGGTTGCGACGCGGTTTATCAAAGTCGAACCACCGCACATGCCATCGTCTCCCGCTTGATTTTTTCTTGCGGCAGCTGCAGCCCATATCCGTAAATGTTTCCAGTTTTATTGCCATGCGCCAACATTGCTTTGTTGTTTTTCTGATTGCTGATGTGAACCATACATATAGGAGAGGCGCGGCGAGAACACCGTCTTGTTATTTCTTTTATTTTGAGTAAACAGGTGCTTGACTTTCTGCTTAAAATAATATAGTATAAATTGCATTAACGATAATGAGATGTAAAATATGCTTTAACTTTTATTGTATGATTACAGGTGAAAGGAGACGGACATGGCAGAAAAGATTAAGATGAATCGTTCCCCGGTGACACTCAAAGATATATCACAGCGAACCGGATATTCTGTTAATACGATTTCTCACGCTTTAAACGGAAAAAAGGATATTTCAGATAAGACCCGGAAGCTGATTGCTGAAACGGCGGAAGAAATGGGATATATCCGTAATTCTTTGGCAGGAGGATTGCGCTCCGGTATTACAGGCACCATCGCTGTGATTGTCAGTGACATCTCCAACCCGTTATTTGGGATCATGGTAAAAGAAATGGAAATATTGCTCAGAAAATGGAATGTTAATTTGTTTATCATGAATACCAACGAAGACGCCGCAACAGAGGAAAAGGCAATCTTGTCTGCTCTGGGACATAATGTGGACGGATTGATTATATGTCCGACACAGAAAGATTCGGATATTTTGCATCGTTTGGATATGGAGCATGTGCCGTATGTGCTGCTCGGAAGGAAGCCAAATGGAGAAAGCGCCAGTAATTATGTTGTTTGGGATGACTTTCAAGGAGGATATGAGGCAACAAAATATTTGATTTCTTTGGGGCATAAACGTATTTTGTGTTTAAGCGGTCCTTCGTACATTTCTTCTGCAAAAGAACGTCTGGCAGGATATCATCAAGCATTGTATGAAGCAGGAATTCCTTTATGTCCGGAACTGATTCATGAAGTGCAGCCGGTGGGGGAAGATTTAAAAGAGATACTGACAGATTCGTTTGCTTTACCAGACGGATTTACAGCGGTTTTTGCGTTTAGCGATATGATTGCGTGGGAAACCATATATCAATTGAATGAGCTTGGAAAAAAAGTTCCTGAAGATATATCGGTGGTAGGCTTTGACGGAATTCAGTCGAAAATGCCGTTTCCCTGTAAGCTAACTACGATTTTAACACCAAAAACCAAGATGGCAACACAGGTAGTAAAGACCTTAATGAATTTGATTTACCAAAAATTTGAAGCCGTGACCCAAACTACAATACCGGTTCAGTTAATTGTCCGTGATACAACACAGGCAAAATAATTAATCAGTTATGATTGCAACAGAAGAATGTTGCCTTAGCAAAACACATTAACGATAATGTAACGGGAGGAATATATCAATGGAGAAAAAAATCACTTTTGCGTTGTACTTTGGAAATCGGGGATTTTTCCCGGGAGAATTAATTGCAGATGCAAGAAAAGAGTTGGCAAAGGCATTAGTGGATGCCGGGTATGATTATATTATGCCGGAAGAAAGCATCGGCCGATATGGCGCGGTGGAAACAATCGAGGAAGGGAAACGATATGCTGCGTTTTTGGATGAAAACCGAGGTAAATATCAGGGCGTTATTTTGTGTCTGCCCAACTTCGGAGACGAAAATGGAGCGATGGCGGCGCTGGAAAATTGCGGCGTTCCGATTCTGGTAGAAGCATATCGGGATGAAGTAGGAAAAATGGATTTTGCGCACAGACGAGATGCATTATGCGGGAAAATTGCCATGTGCAACGTTTTGCGGCAGCACAAACTGAAATATACGCTTTTTCAGCCATTTACCTGCAACCCTTCCGACCCGGAATTTAGAGAGCATCTGGACAAGTTTGCCGCAGTCTGCCGTGTGGTAAACGGAATGAAACGGTGTAATATCGGCGCTATCGGTGCAAGAACTACCGCATTTAAGACGGTGCGGTTTGATGAAATTGCGATGCAGAATGTCGGAATCAACATAGAAACCATTGATCTTGCCGAAGTTTTTGCACGGATGGAAACGGTTGAGCAGGAACGGATAGATGCTAAAAAGGCGGATTACCTTGCTATCACTGATTTTGGCAAGTATCCGATGAAAAAGTTGGAAATCATTGCGCGAATCGGCGTCGTAATTGATGATTTGATTGCTGAATATGATTTGCAGGGCGTTGCACTGCGCTGTTGGAATGAATTTGAGACCAAATTCGGCGTTGCTCCCTGTTTGGTGCTTTGCGACCTGAATGAGCGCGGAATTGCGGCATCCTGCGAGCTTGATGTAAACAATACCGTGATGACTCGCGCCATCACATTGGCGGCAGCGCATCCGACTATGCTGCTTGATGTAAACAACAACTTCGGTCAAGATCCGAACAAGTGCATTTTATTCCACTGCGGTCCGGTTCCGATTTCGATGACCCAAGGAAAAGGTACTACAATTGAACACCTGATGTTTAAAAAGAGCTTCGGAGAAGGAAGCGGAGTCGGCGTGAATAAAGTAAAAATTGCGGCAGGCCCGGTAACGGTTGCCAGCATGCGGACGGAAAACGGTAAGCTGTGCGGTTTTGTGACAGAAGGAAGACTGACAGATGACCCGATAGAGGAAGCGTTTTTCGGAAGCGGCATTGTGTTTGAGAAAAGCAATATACAAAATATGCTGGAGTATATGGGATATAACGGCTTCCGTCATCACGTCTGTATTACAAAAGGCAATGTGTCCGATGCAGTAAAGGAAGCTCTGGAAAAGTATCTTGGATATCAAATCGACCGTATTTAATTTAAAACAATAGAATGGAAAGGAATGACAGAGATGAACAAATTAGGTATTTTTATGAATTTTTGGGAAAAGAACTGGGCGGCGGATCACGCGAAATATATCCGGAAAGCGGTGGATATCGGTTTTGATATTCTGGAGTTTCAAGCACAGCCGCTTCTGGAAATGGACAAAGAAAAAATGCTGTCCTTAAAGCAACTGGCTGATGAATGCGGAATAGAATTGACTTACAGTCTTGGTTTAGATCCCGCATATGATGTATCTTCAGCCGATGAGAGCGTTCGCCGTGGCGGAGTTGATTACCTCCAGCGCATTGTGGAAAGAATCGGTCTTATGGGCGGTAAGCTTTTGTCCGGTGTAAGCTATGCAGGCTGGGGCTCTCCGAATTATATCGTGGATGACAAGACTGCTATCGTTGAGCGTAGCAAGAAAAGTATGCGTGATATTGTAAAGACGGCAGAAAATTACGGTGTTACCTATTGCGTGGAAGCCGTGAACCGTTTTGAAGGATGCGTAATCAATACCGCGCAAGAAGCTTTGGATTATGTAAAAGACATTGACAGCCCGAATATTGGTGTTTTGCTGGATACATACCATATGAATATAGAGGAACGTTCTATTGGAGACGCTATCCGGTTGGTCGGGGATAAGCTTACCAGTTTTCATACAGGAGAAAACAACCGTATGGCTCCGGGACGGGGACATTTGGACTGGGATGAAATTTTCGGCGCACTGGCTGATATTCATTATACAGGCCGTATCGTATCCGAGCCATTTGTCATGATGGGCGGAGAAGTCGGCAGAGATATCAAGGTGTGGAGAGATCTGGTTGACGATCCATCGGAAAAAGGTATTGATGCCGAAGCGGCATTTTTGCTGAACTTTACAAAAGATATGTTGAACAAACATATGGGAAAGTAAATAAAGTTTACGAAAGAAAGGCATAAATAGATTCAAAAATATACGAATAGGATGTGACAGCGTATGGGGATAGGAATGAGTATGATCATAAAAATCCTGATTATTACAGTATATTTACTGGATGCGATTGTATACTGTAATAGTAAAGTCCCATATAACCTTTTAATGTAGGCAAAGATCAAAAGCTGTTTTACATACTATCATTGCAGTATTAAAAACAGGCATTCAGTTATATTTTCCGATTATTTGGACGGACAATCTCTATTAAAGATTGCACAAAGCCTGAACGAACGACAGGTGGAATATCTGTCCGGAACAACAGGATGGAACAAAGCCCGTCTGAAACGCATCATTGAGGATAAACGCTACATCGGCAGCGATGGCTATCCGTCCATCATAAAGCAAAGCGTATATGACAAAGCGCAGGCAATCAGAGCCTCCCGAAACACACAGAAAGCCCTCGACCGCACAGCAGATATTTTCAAGCTGCAGCTTCCGGTTCTCTGTGAGAAATGCGGAGAACCGATGCAGCGCAAGCATGACAGCCGCACCACTTACCAAGAAAAATGGGTATGCAAAAGCTGCGATGAAGTTATTAAAATCTCAGACGATGCGTTGCTCTCGGCAATCACCGAATGCATCAACTATCTCATTGTCAAACCAAACATTCTGCGAGGTGATCCAACACCGACTGAGTTGCCCGTAGAAGTCATCCGATTAAAGAATGAAATCGGTCGGATGCTTGACAGTCCTGCAATCGAGAAAGAGCCGCTGAAAAACAGAATATTTGAATACGCTTCGCTGGTGTATGAAACTTTAGATACCACCCAGCGTATCACAGAGATGATAAGAGCGGCCTTGCAAAGAACAAGGTCGCTCTCTTACTATGACGGAGAACTAACAATGAAAATAGCCTCTGCCATTACACTCCATGCCGACAAAGCGGTCAGCCTCACCCTTAAAAACGGTCAGCAGATCGGAAAGGAGAAAAACGATGCAACAGACAGCACCCATATTGCAAAAGAGAGTACGCACCATTGCACCGACTATACAGCCGGTGAATGCGCACAGCACACAAAGCATTACCAAACGGGTAGCCGCTTACTGCCGAGTGTCCACCAAGCAGGACGAACAGCTTAACAGTTATGAGAATCAGGTGAACCACTACACAGAACGGATTCACAGAGAACCCGGCTGGAAGTTGGTAGGCATTTACGCCGACAAAGGTATCACCGGCACCAGTATGAAAAAACGTGACGAATTTAATAAACTGATCCGCCAATGCAAACGAGGCCGGGTAGATATGATTATCGTTAAATCCATCAGCCGCTTTGCCCGAAACACCCTCGACTGCATCAAGATCACACGAATGCTGCGGGAAATCAAGGTGGATGTGTACTTTGAAGAACAAAATTTGCACAGCATCGATCCTGCCTCGGAATTTTACATCTCCATATATGGCTCTATCGCACAGAGCGAATCCGAAAACATCAGCCACAATGTGGCATGGGGCAAGGCGCAAAGCGCAAAGGAAGGCAATGTGTCCTTCGCTTATAAATCCTTCCTCGGATACCGTCAGGGTGCAGACGGAAAACCGGAAATTGATCCTGCACAGGCAATAACGGTACGGCGAATCTATACGGAATTTCTCTCCGGCAACAGCCTGCAACAGATTGCCGATGGACTGACCGCAGACAGTATTTCCACGCCGATGGGAAAAGCGGTATGGCAGCCCGGAGTGATACAGTCTATCCTCTCCAATGTAAAATACAAGGGAGATGCCTTGCTGGGCAAAACCTATGTCGAGGACTGTATCAGCAAAAAGGTGCGTATCAACGGCGGCGAACGGCCGCAGTATTATGTAGAGAACAATCATCCGGCAATCATCGATGCCGACACCTTCGCACAGGTACAGGAGGAACTGGCAAGGCGAGCTTCGAAACGCAAGGTCAAGCAGATCGGCACGACAACCGAGCAAGGCAAATACTGCGGAAAGTACGCACTCACCGAACTGCTCGTCTGCGGAGAATGCGGAACGCCCTATCGCCGGTGCACTTGGGCGGCAGGCGGTCAAAAGAGAATTGTATGGCGCTGTATCAACCGCCTTGACTACGGCAAAAAATACTGTCACCACTCACCGACCATAGAAGAATCCCCCTTGCAAAAAGCGATTATGAATGCCATATTAAAAACAGCGAAAAGCAATCCCGACATTCTGCAAACACTAAAAATGCATATCCAAATAGGGCTTGGCGCTGAAGCCGGTGAGGACGAAAGCGTTGATATTCAAATCCGCATCGCACAAATCGATAAGGAATTTGGTGGCATCCTGAACACCGTAACTGCCGAAAATCCCGAAAGCCTGCTCACTGATCCCCGTATCGAAGCGCTGATAAACGAAAAGAGAACGCTTGAAAACAGGCTAGCAGAATACATTGCCGCCGAACAGCATCGCAAAAGCACCAAGTCACGGTTGGAGCAGATTTTTACCATCCTCGATGGTATGAAAAATCACCCGCTGACCTTCGACAATGAGATCATCCGAAAAATCCTGCAATGTGTGATCGTAGAATCCAAGGATAGAATCAAGGTGGTTTTCATCGGCGGGCTTGAAGTGGAAGCAGAGGTGGAGTAATGATGTCAATCAAGATAAAAGCGATTTCGATGGTTCGAATCCCACCGCTGAAATGCCGAAAATATCTTTTTCATGTGAATGAGACAGATGAAAACACCATTGATGTCTGACTAAGGGTTCAGACATCAATGGTGTTTCTTTTTTAATTCGGTATAGCGGATTTGATTTTTTTAGTTTATTGGAGCAGATATTAAACATCTTATAAATAAATTCAACCTACGGTAGAATAACAAACACTTATGCGGTTATTGATATGCAAATATCTGTACGCTATACTAATAATTAGAAAAAGCGCTTTTTACTTTATGAAGGGGATGATACTGTGGATATACTAATTGGCGATAAAATTAAAGAACTGCGTAAATCGCGCGGCATCACACAAGAACAACTTGCAGAGGCAATTGGAATTTCATTTCAGGCAGTATCCAAATGGGAAAATCATATTGCATTACCGGACATCACATTGGTACCTGCCTTGGCAAATTATTTTGGCATTACTTGCGATGAGCTCTTTGGCATGAATCTGATGGAAACAAAAGCACAAATCGAAGCGATTTGTGCTGAGGCAGTTAAATATCGCGAATCCAATCCGGAAAAAAGCCGTATGATACTTGAAAAAGGGCTTAAGCAATATCCCGATAACGATATTCTTTTAAATAATCTGCTTTATGTAATGGATTATTCCAACAATCCGGATAAAACAATTGAACTCGCAAACCGTTTGCTAGATAAGACCGATAGCAGTGAAGTCCGATATGACGCACTTCGTTTTCTGGCATATGCTTATAACTGTAAAGGAGATATTGTTGCATCTGTTGCCGCGTTAGAGCAAATCCCCGAAATCTATTTTACAAAACTTTCAGAGCTGGCGTTTGTGCAGACCGGAAAAGAAAAATACGATGCGGCAGAGAAACAAAAATGGATTTCATTTGAGATGCTTTTACAGATGATGCAGCAACTTGCTGAATGCTATGAGTCAAATGGCCAGAACGAGACGGCAATCCATGAAACAGAGCGAGGATTAAAACTAATCTCAGCACTGGAAGGCGATCCCAAGATCGATCTTTTTACAACTTACAGAGATTATTTTAAACATCAAATTAAAAGATTGCAGCAAGCCTCTCAATGATCCGTTAGATTCAAACGGAAACACCGTTGGGTCCAAACCCTAAGTTTTGAGTGATTTACATTTCTGGGGTTACGAGGGTTCGAATCTCTTATTCGAAAAGCCCAAAACATCTTTTTCATGCGGCTTAAACAAGAAAAGCACAACATTGTAGAGTTGAACTCTCATGTTGTGCTTTTTGTTATTTGTTCGTTTTCTAAAAATGTAAAGCAGATATCTATATAACAGCAGAATATCTAAACATATCGTAGAATTTAACTCAATCCAAAGGTTATTGAATATATGGTATTACAGTTATGTTGGTTATTGTAAATTATTTTAATGTAATGCTGTCCCTTTAAGCAGTTTTATGTTTCTATAGCCGTAGGGGTTAATTTCAGGCTTTTTGCTACATTTTTTAATAGCTCTTCGTTTTCATCCGCCTTGCTTTTCAGCGTCCAGGTGATAATTTCCAGAAAATCACGATCATGCTCCACGGTGAAAATCCAATACTGAATATTGATCTGATTCACTGTACCGCTGACTGGAACACACATGGCAGATTTGCCATCAACTGTGAGCTGTTCCGGCTCACCGGTGCTGACATTTTCGGCGCCAATTCCCTGCAGGGCAAATCCTGTATATTCTTCCAGCGTCATGTCCAGATCTTCCTTTGACTCCTGAAACACAATCAGATATTGCTCCTCGGCTTCAGAGCCTGCTTCCAGCACAGCTTCGTCGTTCAGCTGACCCTGATAAGCAGTCCATGCTTTTGGAGCGCTGATGGTGAAGGTGCCTGCGTCCCCGGTTGAAGATATCTCCTGGGAAAGCTCATTGGGATCGGTATTGTCGGTGAGTATTTCTTCAGCTATTTTACAGGAAGATAATGCCCCTGTTATCATAACTGCGAGGAATACTGCCAATATTCTTTTTCCCTTTTTCATCGTTCTTCTCCTGTTTTTTCTTTTTTTTCTTTAGTTTAGCACACTTGATCGAAAAATACAATGCTGTCATTCGAAAAGGCTGCGCTTTTGGAACAATCACGAAAACAGAACAACTATTTTGTGCCATTATAACAATTGAAGAAGGCAAAGCGCAATAGTTCCCGGAAGTCCCAATATGACAGCCAGGCAAACGGAAAACACGTTGAGGGGCAGGAGCAGCCCGGCCAGAGAAAAGGCAAATCTTGCAACAAGCAAAGAAAGCAGGCCGGACAGACTGCCAAACAGTGCAGCCTTAACAGGCTTTTTTTGCCTGGTATAAAAAAAGATCATCAAGGCGGCAGCACAAACCAGTAAAATAGCGGCGATGATATATGTAAGCTTCATATTTTTAAAACAGGGGGAACGATCGAAACGTTCCCCTGTTTCTCCTTTCCATATTATTGCTATTCCTGTTTCATGGAATATACAGGTGCCTTTTCCGCATGATCTTTTTTGGCTTTTTTAATCAAAAAACGGTAACGTGCTTCCAAAGCTTCCATTTCGTAGATACAGGCGTCGGTCATGTCAAAATCCGTATAAAGGTTAAATCGGTTATGGACGTTGCGCAGCTGCTCCCGCAGTGATTTGATCTCCTCGTTCAGCTCGTTTTTGGGCGGTACTGCTGTCTTTTCTTTGACGATTCGGATTGGTTTTAATACGGTCTGTAAAATTCCTTCCATGATATCACGCCCTTTCCTTTCTAATCGGATCAGCGGATGCCATTTGATACAGGCTCATACGGATCACCTCATAATAAATAATTATGTTGAAAGGATTGGCAATAACACAAAATTTATACAATATCGGAAAGAATTATCGTTTCAGACGGAGATTATTTTCAATCAGACAGAATATAATAAAGAAGAAGCTGAAAATCCAATTCCGGAAAAGGGGGAGAACATGGTTACTTATAAACGTGTGGTGGAACGGTATTGTCCGTCAAAGGAGCACAATGTCAGAATTGAAATTTCCCGTCATGACGACGGGCGGATCACAGAAAAGTGCCTTCATGAAAGCTGTCAGACAGAACATTGCAGAACTTATCGCAAAATGATTGTTGAAGTCAAGACATTGGGACAAGAAAAATAAATATAGGGAAAACCAGCCGCTTTTAAGCGGCTGGTTTTTGATTGTTCATGAAAGGTTTACCTGCCGTCTGATTTTATTATTGCGATTTTGTCTGTGTTATGATATAATAATTCAGAAAATATACTTTTTACAGTTGGATGTTTTGTTGTGCGAACGAAGGAGGCTTCCAGGTGCGGATACTGGGGATCGACCCGGGATATGCAATCGTCGGTTATGGCATTATTGAATCCCGCAACAGCCGCTTTACAACCATCGCTTACGGGGCGATCACGACCCCTGCGGAAATGGATTTCAACAACCGTTTATGTGAGATTTATCATGACATGTGCTATCTGTTGGACACCTATAAACCGGAACAGATGGCGGTTGAAAAGCTGTTTTTTACTACCAATCAAAAAACGGCCATTGATGTCGCACAGGCAAGGGGCGTGATTATGCTTGCTGCGGCGGAGCGGAAGATTCCGTGCTTTGAATATACGCCGCTTCAGGTTAAACAATCGGTTGTTGGCTATGGGAAAGCGATCAAGGCACAGGTAATGGATATGACCAAGCGGCTGCTCAATTTGGAAAAGCTGCCGAAACCGGATGATACGGCTGATGCTCTGGCGCTTGCAATCTGTCACGCGCATTCCGGACCGGTCAACCTTCGTTACCATGACATTTTAAAGAATAATTAAATGTATATTAAAGATTACATATTACAAATTGTATTTTTCAAGGAGAACAATATGATATATAGCATTACGGGGACACTCGTCAGTGCGGTTCTGGCAGATGCACACTTTCTTGCGGTCGTGGAAGCGGGCGGGATTGGATATGCAGTCAAAACCACCCATACCACTATGGCGAAGATGCCTGAAATCGGAAGCAGGGTGACGTTTTACACTTATTTGTATGTAAGGGAAGATGCACTTGAATTGTTTGGATTTGCCGATTTGGAAGAGCTCAACTGCTTTAAAATGTTGATCTCTATTTCCGGCGTCGGACCGAAAGCAGCCCTGTCGATCTTGTCGGATATGACTCCACAGAAGTTTGCGCTTTGCGTTGCGACTGGAGACAGCAAGGGATTCACCCGCTCCAAGGGAATTGGAGCGAAAACGGCGCAGCGAATCGTACTGGAGCTGAAAGACAAAATCACCAACGAACAGGTTGCCGGCGGTGTCACCGAAACAGTGCCGGATATTGGCAGAATCAGTTCTAACGCCGGTGAAGCGATCAGCGCACTGGTGGTGCTCGGCTATGCCCAATCAGATGCAGCCGCAGCAGTTTCCAAGCTCGATCAGAACCTGTCGGTAGAGGAAATAATCAAGCTTGGACTGAAAGCGCTGGCGGGAAGCCTGTAACAGACTGGAAAATATAAAGCTGACATCTGAAACAGGGAAAGGAGCGGTATGGGTTGGCTGTTTTCGACAGCAATATGGAATTTGAGGAGCGTCTGATTGCTCCGGAGCTTTCAAAAGAAGACAACGATGTCGAGGTGACGCTTCGTCCCAAGACTCTGGAAGAATATATCGGTCAGGACAAGGCAAAGGAAAATCTTTCTGTTTATATTAAAGCGGCCAAGGGGCGGGATGAGGCACTGGATCATGTCCTGCTGTACGGTCCGCCCGGTCTGGGAAAAACAACGCTTTCCCAGATCATTGCCAATGAGATGAACGTCAATATCCGGATCACCTCCGGGCCTGCGATCGAGAAGCCGGGAGACCTGGCAGCACTGCTGACAAATTTAAGCCAGAATGACGTCCTGTTTATTGATGAGATTCACCGTCTGTCCAGAGCTGTGGAAGAGGTGTTGTATCCTGCGATGGAAGACTATGCGCTGGATATCATCATCGGCAAAGGACCGTCGGCACGCTCGATTCGGATTGACCTGCCGAAGTTTACGCTGGTGGGCGCCACGACCAGGGCGGGACAGCTGACTGCACCGCTTCGCGATCGCTTTGGCGTGATCCTGCGGCTGGAGCTTTATACGCCGGAGCAGCTTTGCCAAATTATTATGAGAAGCGCGTCGATCCTGAATATCCCTTGTGAAAAGGAAGGCGCACTGGAGCTTGCCAAGCGTTCCCGCGGCACACCGCGTATTGCCAACAGGCTGCTGAAACGGATTCGTGATTTTGCTCAGGTGAAAGGGGACGGCGTCGTCACAAAGCAGATCGTCGATGAATCGCTGAATCAGCTTGAAATTGACGAGCTTGGGCTGGATCTGGTCGATCGGCGGATGCTGGAAATGATCATCAAAAACTATAACGGCGGGCCGGTCGGGCTGGAAACGCTGGCGGCTGCTTTAGGAGAAGAAGCGGTCACGCTGGAAGATGTTTATGAGCCGTATCTGATGCAGCTTGGATTCCTGGCTCGGACACCGCGGGGCCGTTGCGCGACAGCACTGGCCTATCAGCATCTCGGGATTTTACGGGATGGGCAGCAAATGTTTCATACACTGAAATAACTTGATTGGATTTATGAAAGGATTGGTAATCAGAAATGGGCAGATTATTTGGGACAGACGGTGCCAGAGGTGTTGCAAATACAGAGCTTAGCTGTGAACTTGCTATGCAGATCGGCCGTGCGGCTGCTGTGGTATTGACAAAGCATACCAGCAGAAAGCCAAAGATCATTATCGGAAGGGATACTCGAATTTCCTCCGCGATGCTGGAGTCCGCGTTGGCCGCAGGGCTTTGCTCTGTGGGGGCGGACGCGGAACTGATCGGCGTGATTCCCACCCCGGCAGTGGCATATCTGGTATCGAAGTATGAGGCAGATGCAGGCGTTATGATCTCAGCATCTCATAATCCCGTGGAGTTTAACGGCATTAAGCTGTTCAGCTCGACCGGATATAAGTTAAACGATGAAATTGAAGAAGAAATAGAAGCGCTGATTCTGGACAATCCACAGGACATCCCGCTGAAAGAGGGAATCGAACTGGGGCGGATCTACCGCCGCCGCAGCGCGCCCTATGATTATATCAACCACATCAAATCGACCCTTGCGGGTGATCTGAAGGGGATGCGGGTCGCGGTTGACTGCGCAAACGGAAGTGCCAGCACCACGGCAGAAACGTTGTTTGAAGAGCTCGGTGCCGAGGTGGCTGTCTTTCATGCGGAGCCGGACGGAACGAATATCAACAAAGACTGCGGCTCTACTCATATCGAGTCTCTGATGGAATACGTCCGCCAGAACGACTGCCAGCTGGGGGTTGCGTTTGACGGAGATGCAGACCGCTGCCTGGCAGTGGATGAGAATGGAAATCTGGTGGACGGTGACCAGATCATTGCAATCTGCGCCAATCATATGAAGCAGCACGGAACATTGGCTAAGGACGCGGCGGTCGTGACCGTGATGTCCAATCTGGGCTTTTTTAAGTTTGCAGAACGTGCTGGCATCCATTCGGTCGCGACAAAGGTCGGCGACCGCTATGTGCTGGAGGAAATGCGGAAGGAAGGTTATAATATCGGCGGCGAGCAGTCCGGTCATATTATTTTTACAGATTATGCCACGACGGGAGATGGGCAGCTTTCCGCCGTTCAGCTGATCCATATTTTGAAGGAAACAGGAAAAACACTGTCTGAGCTGGCAGACATCATGGAACGGTTCCCGCAGGTGACCGTCAATATCAAGGTGTCAAATGATAAAAAAGCAATGCTGGATTCAGACACAGACATACAGCACGAAATCCAGAGAACGTCGGGTGTTCTGGGAAACGACGGCCGTATTCTGGTGCGTGCTTCAGGAACAGAACCGCTGATCCGCGTAATGGCAGAGGGCAAGGACAAAAATGAGATCCAGAGCCTTGCGGATGGGATAGCCGCTGTAATCAGAAAGAAGCTGGGCTGACCGCGGCACAGGAAAGGAAGTTTCGCATGAGAGTTGCCGACGGCTGGAAGGATTATCGGATTTTGGATGCTTCCGGCGGAGAAAAGCTGGAAATGTGGGGGGCGTTCTGTCTTGCGCGGCCCGATCCGCAGATCATCTGGAATACCCCGAAGGGGCCTGTCTGGAAAAAGGCACAGGCGCATTACCGACGCTCCAGCACAGGCGGCGGCAGTTGGGCGTTTTATCAAAAGTTTCCGGAAAGCTGGGAGATTTCTTACCGCGACTTGCGGTTCCGGATCCGGCCGACCGGATTTAAGCATACGGGACTGTTCCCGGAACAGGCAGTCAATTGGGATTTGTTTCGACAGCTGATTCAAGAGGCCGGAAGGCCAGTCAGCGTACTGAACCTGTTTGCTTACACCGGCGGCGCTACGCTTGCCTGTGCAGCGGCTGGCGCTTCGGTCTGTCATGTAGACGCCTCAAAGGGAATGGTTGCCTGGGCGCGGGAAAATGCGGCACTGTCAGGACTGGCAGAAAAGCCGATCCGCTGGATCGTGGACGACTGTGAAAAGTTTGTGGCGCGTGAGATCAGACGCGGCAGAAAATACGATGCGGTCATTATGGACCCACCCTCCTATGGGCGGGGCCCGTCAGGCGAGGTTTGGCAGCTGGAGGAAAAAATATACGGTCTGGTGCAGCTGTGTACCGGGGTGCTGAGTGATCAGCCGCTCTTTTTTGCGCTCAATTCTTATACCACCGGTCTGTCTCCGTCCGTGATGGCGTATCTGCTGAAAGTGACGGCGGGAGAGCGGCTGGGCGGTCAGGTGGATGCAGATGAGATCGGACTGCCGGTGGAGCAGACGGGATGCTGTCTGCCCTGCGGTTCGACTGCACTCTGGCTGTCGGAGGCAGCTGCCGGTCCTGAAAAACAGAACGAAAGGAACTCGAATGATACAGCATGGAAGAACTTCTGAAAGCGGAGCATCTGGACTTTGTCTATAATGAAGACCAACAGGACGGCAAACAGGTTTTATTCGACGTGAATCTGTCGGTCAGCCCCGGGGAATTTGTTGCGGTTCTGGGACACAACGGTTCTGGAAAGTCTACGATTGCCAAGCATTTTAACGCGATTTTGCTTCCCTCCGGCGGAACGGTATATGTTAAGGGAATCGACACAAAGATAGAAGAAAAGCTGTTTGAGATCCGCCAGAACGTCGGGATGGTATTTCAAAATCCAGATAACCAGCTGGTGGCTACCGTTGTGGAGGAAGACGTTGCCTTTGCGCTGGAAAATCTCGGCGTTCCTTCCGATGAAATCCGCCGGCGGGTCGATGAGGCGCTGAAAACAGTGGGCATGTATGATTACAGGGAACATGCTCCTCATCAGCTTTCCGGGGGACAGAAGCAGCGGATCGCCATTGCGGGTGTGATCGCGATGCGGCCGGACTGTATTGTAATGGACGAGCCAACCGCCATGCTGGACCCAAAGGGCAGGCGGGAAGTGCTGCAGACCATTCAGAAGCTGAACCGCAGCAGTCATACCACGGTGGTGCTGATCACCCACTTTATGGATGAGGCAGTTCAGGCAGGCCGTGTTGTTGTGGTCGATGACGGAAAGATCCTGTTGGATGCACCCCCGAAGGAAGTGTTTTCTAAAGTCGAACTGCTGAAATCAGTCGGTTTGGATGTACCCCAGGCGGCGGAACTCGCATTTGAACTGAAGCAAAGCGGGATTCCGATGCCGGACGGCATTCTGACAGAGGAAGAGTGCGTTGCGGCCCTGGAGAAACTGTTAAAGGAGAAATGAATTTGCCAGTGATCAAAACGGAGCATCTTACCCACCTTTACAGCGTGGGTACGCCGTTTGAAAAGGCGGCGATACAGGATGTGAATCTGGAGATTAGCCAGGGGGAATTCGTAGGCGTCATCGGTCATACGGGTTCGGGCAAATCTACCTTAATCCAGCATTTCAACGGGCTGCTTAAGCCCACGGCCGGTAAAATTTTTCTGGACGGCAAGGATATCTGGGAAAATAAAAGTGAGATTCGTGCGGTGCGGTTCCATGTTGGACTGGTTTTTCAGTATCCTGAATATCAGTTATTCGAGGAAACCGTTTATAAGGATATTTCCTTTGGCCCCAAAAATATGGGATTAAAGGAAGATGAAATCGACGCCAGAGTGCGGGAGGCAGCTGCACTGGTAGGTCTTAAGCCTGAGGTGCTGGAAAAGAGTCCGTTTGAGCTCTCCGGCGGACAGAAACGGCGGGTCGCCATCGCAGGTGTGATCGCCATGGAACCGAAGGTGCTGATCCTGGACGAGCCGACCGCGGGACTTGATCCGCGCGGACGAGACATGATCCTGGGCGAAATACAGCAATACCATCAGGAAAAGAAAAATACCATCCTTCTTGTTTCGCACAGTATGGAGGACATTGCCAAATATGCAACCAAGGTGCTGGTGATGAATCAGGCACAGGTCTATGCCTATGATACGGTGGAAGCGGTTTTTTCCCGCGTGGAGGAGCTGCGGGCACTTGGTCTGGGCGTCCCGCAGATCACCCGTGTTTTTTATCAGTTAAAGCAGGACGGCATGAATATTGAGACCAATGTATACAGTGTGAAACGTGCCAAGCAGCTGATATTGGAAAAGCTGGGCAAAGGCGGTGATGCACAGTGATTACAGATATCACCATTGGTCAGTATTTTCCCGGAAAGTCATTTATCCACCGGCTTGACCCACGCATTAAAATTATCCTTACCATCGTATATATTGTCATACTGTTTATCAATCAGGGGGTTTTTGGATTTGTACTGTCAATCGGGCTGCTGGCTGTTATGTATCTGATTGCCGGAATCCCGATCCGCATGATTCTGAAAAGTCTGAAGCCTGTGATTCCGCTGATTATTTTTACGTCCGTTCTGAACATCTTTTTTATCGGGGGAACGGTAATCTGGCAGTGGGGCATTATCACAATCTCCTGGGAAGGAATCCGGCTGGCAGTCTTTATGTCCATTCGGATTCTGGCACTGATTGCGGGCAGCTCGCTGCTGACCTATACGACCTCTCCTATCGCGTTGACCGATGCCATTGAACGGCTGTTAAAGCCGCTGAAATATGTAAAATTTCCGGTGCATGAGCTGGCGATGATGATGACGATCGCCCTGCGATTTATTCCCACTCTGCTGGAGGAAACGGATAAGATCATGTCTGCACAGAAGGCACGCGGCGCTGATTTGGAAAGCGGCGGCCTGATCCGGCGGGCAAAGGCGCTGATCCCGATTCTGATCCCGCTGTTCATTTCTGCGATTCGCCGTGCGGAGGAACTCGCGCTGGCCATGGAATGCCGCTGTTACCGCGGCGGAGAGGGCAGAACCAGAATGAAGCAGCTTCACCTCGGCGGGCGCGACGCAGTGGCTGTGGGCGTGATGGCAGCATGTCTGGCCGGTGTGATTTTGATGAATCTTTTTCTGCCGACGGTTCTGTGAGGCACAGGGAGGCTTCTGCTTGAGAAATTTGTTGTTTGAAATATCCTACCGCGGAACGCGGTACTGCGGGTATCAGGTGCAGAAAAACGGCATTACGGTCGCTCAGGTGCTGCAGGATGCAGTAGAGCAGGTGTTCCCGCGGCGTGAGCCGATTGTGGGATGCTCCAGGACAGACAGCGGTGTCCATGCAAACCAGTATTTTTTTCATATGCTGACAGATAGCAGTATTCCTTGTGAACGCGCTGTTTTTGCCTTGAACCGTTATTTGCCTGAGGATGTCGCGGTGCTTTCCTGCCGAGAGGTTCCGCAGGGATTCCATGCGCGGTATGACTGTGTGGGAAAGGAATATCTTTATAAGATCTGGAATATGCCTTATAAACATCCGTTTGAAGCAGATCTGTCTTATCACTATCCTTATCGGATGCGGGTGGAAAAGATGGAGAAAGCTGCGCGCGATTTTTTGGGAACTCATGACTTCCGTGCGTTTTGCAGCGCGGGTGCAGATGCAGAAAGCACGGTGCGGACCATCACCGGCATTTCGGTCGAACGAGACGGCGGTCATGTGATCATTAGGGTTTCCGGAGACGGCTTTTTATACAATATGGTGCGGATCATGGTGGGCACGCTTTTATATGTAAATTACGGAATGCCGGATACAGAAAGCGTTGCCGACATTATCAGAAGCGGGGAACGTACCCGGGCAGGTCACACGGTGCCTGCGCATGGGCTTTACCTGAATCGGGTGTTTTACGACGTTGAAAAATGGTCTGATCTTGCCGAAATGTAAGGATTCTGTCATAAAATTGTCAGAAACAGGACGTGCAGACAGGAAAAATATATGATATAATAAAAACGTGCTGATTTTGATAATATCTGCACATCATGCAAAAACCGGAAAGGAGGTCAGCATGGAAGAAAACATCAGCAATATTGAGGAATATCGAAAAAAGCGAAAGAAAAAAAAGCGGCTGAAAAGGCTGCTCACTGTTCTGGTTATTTTGATACTGCTTGCAGCCATTGCGGTAACCGCCTGGTTTTTCACGCGATCCGGTCAGAGCGGCGGAAATATTGACACCGGAGATACGGCGTCGATAGATACTGGGATTGAGGCGAACGGCTACCCGATCGCAGTCGGGGGCAGCAGTCCATTGGATATTCAGCAATGCGGAAAAAGTATTTTCTTATTGACAGAAAACAGTCTTGTCGCTTTTAATGATAAAGGCAAAGAAGTTTATAATGCACATCATGGCTATTCCAATCCGGTCATGACCGTTTCGTCCAAGCGGGTGCTGACCTATGATCAGGGGGGCTATCAGCTTCGGGTGGATTCCAACAAAAGCAAAATGGGCTCCAAAGAATTATCCGAAAAGATTGTTTTCGGTGCGGTCAGCGATGCGGGTTATGCTGCTGTTGTGACCCAGACAGAACGGTATACCATCCGGCTGACTGTTTATGACGCTGCGATGCAGGAAATACTGAACTGGAGTGTATCCGACCAGGTGATTACCGGCATTGACTTTAACGATAAAAGCAGTGCGTGCGTTGTGTCCACCTATTCCGTGGAGAATGGAAAGGCTGGGGCTGTTGTATATGAACTGGATTTTAAGGCTGATCAGCCGGAACGGTTCCAGACAAAGCTGGAGGATTGCATGCCTCTGTCTGCCTCATATAAGTCTGACGGCAACATTGGAATTGTAACGGACAGAAAAGCATTTGTACTTGACAGCAAAGGCAGTATTCGGGAGGAATGGGAGTATACCGGGGAACTGACTTCCTTTGATAATTATTCGGATGCGGGAATGCTGATTTTTTTGGCAGATGCAGGTGATACCGGAAATACGCTCGCCTGGCTGATTGATTCAGACGGAAAACGTTCGGCGACAGGAGATATGGATAGCAAGGTAATTGATTCCTGTTTAACGGAGGAACGGGTTCTGGTGCTGATGGAAAAGCAGCTGCTGATTTTTGACAGGAAGCTGGAGCAGAAGAAAGCAGACAGTCTGGATGGAGTCCCGCTCAGAGTGGTCGGCTCGGATCATTCAGCTTATGTATTGACTGCGGGTGAGCTGCTGCAGATTTCTATATCCTGATACCGGATTTATATGTTCTGTCAGGATAAGATTATATAAGAACAACAAAGAGGGGTGGAGAAAATGTCAATCGTATTTGATATCGCAGTGGTAGCGATTGTGGCATTGCTGGTCTTTTTGGGATTTCATCGTGGTTTTGTCCGTACGGTTTTTAACCTGGTTGGATACATTCTGGCGGCGGTCCTCGCTTTCTTTATCAGTTCTCCGATATCAGTCTGGATTTTTCAGACCTTTTTCAGAAGCAAAGCAGTCGATCTGATCAGCGGTGAGCTTGCAAAAGCAACGCAGGGAATGGACCTCAACCAGATGGTACAGCAGGCCATTGGTGCAATCCCGGAAAATCTCAAGGCGTTTGTTCCAGACGGTGCAATCGCCACGATAGAAAATGGTTTGTCAGCCGCGCCGACCACGGCGGAGGTTGCCAATACGGTCGTGGATCAGCTGGTTGGCCCGATTGCAGAAATGGTGATCCAGCTGCTGCTTTTTGTCATTTTGTTTTTGATCCTTTGTATTGTTGTCAAGATTATAACCAGAATGCTCAAGTTTATTGATAAAATTCCCTTTGTCGGG
The DNA here is from genome assembly GCA_944386455.1 of uncultured Clostridia bacterium. Lineage (GTDB taxonomy): Bacteria > Bacillota > Clostridia > Oscillospirales > Ruminococcaceae > HGM13222. Next base: position 14,718 of record CALXBC010000025.1, on the reverse strand, counting down.
ACTGCAAACTCAGTGCTGGGATTGTTTGTGGGCTTAGCAGAAGCAGTTGTTTTCCTGTTCTTCTTTACCAGTATCGTGGCTATGATCATCCAGCTGTCCGGCAATCAGTGGGATGCCGTTAATCAGTCTGTTGTCGATCAGTCGTATATTTTTAAATTTATTTATGAATATAATCCGCTGACGCAAATAAACTAAGATTATGCGGCGGTAGCTTCCAAATTGCCTGTCAAGGCGGACGTGAAAGGAATTGGTTTCAACATGAGTATCCCTAATCTGCTGTCGGTTTTCAGGCTGCTGCTGATACCAGTGTTTCTGCTAGTATTTTTTCTGATGCCGGAGCAAAGCTGGCTGGCAGGACTTGTCCTTGTGGTTTCCGGGGCTTCTGATGTGGCGGACGGTATCATCGCCCGAAAATTCAACATGGTGACCCAGCTCGGAAAGGTTCTTGATCCGGCAGCCGATAAGCTGACGCAGGCCGCTGTTTGTATTGCACTGTGTGTCCGTCACAGGGAGTTGATTCTGCTCACAGTCATATTTGTGATAAAGGAGCTTTGCATGCTGGCCGGCGGCTGTTTGCTGGTGAAATCGGGGAAAAAGATACGTTCGTCCAGATGGTTTGGAAAGCTTGCGACCGTAGTGCTTTATGCGGTGATGTTCCTGATTATCGTGATTCCCGGCATTCCAAAATGGGGACTGTATCTGTTATGTGGAATTTCGATCGGATTTGTACTTTTTGCCTTTATTATGTATATTCCCGAGTTTTTGAAAATTAAAAAGTCAGAGCAATGAGCTTCTGATTATTGATATAAATAGTTTGGAGGAACCGTTGATATTCCTTTCAAACTAACGGCCTTGTTGGGCAAAGACAAGGCTGCGGAGAAAGGAAGGACAAGTATGCAGCAAATGCTTTGCAGCAGATGTAAAAAAAGGGTTGCAGTCGTCTTTATGACCCGAATGGAGGGAGATAAGACAGTCAACGAGGGGCTGTGCCTGAAATGTGCGAAAGAATTGGGTATTCCGCAGGTGTCCAGCATGTTGGACAACATGGGGGTTACCGACGAGGATATAGAAGAGATGTCCAATCAACTGATGGAGTTGGGGGACGAAAATTTTGAAATGGGCGGGGCGGACACCATGCCCCCGTTTTTACAAAGCCTGTTTGGCGGGATGGGAAATCTCAGCAAACAGGATGGAGAACCCGCCGGAAAAGAGGAAAAGACGGCAAAAACCGATAAAAAAACCAAGGAACAAAAGAATAAATTTTTAGACAGCTATTGCATTAATCTGACAGAAAAGGCCAGAACCGGCGGCTTGGACCGAATTATCGGGCGGGATACGGAGATTGCACGGGCTATCCAGATTCTGAATCGCCGTGTCAAAAATAATCCCTGCCTGATTGGGGATCCCGGAGTTGGCAAGACTGCTATTGTGGAAGGCATCGCCCTTCGGATCGCGTCAGGAGATGTTCCTTTCCGTCTTCAGGATAAGGAAATCTATCTGCTGGACATGACATCCTTAGTATCCGGAACGCAGTTCAGAGGTCAGTTTGAAAGCAGGATCAAGGGACTTATCGAAGAAATCAAGCGGCTGAAGAATATTATTCTGTTTATTGACGAGGTGCATACTTTGGTTGGGGCAGGCTCTGCAGAAGGCTCCATGGATGCTGCAAACATTCTCAAGCCTGCGCTTTCCCGCGGTGATGTTCAGGTGATTGGTGCGACCACCTTTGATGAGTACCGCAAGCATATTGAAAAGGATTCGGCTTTGGAGAGACGGTTCCAGCCGATTACGGTCAATGAACCTACCATAGCAGAGACGATCGATGTACTGCTTGGAGTCAAAAGCTACTATGAGGCGTTTCATAAAGTGAAGATTTCTGATGGCATGGTACGGTTAGCGGTCAAGCTGTCTGAGCGGTATATTATTGACCGTTTTCTGCCTGACAAAGCAATCGACCTGCTGGATGAGGCATGTTCTCATGCTGCACTGCGGAGCAGGGAACTGGCAGAATATGAAAAGATGAACAAGGAACTGAAAAGCCTCAAAAACCAGGAAGAACAGCTGGAGTCCCAGACAGAAAATATTGATTATGAAAAGCTGGCAGAGGTGAAATCCAGGCTTTTAAAGCTAAAAGAGGATTTAAAAGCCCTGGAGCCTGTGGTCGCATCTATCGAGCTGACAAAAGAGGATCTGGCAAAGGTCATCGAAATGTGGACAGGAGTCCCTGCCGCCAAAATTCAGCAGTCCGAGTTTGGAAAAATCAGTGATTTGGAACGTAAGCTGAAAGCACGCGTGATCGGACAGGATGAGGCAGTCGAGCTGGTAGTGGCGGCTGTCAAGCGCAGCCGTGTCCAGCTCAATAAACGCAAACGGCCTGCTTCGTTTATTTTTGTCGGTCCGACCGGCGTCGGCAAGACAGAACTGGTCAAATGCCTGGCAGACGAGCTGTTTGAAACGGCAGACCCGCTGATTCGGTTTGACATGTCCGAGTTTATGGAAAAGCACGCGGTATCCAGACTGGTTGGAGCGCCTCCCGGATATGTGGGGTATGAGGAAGCAGGACAGCTGACCGAGCGGGTCCGCAGAAAGCCCTATTCGGTTGTGTTGTTTGATGAGATCGAAAAGGCACATCCCGATGTGATGAATATTCTGCTTCAGATTCTGGATGAGGGAAAGATAACAGATGCGCAGGGACGAACAGTCAGCTTTCAAAACACTGTGATTGTAATGACGTCCAATGCAGGTTCTGCTGATAAAAACGGAATTGTCGGCTTTAATAAGCAGTCAGGCGATATCGCAAAGGAAAAGGCGATGCGGGCGCTGCAGGAAATCCTGCGGCCGGAGCTTTTGGGGCGTGTGGATGAAATCGTGGTGTTTTCTCCGCTGAGCAGGGAAAGCATGCAAAAGATCGCCGGCCTGATGCTGGATGAAATGAAAGAGCCGCTGAGAGAGCAGGGGATTGAGGTTGGATATGATGATAAGGCTCTTGATTATCTGGCAGGGCAGGCTGACGGCGGAAAGTTCGGCGCGCGTGAGCTGCGGAAGGTTATCCGAAAAAAGGTAGAGGATCGGATTGCCAACATGATTGTGGATCATTATGATAACCCGCTGACCATGATCGCAATTTCGGCTGATGTACATGATATTCAGATTATTGCGAAATAAAAAAACAACCTCATTTTTGGGGCTAAAAATAAAAGATGAGCGTGTCGACTTTTTCGACACGCCCATCTTTTATTTTTCTTCGTTTTCCTCTTCCCGCAGCAGACGGCGGGCGTCTGACAGAGAAATTTTTGTAATCCGAATGAAATAATAGATCATGCTCCCGAGAACACACAGCACCATTGGCAGCAAAATGAACATACTGAGCTGTACAGAACGGCAGATGCAGAAAATCAGGTATCCAAATGCCAGAACAAGAAGCAGCTTCATATCCAAGATCAGTGTGCGGGTTGCAGAAAATAAGACCGGTTTGCTGTTTTCTGAAACTTCGACCGGCAAATGCCAAATTTTTGGAAAAACCGAAAGCAAGGTAAGCAGCAGATAAAGCACGAGCTGTACGCCGAGCAGCAGGGCAGGGAGATATTTGGCGTTCCATGCATCGGGCTGCCCCAGTTCGTCAAAATGGGAGGGAATTTGATTTGGAAGTGCCGGCCAGAGAAAAAGAAAATATAAAATGGTGGAAAATACAGCCAGCGCGGCACAGATTTCTGCTGCGATCTGAAAAGGGGTCACTTTTGTCTTCATAACGGTCATCACCAGTCTGAAAAAATGTAATGTCATTGTAGCACAGGCGGTAAAAAAGTGCAAGCAAAAAATTCCCGCTCGGACTTAAGAGCGGGAATTTATTTGATTCAAAGCGAAACTGACTGACATGACATCAATATCTTATGATTTTTTGAACACCCATCCTCTTTGAATTTGAAAGCTGACTAAAAACAGTAGAATATCAACGACAATTTTGATTACAGTTGCGCTGACATGCAGCAGCTGGAACAGCCATTTGGTGGCAAAAGCAGAAATCGTGACTTGAGCAACACATAAAACCGCATATTTCACTAAAGTACCAAAACCAGCGGCCTTATTTTTAAACACCTTATTTTTATTGATGATATAGTTAAACAAGGCCGATAAAATCCGCGCTGAATAAGAAGAGATTACAATAGACACTGCCGGCTGGAGCCAATGAGTCAAAATTATATTGAAAAGGGTGAATAAAACGATATCAATGATAAAAGAAGACACCGATGCCGCGATAAATTTTGAAAAAACTGCGTAAATTCGAATAGAGTCTTTCAGCGGATTAAAATGGGATGTCTGATTCTCTTCAATATATACTGTTTCAATGGGAACTTCCTTGATTGAAATGCCTTTTTCTTTGGCATCAAGAATCATATTCATTTCATATTCAAATCGTTCGCCCTTGGTAGTCATAAAGGTTTTCATCAGCGGACGGGAAAGGCCGCGCAGACCGGTCTGCGTATCTGACAGCTTGATGCCGCAAAGGATTTTCAGAGCATAACAGGTCATAATATTGCCAAAACGGCTGCGAGCCGGAATTGTCCTGTTTTTACTGAAAAAGTCGCGGCAGCCCATAATCAGAGAGTCGGGGCTGCTCAGTGCACTTTGTGCAACCGTGACGATGTCGTTTAAACGGTGCTGCCCATCGGAGTCTACTGTAACGGCGGCTTCAATTTCCGGGTACTCTGTCAGAATACAGTTGAATGCAGTTTTTAATGCACGTCCTTTTCCTAGATTAACACTGTGCGTAATCACACGGCAATGATACTGCTGCTGTGCAGCTTCAAAATACGGTTGATATTGGCGACCGCTTCCATCATTGATCACAAAGATATGTTCAAATCCATACACTGTCAGTTCCTTTAAAAGAGACAGCAGCTTTTCGTCTGGTTCCAAAGAAGGGATAATCACGGCGACATGTGCTAACATCCGTTTTGTCCACCTCAAAATTTAAAATCAATACAATTTACAGACAATAGCAACAGTACTGTAAATCATATGTAAGAAATAAAAGACTGTATTTTTACAACATACCCTTTGGTTTCAAGTATATTATTCTAAAGTAAAGCACATTTATTATATCATGAGATTGTTCTGTTTGCAATATGAAACGCAAGGAAAAGAAAGGCAGTTGGAGTCAATTTTATCCAACTGCCTTTCTTTTCCTTTGCGGTAATTTATATTTTTGTAATATCAATCAGCTCAATATCGTTGACCGTTTTATCCATTGCCAGGCAGTCTGCCAAAGCATTAGCCGTATCAATCGAAGTCAGACAGGCAATAGAGTGCTCCACAGCCTTCCGTCTGATTTTGACGCTGTCGCGGGCAGGAATCCTTCCTTTTGCAGAGGTCGAGATCACATAGTCGATCTTGCCGCTGTCAAGCAGGGTAAGCGGATTGTTTGCCGGATCTTCCGAAATTTTTCGCACCACATTGGCTGCTATCATATTTTTATTTAACGTGTTGGCGGTCCCGGCGGTTGCATACAGCTCAAATCCCATCTGAGAGAACTTGTCTGCCACTGCAATGATTTCCTGCTTGTCGGTGTCGCGTACCGTGATAAACACGCCGCCTTTTTTCTTCATTTTATAGCCGGCAGCCACCAGCCCTTTGTAGAGTGCCTCGTCCAGCGTTTTGGCGATGCCCAGCACTTCGCCCGTTGACTTCATTTCCGGGCCCAGATGCGTATCGACGTCATGCAGCTTTTCAAAGCTGAAGACGGGGACCTTGACCGCTACATAACCGGCGTCGGGATAAAGACCGCCCTGATATCCGAGCTCCTTCAAAGTAGCGCCCAGCATGATTTTGGTTGCAAGATCCACCATCGGAACCCCGGTCACCTTGCTGATATAGGGAACCGTGCGGGACGAGCGCGGATTGACCTCAATCACATATACCTCGTCGTTATAAACAACATATTGGATGTTGACAAGACCGATGACCTTCAGCTCCATGGCGAGCTTTCCTGTATAATCAATAATGGTTTTCTTGATTTTGTCAGAGAGTGTCCGCGCCGGATAGACAGAGATCGAGTCGCCGGAGTGGATACCTGCCCGCTCGATGTGTTCCATAATGCCGGGGATGAGATAGTCTGTGCCGTCACAGATCGCGTCGACTTCCACTTCGGTGCCCATCATATATTTGTCGATCAGCACCGGATTTTCAATATTGTGCGAAGTAATGATCGCCATGTATTCAGTGATATCCTTGTCAGAATGCGCGATAATCATGTTCTGTCCGCCCAAAACGTAGGACGGACGCATCAGGACCGGATATCCCAGGTCGTTCGCCGCGTTGATTGCCTCTTCTTCCGTAAAGACAGTGTGACCCTTTGGACGAGGGATATGCAGCTTTTCCAGCACCTCGTCGAACCGTTCCCGGTCTTCTGCCGCATCAATGCTGTCTGCACCTGTCCCCAGAATGTTGACGCCTTTTTCATTCAGGAATTTGGTCAGCTTGATTGCGGTCTGGCCGCCGAACTGGACAACAACGCCGTCGGGCTGTTCGGTCTGGATGATGTTCCAAACATCCTCCTTGTTGAGCGGGTCGAAATAAAGGCGATCGCCGGTATCAAAGTCGGTGGAGACAGTCTCAGGATTGTTGTTGCAGATAACGGCTTCATATCCAAGCTCCTTGAGCGACCAGACACAGTGAACGGAGCAATAGTCAAACTCGATTCCCTGTCCGATCCGGATGGGACCGGAGCCGAATACCAGAATCTTCTTTTTCCCGCTGCCTTTTCGCTCCAGAAACTCTTTGGCTTCGTTTTCCTCATCATAGGTTGAATAGAAATACGGCGTTTCCGCTTCAAATTCGGCAGCACAGGTATCTACCATTTTGTAAGAGGCATAACGCTTGTGTGCGATGGTTTGTCCGCTGATCTTCTCGATCGTACCGTCCAGATAGCCAAAGTCCTTTGCCTGTTTATACAGCTCGTCCGTCAAAGGCTCATTACTGAGACGCTGTTCCAGCTTAACCAGATTCTGCATTTTATAAAGAAACCAATTGTCGATCATGGTGATTTCATGGATTTTTTCCGGTGTAATCCCGCGTTTCAGCGCCTCAAACACCGCAAAAATCCGCTGATCGTCACAGTCATGCAGCTTTTCATAAACCTGCTCATCCGTCAGAGCCGCATACTCGGGCAGATTCATTGTATCAAGCCCCAGCTCTGCGCCCCGCACCGCTTTCATCAACGACTGTTCAAAGCTGGTGCCGATGCTCATAACCTCGCCGGTCGCCTTCATCTGGGTTCCCAGCGTGCGCTCTGCATAAACAAATTTATCAAAGGGCCATTTCGGAAACTTCAATACCAGATAGTCAATGGCCGGTTCAAAACAGGCATAGGTTTTTCCTGTAACCTGATTCAGGATTTCATCCAGCGTATATCCGATTGCGATTTTGGTTGCCACCTTGGCAATCGGATATCCGGTAGCTTTGGATGCAAGCGCGGAAGAACGGGAAACCCGCGGATTCACCTCAATGACCGCATACTCCATTGAGGATGGATGCAGTGCAAACTGACAGTTGCAGCCTCCCTCGACCTTCAGGGCGGATACCATGTTCAGCGCCGCAGTCCGCAGCATATCATATTCCTTTGCACTCAGCGTGACTGCGGGTGCAACAACAATGCTGTCTCCGGTATGAACACCGACCGGGTCGACGTTCTCCATACTGCAGACCGTGATGATATTCCCCTTGCGGTCGCGGATGACTTCAAACTCGATCTCTTTCCAGCCGCTGATACATTTTTCGACCAGCACCTGTGTAATGGGGGAAAGCTGAAGGCCGATCCCGGCAATTTCCTTCAGTTCCTCACGGTTATGGGCAATGCCGCCGCCGGTACCGCCGAGGGTAAAGGCCGGACGAATGATGACCGGATAGCCGATGGTTCCTTCTGTATAGGAGACTGCGTCTTCAACAGTTTCTACAACTTTGGACGGGATACAGGGCTCGCCGATTTCCTCCATGGTGTCCTTAAACGCCTGACGGTCCTCAGCACGATGTATCGTTTCGGGATTTGCACCCAACAGCTTGACCCCCATTTTATCGAGAAAGCCTTCTTCTGCCAGCTGCATGGAGAGCGTCAGGCCGGTCTGGCCGCCCAGGGTAGACAGCACGCTGTCCGGCCGTTCAATTTCGATGACGCGTTTGACAACATCCAGATTCAGCGGTTCAATATAAATTTTATCTGCCATCGCTTTGTCCGTCATGATGGTGGCGGGATTGGAGTTGATCAGCACAACCTCAAGCCCCTCCTGCTTGAGTGCGCGGCAGGCCTGTGTGCCTGCGTAGTCAAATTCTGCGGCCTGCCCAATAACAATGGGGCCGGAGCCAATCACTAAAACCTTTTTGATATCTGATCTCAACGGCATGATTATTTCTTCCTTTCAGGTAAAATCAAATGCTTTCAAGCGTTTTCTCTGGCAAGCATCTGCACAAAACGATCGTATTCAGATTCCGGCGCCGAACGGTACTGGATTACATTTGGCCGGAACTGCACCGAAAACGCCGGGATTGAAAGATAGTCGATCCCCTCGCAGCTTTTGTCGTTAGCATTGAGACAGCTGACCGTTCCGACATCCGAAGAAAGGCTCTCTTTATCCACAATATAGCCGTGGTTCTGCGCAGTCACATAGGTGCGTCCATGCCTGAGATCAACGACCGGCTGGCTGGCGCCGCGGTGTCCATGGAGCAGCTTCTTTGTTTTTGCTCCCATCGCCATTGCCAGCAGCTGGTGTCCCAGTGAGATGCCGAATATCGGCAGACCAAGTGCAGTGATCTCCTTGATGTTTGCGACTTCATCTGTGTAGTCCTCAGGATTCCCAGGACCGTCGGAGAGGACAATGCCGTCCATGCCGAGCTGTTTGATCTGCTCTGCTGTTGTCAGAGCAGGGAAGACCGTTACGCTGCATCCGCGGCGGTTCAGCTCTGCGACCAGCGATCGATCATAGCCAAAATCAAGTACGGCGACCCTGTAGGCTTCCTGTTTGGCGGGATAGGACACGGGCTCTTTCACCGCGACATCCGCGGCCGGGCGAACCAGCTTGTGAGATTTCAGCTGTTCCAGCAGGGCAGCTTTGTCGGCCTCGCCAGAAAAGATCACACCGTTCATGGTGCCCTGCTCCCGCAGAATGTGAGTCAGGCGACGGGTGTCAATCCCACAAAGCCCGATGATGCCATGCTTTTTCAAAAAATGATCGATATTATCCTGCATCCGAAAATTTGACGGTGTATCACACCACTCGCGCACAAGGTATCCTGTCACATGACAGGATGCGCTGGCATAATCCTCGTCGTTTGTCCCATAGTTTCCAATCAGCGGAAACGTCTGGAGCAGGATTTGTCCGTGATAGGCGGGATCGCTGAGTGCCTCCTGATATCCAACAGCAGAAGTCGTAAAAACAACTTCTCCGATCACCGTTCCTTCGGCGCCAAAACAGACACCTTCAAATTCTACTCCGTTTGCCAGTAAAAGCGTGCCTTTTTTCATATTTTACCATCCCATCCTGCCGAAAAGGCAATTGATTACAATCTGATCGGGGCGATTTTCCCCGTTATATCCGCTTTCATCCGCAGCGCCTCACGGCGTGCCGCTCCCGCAAAGTCCGTTTCCGGACATCCCTCTTTTTGATAAGCGCACATGATACCGCGGGAGGAGTTGACGACCGCGCCCATTCCGTTGCGGTCAAACGCACCGGCCACATCCCACGCACCGCCGCCCTGGGCACCGTAGCCCGGGACCAGGAAGAAGGTATGCGGCAAAGAGCCGCGCAGCCGCTCCAACTGCTTCGGATAGGTCGCACCGACCACCGCGCCGACACCGCTGTATCCGTATTTTCCCGGCAGCGCTTCGCCCCATGCCTCGCAGCGCTCTCCCATGACCTGATAGACGGTTTTGCCGTCCATCATCCGATCCTGCAGTTCGCCTGACGAGGGGTTTGACGTTTTTACCAGCACGAAAACCCCCTTGTTTTCTGCCTGACAGGTTTTCAGCAGCGGATTGATCCCGTCGCTTCCCAGATAACCGTTGACCGTCAGCGCGTCTCCCGGAAAGGGATGAATGGTCTGACCGTTTATTTCAATGCTTCCGAGATGACCTGCCGCATATGCTTCCATGGTGGTGCCAATGTCGTTGCGCTTCCCGTCCGTGATGACGAACATCCCTTTCTGATGTGCATATTCCATGGTTTCAGCAAGGGCTTTCATTCCCTGCCAGCCATACATCTCATAATAAGCGCACTGCGGCTTGACAGCGGGCACAATATCATAAAGCGCGTCAATCAGTCCCTTGTTGAACAGCAAAAGCGCCTGGGCTGCTGCCTCCAGTGTATTGCCATATCGGGCAAAGCATTCGTGTCTGATATATTCGGGCACATAATCCAGCTTGGGGTCTAAGCCCGCAACGGTCGGATTTTGGGTTTCTGCAATTTTTTCCAGCAAACGGTCAAGTGACATATTTCTGTTTCCTTTCTGTGTTTTTTGTAAACAGCGTTACTCGTTGTCAGAATATACAATATTGCCATCCAGCAGCGTAATTTTAACCTTACCCCGCAGGGATTTTCCTTTAAATACAGTGTTTTTGGACTTGGAGTGCAGTTTCTCCGGCTCGACCGTCCAAAGCTCGTCCAAATCCACCAGCGCCAAATCTGCTGCAGCGCCCTCTTTTAAAACACCGCCTTCTATTTTCAGCAGCTTGGCCGGCGCTTCTGACATCAGCCGCACGATATCCTGCAATGACAGCTTTCCGGTATGGTAAAGCGCTGTCAGTGTTGCTGCCAGTGAGGTTTCCAGCCCGACGACGCCGTTGGGCGCCGTTTCAAAATTTGCCTTTTCTCCCGCACTGTGAGGAGCATGGTCTGTTACAATGCAGTCGATCGTTCCATCCAAAACTCCCTGTTCCACAGCAATGCGGTCTGTTTCCTCCCGGAGCGGGGGATTCATCCGATAATCCGCATCCCGTTTGAGCAGTTCTTTTTCCGTCAGCATAAAATAGTGCGGACAGGTCTCACAGGTCACTTTTACCCCGGCGGCCTTTGCCTGCCGCACCGCTTCGACGGCGCCGGCAGTGCTGACATGGGCTATATGGACAGGACAGCCTGTTTCACGGGCCAAATCGATTTCCCGCTGAGTAATACTGTCCTCGGACAGCCTGTCCATCCCTTTGACGCCAAGCTGTTCTGATATTTTTCCCTGGTTGATAATGCCGCCGTTGATAATGGAAAGGTCTTCACAATGTGAAATCGGAAGCAGCCCGGCTGCCTGGGCGCGGCAAAGCGCTTCTTTCATGATGCTTCGGCTTTCTACAGGACGCCCGTCGTCACTGACCCCTACGGCGCCTGCCTGTTTCAAGCGGGAAAAATTATTGAGTTCTTCTCCTTCCATTCGCTTGGTAATACTCGCGACAGGATAGACTCTGGCTTTTGCATGCCTGGCCCGCAGCAGGATGTAGTCGATCACTTCCGGATTGTCATTAACCGGAGAGGTATTCGGCATGCAGGCAACCGAGGTGACACCGCCGGCCGCCGCAGCCTCACAGCCGGACAGGATATCCTCCTTGTACTGATATCCAGGATCGCGCAGATGGACATGCATATCGACCAGACCGGGCAGAACTGCCAGTCCCGATGCATCGATCATGGTATCCGCCTGCTCCTTGATTTCAGGTGCAATTTTAGCAATTTTTCCGTCTCTGACTAAAATGTCTCCGGTTGTATCCATCCGGGCATCAACCAAACGCCCGTTTTTGATCAGAATCGTTTTTTCCATTGCGTTTTCCAGCCTTTCACTCGCATATCAGCACCTTATCCATCCCGTCCCGTTCTTTAACCATCACTTTTACCTGTTCATCCACAGAGGTCGGCACATTTTTTCCGACGTAATCTGCCCGGATAGGAAGCTCCCGATGTCCGCGGTCGATCAGGACAGCCAGCTGGATATTCTGCGGACGGCCTCGCTCCATAATGGCATCGATCGCGGCGCGCGCACTTCGTCCCGTATAGATCACGTCGTCCACCAGAATGATCCTTTTTCCGGTGATATCGAAGTTCAAAACAGAGGAATCGGTTCCGGCATCCTTTCGATCGTCCCGGTGCGGTGTGATATCAAGCAGCCCGACCGCGACCCGGGTCCCCTCGACCTCTGCGATTTTGGCGGCAATACGGGCTGCCAGCTCACCGCCGCGGGACAGTACGCCGACAATACAAAGATTTTCTGCGCCTTTGTTTTTTTCAATGATCTCATAGGAGATGCGGGCGATACAGCGACTCAGCCCTTTTTCATCCAAAATTTCAGTTTTGATCTTCATTGCCGGCCCACCTCTTCTAAAAAATGAAAAAGACAACAAAAAAGGCTTTGCTCTGTGCTGCTGCACAAAGCAAAGCCGACCTGATACAAAAATGTCTGCCGGTCCAAGCGAACGATCGCACCGGCTTGCATTGCCATTCAAAGTTGACTGCCTTGTCAGCCTCACGGGACTAACTTAAAGGTTGCCTATTATTTTCTGGGATTTATTATACACCAGAAATTGACATCTGTAAAGAGTAAAAAGAAAAAAATGCCGCTTTTTGTTGTACAGTAAAGTTCTGTTTTTGCAGCTGCATGCAATACGGACAGTTTTCCTAATAGTTTCTGATAAATTCAGCGAATAATCGTTAAGTTCATAACAAACAAAGTCTTGCGATTTTTTTCAAATCATAGTATAATGAATGAGGTTGGCATGCTCTGGCAATCCTATTGACGGATAGCAGCTGTGTGCATTGAGGACAAGCTGGCATTGCCCTCACAAATGAAATGGTTATCAAAAACCGAAAGGAGTACCGATATGAATTATTCTCATGAAGTTGAGAGAATGTGTCCTCTCACAAAAGGCCCGAATCACGGTCCTGCCCCGATTCCGGAAGAAGGAAAATGGGTGAAGGCTTATCAGATTACAGACATTTCCGGTCTGTCCCACGGTGTGGGCTGGTGCGCTCCCCAGCAGGGAACCTGCAAGCTGACACTGAACGTCAAAAACGGTGTGATCGAAGAAGCACTGGTGGAAACGCTGGGATGTTCCGGTATGACGCACTCTGCAGCTATGGCGGGTGAAATTCTTCCCGGAAAAACGATTTTGGAAGCACTGAACACAGACTTGGTTTGCGACGCGATCAACGTTGCAATGCGTGAACTGTTCCTTCAGCTGGTCTACGGCAGAACCCAGACTGCTTTTTCTGAGGACGGCCTGCCGATCGGCGCAGGGCTGGAAGACCTCGGAAAAGGTCTGCGTTCCCAGATTGGAACCATTTTCAGCACCAAGGAAAAAGGCGTGCGCTATATGGAAATGGCAGAGGGCTATATCCTTTCCGTTGCGGTTGACGAGAACAATGAAGCAATCGGATATAAATTTGTCCGCCTGGGCAAAATGCTGGAAGATATCCGCCACGGTGTAGAGCCGAATGCTGCATATGAGAAAAATATTGGTACTTACGGCCGTTATGATGAGGCTGCAAAGTACATTGATCCGCGCGAAGAATAATTTGAGATCGGAAAGGAATGAATAGAATGGCTCAATTTGAAGGAAAAGAGAGAAGAATGCCGAAAATTGAAAAGTGTCTGGCTCAATATGGCTTTTCTACTTTAGAGGACGCCAGAGATTTCTGTCTGTCCAAAGGCATCAATGTAGAAGATATTGTCAAGGGCGTACAGCCGATCGCATTTGAAAATGCGGTCTGGGCATATACGCTTGGTACGGCTGTTGCTTTGAAAAAGGGGATCACCAAAGCTGCTGATGCAGCTGAGGCAATCGGCGAGGGTCTGCAGGCGTTCTGCATACCGGGCTCTGTGGCCGAACAGCGTGCTGTCGGTCTGGGACACGGCAATCTGGGCGCGATGCTGTTGAGAGAGGAAACAGACTGCTTCTGCTTTTTGGCAGGGCATGAGTCTTTTGCTGCTGCGGAGGGCGCAATCGGTATTGCCAGAACTGCGAACAAAGCCAGAAAGCGTCCGCTTCGTGTGATCCTCAACGGCTTGGGCAAAGACGCCGCTTATATTATCTCCCGAATCAACGGTTTCACTTATGTGAAAACAGATTATGATTTCACAACCGGCGATTTAAAGGTGGTAGAAGAAAAGGCATTTTCAAAGGGAGAAAAAGCCGCCGTTAAAGTGTATGGATGCAACGATGTGCTGGAAGGTGTTGCGGTTATGAAGATGGAAAAGGTTGATGTTTCCATCACAGGAAACTCCACCAACCCCACCCGGTTCCAGCACCTTGTGGCAGGTACCTATAAAAAATGGGCAACCGAAAACGGGAAAAAATATTTTTCCGTTGCTTCCGGCGGCGGTACGGGACGTACCCTTCATCCGGACAACGTGGCAGCAGGTCCTGCCTCCTACGGCCTGACAGATTCGATGGGCCGTATGCATGGTGATGCACAGTTTGCAGGCTCCTCTTCTGTGCCGGCTCATGTGGAAATGATGGGCCTCATCGGCATGGGCAACAACCCCATGGTTGGCGCTACCGTTGCCTGCGCGGTCGCGGTGTCCGAGGCGCTGAAATAAGGCGCGAAACCGCATAAAATAAGGATTTTCAGAAGCCGGGGCTTTGGTATGCTTTATATCCAAAGCCCCGGCTTTGCAGTTCGTAGGACAACCACTGGCTCTGCCAGTGGGAAAAGAGCTTTAGCTATGGACAGAATAAAAACTCCTTGATATATT
>CALXBC010000024.1 GCA_944386455.1 uncultured Clostridia bacterium | reverse complement strand
CTTCCCGAAGTTTCGCTCATGCTACCATTGTGTGCGGCATTAGATATTACTGTCAATGATTTGCTTTCGGGTGAAAAGGTTTCCTCAACTGATTATCAAAAGAAAGCGGAGGGAAACATGATGAACTTAATCAAGGAAAACGAAGAAAATAGGAAAAGAATGGCGTTGTGCATCATTACCGTCGCAATCACGGTCATCGCTGTATGCGCCCTGATAGTAATAGCATCCTATATTGACCTGCCTACGGTGGTACGAATCATATTGATTGTGGGTGCTGTTTTAGTGGCGGTAGCGGGCATAGCAGCGGGTGCAATGCTTGACATTAAGGCCGGTTATTTTGAGTGCCCTCATTGTAAAGAGCTTTTTGTTCCGAGCATGAATGAGTATGTAAAAAGCTATCATACTTTTACAAAACGCAGATTGACCTGTCCTAAATGCGGTAAAACGGGAATGTGCAAACATCGTGTCACAAGATAAATATTACTTCTAACGATAGTAAAGTTAGCCAATTGTCAAATCAGATTACATACTAGCTATGCTGAGTAGCCATCAAAAGGACAAGGCTCCCTCTGTTATAACGATAGAGGGAGCCTTGCTTTTGTCCATATTCACCAATGGATTTCAATTTTCCTTGAAATCACTACTTTCCTTAAAAAGGGAGGGGCAAAAAACTACTTGACAAATGCGGGAATGCTATATTATAATAAAGAAAATGCAGTGATAGGGAGCCAATCGGAGCGGATTGCCTTCAGAGAGCCGCCGGAAGGTGCAAGGCGGTGGAATCTTCCCGTGTTATCTCACCCTTGAGCAGTCAGCTGAACAGCGGCGCCGCCGTTTAGTAGGTGCGACCGTCTGCCCCGCGTTACAGGGGATGCCCGTTAATCCGTCTTTCGGACGACGGGAGAGCGGCTGTGTCGTTTATACACAGCAATAAGAGTGGTACCGCGGAAGCTTTGATGCCTTCGTCTCTTTTGAACTGAGCAAAGAGACGGGGCTTTTTTATTTTGAGCCAAGAGAGGAACGGATGAAACAATGAAATTAAACGGTTCTGAGATTTTGCTGGAATGTCTGCTGGAACAGGGTGTTGATACAGTGTTCGGCTATCCCGGAGGCTCTGTTTTAAATATTTATGACGCACTGTATAAATACAGCGACAAAATCACACATATTCTGACTGCACATGAACAGGGGGCGTGTCACGCAGCGGACGGTTATGCCCGCTCCAGCGGGAAGACGGGAGTCGTGATTGCAACTTCCGGCCCAGGGGCTACCAATCTTGTGACCGGGATCGCAACAGCTTATATGGATTCCATTCCCCTTGTGGCAATTACAGGAAACGTATCGGTCAACCTGTTGGGGCTTGACAGCTTTCAGGAAGTCGATATCGCCGGAATTACGATGCCGGTGACCAAACACAACTATATAGTCAAGGACATCCGCGAACTGGCAGACACCGTCAGAGAGGCTTTTTATATCGCCAATGAAGGACGAAAAGGCCCTGTGCTGATCGATATTCCAAAGGATGTGACTGCCAATTTCTGTGAATATACCAGAAAACAGCCGCTTGAAATCGAAAACGAAACCGAAATTGAACCGGAGCGTCTGGCAGAGGCAGTCCGGCTGATCCAAAAGGCAAAGCGGCCGTTTATCTACACGGGCGGCGGGGTGATCCTTTCTGATGCGGCGGATGAGGTACGGGAGTTTGTGGACCGCAGCGGCGGAGTGGTTTCATCCTCTCTGATGGGACAGGGCGGATTTGACAACACGGACCCGCGTTATATGGGAATGCTTGGGATGCATGGCACAAAAACGGCTTCATTGGCTATTACGGAATGTGACCTGTTTGTCGGTATTGGCACCCGTTTTTCTGATCGGGTGATCGGTGACATCAAATCCTTTGCTCCGAATGCAGATATTATCCATATTGATATTGATTCTTCAGAAATAGATAAGAATATCAAATCCGGATATCAGCTGATCGGTGACTTAAAACAGATTTTACCGATGCTGAGCGAACGGCTGCAAAAACTGGAACATCCGGAGTGGCTTGCACAGATCGCAGCGTGGAAAAAACAGTATCCGCTCCGTCAGGTCGGAAAGACGCCGGACGAAGTTTTGCCGCAGGATATCATAGAAACGTTGGAGAGACTGACTGACGGCGATGCCATTATTGCGACCGAGGTCGGGCAGCATCAGATGTGGGCAGCACAGTTTTTCAATTTTCGTCGTCCTCATCAGTTTGTTTCGTCCGGCGGACTGGGCACCATGGGATTTGGCTTTGGCGCTGCAATCGGCTCCAAGGTGGCAAATCCCGATAAGACCGTCGTCAATATTGCAGGGGACGGCAGCTTTCATATGAATCTCAACGAACTGGTGACCATTTCCAAATATCAAATTCCTGTGATCGAGCTGGTGTTCAACAATAATGTACTTGGAATGGTGCGTCAGTGGCAAAAGCTTTTTTATGACAAAAGATTTTCTCAAACAACGCTGGAGCGACCGACAGACTATCAGATGCTTGGAAAAGCTTTTGGTGTGAACGCAATGACAATTGCTCATAAAAGTGAGATTGAACCGGTGCTGAAACAAGCTCTTTCCTGCGGGAAGCCTGTGCTGATCGAATGTAAAATCGACCGGGATATTAATGTACTGCCCATGGTCCCGCCCGGCGGCTCTATTGCGGAACCGATTTTAGAGCTGGACTAAAAAAGGCAGGGGAAAGGAACGGCATACAAAAATGGAACATTTACATATGATGAACGTTTTGGTACGCAATCGCTCGGGCGTGCTGCAGCGGGTTACCGGTTTGTTCAGCCGCAGAGGCTATAATATCCAGTCGATTTATGCAGAACAGACCAAAAATCCAGAGGTTTCCCGTATTGTGATTGAGGTTGCGGGGGATGACCATATCATATCCCAGGTGGAAAAGCAGCTGGCAAAGCTGGTGGATGTGCTGAGCATTCATCCGGTGTCAGACATGGAAAGCATTGTTGAAGCAGAACAGCCGGTCATCAACTATAAAAACAGTCATGCAGTCAGTGAGATCACAGTGCTGGATACAACCTTGCGCGACGGCGCTCAGGGCGAGGGCGTTGCATTTACAGCTGCGGATAAGCTAAGTATCATCAAGGCTCTGGACAGACTGGGAATCCCGCTGATTGAAGCAGGCAGTCCCGGAGAAAACAGTCATGACCTGGAGGTGTTTGAACAGGCAAAGGCGCTTGGACTAAAACATGCGCAGCTTGCTGCATTCGGTATGACCTGCCGCTCCGGGAAAAAGCCGGAAGAGGATCCGGGCATACAGGCGCTTTTGAAAGCGGGGACACGGATCGTAACACTTTTCGGAAAGAGCTGGGAAATTCAGCTGGATACCACGCCGGAGGAAAATCTGAGAACGATTGCGCAGACAGTGCAGTATCTGGTGGAAAAAGGCAGAACGGTACTATTTGACGCCGGACATTTTTTTGACGGATTCAAGGCCAATTCGAGCTATGCGATCGAAACGCTTCACGCCGCTGAAGATGCAGGAGCATCCTGTATCGTGCTTTGTGACACCAACGGCGGAGCTTTTCCGGAAGAAATCGGCGAAATTACTGCACAGGCTGCAAAACAGGTGCGTGTTCAGCTGGGAATTCATTGTCATGATGATATGGGCTGTGCTGTTGCGGGATCTTTAGCCGCTGTCAGCGCCGGTGCGTCTCATTTACAGGGAAGCTGTATCGGACTTGGTGAGCGGTGCGGGAATGCAAATCTGTCTGCTTTGATTCCGACCCTGCAGCTCAAGCGCGGACTTCACTGCATCCCGCAGGCCAATATGAAGCGTCTGACCTCTACCGCGCTGTTTGTAAGCGATGTTGCCAATGTGTCCCTCTTGGGGCGTGCCCCTTATGTTGGAAAGAGCGCGTTTGCGCATAAGAGCGGTATGCATGTGGACGGAGTGGAAAAGGATCCCTCTTTGTATGAGCATATCAAGCCGGAGACAGTTGGAAACAAGCGGAATATTTTGGTGTCAGGACTGGGCGGAAAAACGGCCTTGTTTGCCAAAATCAACGAATTGCTGCCGGATATTGATCCCGACAGTCCAGAAGCGGAACAGCTGACCGAATTGCTCCGCAGTCTTGAGAGTGAAGGCTACCAATTTGAGGCGGCACTTGCCAGTATGGAACTTGCCATGCTCAAAAGACTGGGACGCTTTGAGCCGTTCTTCACCTTGGTGGATTTCAAGATCATTGGGGAAATGCCAAAAAACGCCGACAGTGGAATGTCGACCGCCGCTATGGTGAAAATTAAAGTGAAGGATGCTGTGGAAACAACAGCCGAGGATGGGGATGGGCCGGTTCATGCACTGGACCTGGCACTGCGCAAGGCGGTACAGCGCTTTTATCCTGAACTGGGCAATGTTCGTCTGACCGACTATAAAGTGCGGGTGATCGACCCAAAAGATGCCACTGCCGCAAAGGTGCGTGTGTTGGTGGAATCTACTGACGGAGAAACGTCCTGGACCACGGTTGGGGTTTCCAGTGATGTAATACACGCCAGCCTGCACGCGCTGGTGGATTCCATTGAATATAAGCTGTTTAACGACAGCCGCAGACAGGAGACTGAGGACGAAGACAGTATTGTTTGATGATGAATTAAGAAAATCAGGAGGAATCATAATGGGAATGACAATGACGCAGAAGATTTTAGCGGCACATGCAGGACTTGACAGGGTGGTCCCGGGACAGCTCATCCGCGCAAAGCTGGATATGGTCCTGGGAAATGATATTACCTCGCCCGTCGCTATTAAGGAGTTTGACAAGGCGGGCTTTCACAGTGTGTTCGATCAAAGGCGGATTTCACTGGTAATGGATCATTTTGCACCCAATAAGGACATTAAGGCCGCAGAGCAATGCAAGATCAGCCGTGAGTTTGCGAAAAAAATGGGTATCGTAAATTATTTTGATGTCGGTGAAATGGGAATCGAGCATGCTCTCCTTCCGGA
Organism: uncultured Clostridia bacterium; assembly: GCA_944386455.1. Taxonomy (GTDB): domain Bacteria; phylum Bacillota; class Clostridia; order Oscillospirales; family Ruminococcaceae; genus HGM13222. Next base: position 32,352 of record CALXBC010000024.1, on the reverse strand, counting down.
AAAAGGACTGGTATGTGCGGGTGAACTGATTATCGGAGCGGATTCCCACACCTGCACCTATGGGGCGCTGGGGGCGTTTTCCACTGGGGTCGGATCGACCGATATGGCGGCAGGAATGGCAACCGGGGAAGCGTGGTTTAAGGTGCCTGCAGCCATCAAATTCAACCTGACCGGAACGCTCAGTGAGTGGGTCAGCGGCAAAGATGTGATCCTTCATATCATTGGCATGATTGGGGTAGATGGTGCCCTTTACAAATCCATGGAGTTTTGCGGAGATGGCCTGAAAAGTCTGTCAATGGATGATCGTTTATGCATGGCGAACATGGCGATTGAAGCCGGCGCAAAAAACGGTATTTTTGCGGTGGATGAACGTACCCTCGCTTATATGAAGGAACGGGTCGACCGTCCCTATACTGTTTATGAGGCGGATGAAGACGCAGAGTATGAACAGGTGTTTGACATTGACCTGAGCAGCATAAAACCGACGGTTGCTTTTCCACATCTGCCGGAGAATACCAGAACCATCGATGAAGTCGGCGACGTTTCCATTGATCAGGTCGTGATCGGCTCCTGTACCAACGGGCGCCTCGAAGACATGGAGACGGCAGCCAAAATTCTGAAGGGGCGTCATGTGGCAAAGGGAGTTCGTGCTATTGTGATTCCTGCGACGCAAAAGGTCTATATGGAGTCCATGAAGCGGGGATATCTGGAAATCTTTATCGAAGCGGGCTGCGCAGTGTCAACGCCGACCTGCGGCCCCTGTCTGGGCGGCCATATGGGAATCCTTGCGGCAGGGGAACGGGCTGTTACCACCACCAACCGCAATTTTGTCGGGCGGATGGGACATGTGGACTCTGAGGTGTATCTGGCGAGTCCTGCTGTGGCGGCGGCCAGCGCAGTCACCGGAAAAATCAGCGGCCCTGCGGAAATTATGAAATAAAAGCGAGAGGATGGCAATTGATGAAAGCACATGGATTTGTACACAAATACGGTGACAACGTCGATACCGACGTTATCATTCCGGCAAGATACTTGAATACCAGCGATTACAAAGAGCTTGCGAGCCACTGTATGGAGGATATCGATAAGGATTTTATTCATAAGGTCAGACCGGGAGATATTATTGTTGCGGAAAACAACTTTGGTTGCGGTTCTTCCCGGGAGCATGCGCCGATCGCTATTAAAGCGAGCGGAGTCTCCTGCGTGATTGCAAAAACCTTTGCGCGCATATTTTACCGCAATGCGATCAATATCGGACTGGCGATTCTGGAATGTCCCGAGGCAGCAGAGAGAATCGCAGACGGAGATGAGGTTGATATCGACTTTGATTCCGGCGTTATTACCAATGTGACAAAGAACGAGACTTATACGGCGCAGCCGTTTCCGGATTTCATTAAGGAGATCATCAGCCAGAACGGTCTTCTCAATTCCATCAAGAAAAAATAATGCGGCATCTGTTTTCAGGAAAGGAACGGTTAGAAATGAGAAAAACGATTGCGGTCATCAAGGGGGACGGTATCGGTCCCGAAATTGTGAATGAGGCATTAAAAGTCTTGGAAAAGGCAGCGGTGAAATACGGTCACCATTTCGCATATCAGCCTGTTCTGGCGGGCGGCTGTGCGATCGATGAGACGGGGCAGCCGCTTCCCAAGGAGACGATTGAAGCATGTCTTGCCAGCGACAGTGTGCTGTTAGGTGCGGTTGGCGGACCGAAATGGGATCACCTGGGAGGGGACGTCCGCCCTGAAAAAGCCCTGCTCGGAATTCGTCATGCGCTGGGGCTTTATGCCAATATCCGCCCGTCCAAGCTGTTTGGTGCGCTGGCAAACGCCTGCCCTCTCAAGGACGAGATCATCGGAAACGGCCTGGATCTCGTGATTGTACGCGAACTGATCGGTGGCGCGTATTTTGGCAAAAAAGAGATTATTGAGAAGAACGAGAATGGGGAAAAGGCTGCTTATGACACCATGATTTACAGTGAGAGCGAGATTGAGCGGATCGCCCGTGTTGCATTTGATATGGCGGGAAAGCGCCGCAAAAAGGTGACATCTGTGGATAAGGCGAACGTTCTGGAAAGCTCCCGCCTTTGGAGAGAAGTTCTTCACCATGTGGCAAAGGACTACCCCGACATTGAATACAGCGATATGCTGGTAGACAACACCGCAATGCAGCTGGTCCGCAATCCGGGACAGTTTGATGTGATCGTGACAGAGAATATGTTTGGAGATATCCTTTCCGACGAAGCGAGTATGATTACTGGCTCAATCGGGATGATCCCGTCATCCTCACTCGGGGACGGCAGCCGCGGTATGTATGAACCGATCCATGGCTCTGCTCCCGATATTGCAGGCCAGAATAAAGCAAATCCAATTGCGACGATATTGTCCGCTGCAATGATGCTGAAATATTCCTTTGATTTGTCCGAGGAAAGCGAAGCAATTGAGAATGCGGTCAATGAGGTATTGGACCTTGGTTATCGCACAGGCGATATTATGAGTGAGGGGTGCAAGCTTGTTTCCTGCTCAGAGATGGGAAATTTGATTGCAGAACGGATTTGAAAGGCAGAAAAATAATATGATACGAATCGTTGCGCGGTCGGTCGTGCAGACCTATCAGAAGGAAGAATATCTGCGGCTTGCGAGGGAACTGATCGTACAAAGCCGCAAAGAGCCCGGCTGTATCTCCTATGAGCTGTACGAGGACATCCATAATCCAAATGTGTTGACCTTTATGGAGGAATGGGAAGACCAGACAGCCGTTGACCGGCATAACAACAGCACTCATTTCCAAACGCTCCTGCCCAAAATGCAGCTGCTTTGCGTTGGAAGCACGGAGATCACTCTTTATCGGACAGCACATTATGAATGAGAATAACCAGATAAATCAATTCCGCCGGCAGATACTTAAGTATCTGCCGGCGGAAGCATTTATTTGTATTTATAGATAATGTCGTTCATCTCATTCCATTTGCTTTCCATTTCTGAAACCAGCTTCAGCTGAGTCCGACAACGTTCCAGATTATGTTTTTCATGAGAAATTTTAAAATAGACATCTCCTTCCAAATAGTCGGTTAAAAACCGTATACCGCATTCCAGCGTCATCAGTTTCGCGCCAACCGGGAGCGAGCAGAGTTCCTCAGACGTCAGACTTTTTCCGGCAGCTTCCAAAAAGCCTTTGGTATAACTCTCATAAAGCGGCAGGGAAAAATGGACCTTTTTCAGATCCGGCTCATCTTCGGCGGCGGTGCTGGCACCAAAACGGATGGAATCTCCGAAATCATATGCTACAATCCCAGGCATAACAGTGTCTAAATCGATCACGCAAATGGCTTTTCTGCTCCTTCGGTCAAAAAGACAGTTGTTCAGTTTGGTGTCATTATGCGTCACACGCAGCGGCAGTTTGCCCTGTTTCAGAGAATCAGTCAGTTCAGATAATTCCCCAGCGCGCTGACGGATAAAAGAAATTTCTTCCGAAGCTTCATCAGCACGTTGATGTGAGTCTGCGGACACCGCCTGCAAAAAGGTCTGATACCGCAGAGGGGTATTATGAAAATTTGGAATCGTTTCAAAAAGTATTTTCGCAGGAAAATCGGCCATCAGGCTTTGAAAATGACCAAACGCGATTCCACATTGGTAAAAATCCTCTGGAGCACGGACAATATCATAGGAAATGGAATCCTCGATAAAATCATAACATCTCCAAAAACAGTGATCATGATCCTGAAAATAATAGGTTCCCTGCTGTGTCGGAACCAAATTCAGTGTTTCACGATATGGATCCCCGCCGGCTTCTACGATTTTCTGTTTGAGAAATTGGGTGATTTGGGAAATGTTCTGCATCAATGCTTTTGCATTGGAAAAAACATGGGTATTAATTTTTTGCAAAATATACCGCTTTTGCTGCATATCGACCAGATAGGTGTCATTGATGTGGCCGCTTCCGTAAGGCGTACAGCTTTTCAGGGCACCGACAAGCGCAAACTCTGCAATTACATTTTCTATTTTGTTCTGATTCATGCTATTGTTCCTCCTCAGGAGAGAGGCTGTTCCATAAATGCTGCGGATACAATCCTTTCTGTACCATTTCGGCAATAGCGCGGACTACTGTCTGCTTGTCCTGCGGATAGGTGACGCCGTACCATTTATCTGGAGAGTTTAAAACCGTGACATCGGCTTTTTTGCTGTCGATCATTTTACTGACCACTGACGGCAGAAAGTATTCCGCTTTGAGCGGGTTTTGCAATACGGCATCCTTTAAAAAAAGGCTGAAGTTTTCCCGCAGTGCCATGAAAATACTTGGAGTAAAGCCCCATAGATTCATTGAAACAATGGTATCGTCGGGCAACGGTGTCCAGGTATCGCCGTCATCCTCTGTATAGGCAGCATATTGCCCCTGCTTTTCTATTCGGGTTCGTTCCGTGACCGAAGAGAGCATTCCGGTCGGCGTGACCTCGCAGATACCGCGGGAAACCGAACCAAAGTCTGTCAGCGTATTGTTCAGCCGATAACCGATCATAGCATAGTGACATTTTTCCGTGTCCCGAGCATATGACAGAAAACGGTAGATTGTTTGAAATGCTGAACGCCCATAATAGTCGTCAGCATTAATTACTGCGAATGGGACGTCTACAAGCTCAGCGCAGGATAAAACGGCATGTCCTGTACCCCAGGGCTTTTTTCTGTCTTTCGGCGGAACGAAGCCGTCCGGGAGATCGGTAAGCCTTTGATACGCATAGGAAACGTCTATAAACGGGCGGATTTTTTCCCCTATCATTGTCTCAAAATCCTGCTTCAATTCCGGCTTAATGATAAATACTGCCTTGCGAAATCCAGCGCGGTACGCATCAAACAAGGAATAATCAATAATCACATGACCGTCACTATCGACTGGATCAAGCTGCTTCAACCCACCGTAACGGCTTCCCATTCCAGCCGCCATAATCACTAATACTGGTGAATGCATAAACTGTTTTCCTTTCTTTTATCGGTGAACTGCATTTCGCTTTCAGTATATCGAATGGGGGTTGACATTTCAAGAGAATATCGTATAATTATTAGCATAATCGAATAAAAATTAAGCTAATTTATAATTTTGGTGGATGTTGTAAATGGAAATTGAACTGAAAGATGTATTGAAAGATTTATATAATATATCCGGCTTTCGGGTTTCTGTTCATGATCTGGAGTTTCGGGAGATCGCCTGCTATCCGGAGCAGTTATCTGAGCTTTGCTCTTGTATTCAGGAAAATCCGCTTGGAAAGCAGTTTTGCCTGAAAAATGACAGGATGGCTTTTGAAACCGTGAGGCGGACAGAAAGCCCTTATATTTATCAGTGTTGTTTTGGATTGTATGAAGCGGTTGCCCCATTGTTTTATTATGACGAACTGTCTGGATATCTGATGATGGGACAGGGACTTGGAAAGGAACAGAATGCTGTCGAACAGGTGCTGGCTTTGTCAGAAAAATTTGCGCAGGATAAAGAGCTGCTCAGAAAAAAAGCCATGAAACTTCCCAGCTGCTCCAGAGATGAGATTGCCTCTTATCTGGATATCATGTGTATCTGCGCACAGTATATTACGATAAACAATCGCTTTGGGCCTGTGAACCTGTCGCAAAGCGTCATGCGGTATCTGAAGCAGCATTATATGGAGAAAATCACATTGCATCACCTCTGCGAACATTTTTACTGCAGCAAAGCCACACTGACGAATTCGTTTAAAAGAGAATACGGACAGACGATTGGTGAGACTTTGACCCAGCTACGGCTTAAAAAAGCAAAAGAAATGTTGAAAAGCAGAAATAAAACCGTTGCTCAAGTGGCACAAGAGTGCGGCTTCAGAGAGCAGAATTATTTTTGCAGAATTTTTCGCAAGCATATCGGGACTACTCCGTCCAAATATCGAAATCGGTAAAGAAAAAGCACCCGCGGCATTGAATTACGCGGGTGCTTTTTTCAAGTCTGTGTGAGAAGGCTTTTATTCTGTTTCGGATGACTTTTTCTTTTTTTTCAAGTAAATAGGGATTCCGACAGCTAAACCGCCGGCAATTACGACGCCGGCAGAACAAAGAAGCCACCAATACCAGCCGCTTTCTTTGATCCCGTTAAAGCGGCTGGTCGAGGAAACAGACTCCGGAAGGCTTTGGCGGATCACATAGGGAGAGGTAAAATACTTGATTGCCGTTAAAGCAATGATTGCTGATTCGGTAGACAAGTAGTCGCTTGCTGCGTCATTTGACATTTTTTTGAACCCGCCGTCACTGCTTAAATGATTCTGTAACAAATCACACAGGTTTTGACTTCCGTTTGCAAAACGGGAATCATTGATGTTGATATTCAGACAGGTCAGCCCTGCGATCACTCTGCTGAGGACAATGCTGCTTTCACTTTTAAATTTTGTGCTTTTAAATTCCGCCTGTAAATAACTGACACCATTATTGACAGCGGTTCTCACTTTGCTGTCATTGACATATGTTGAAAGGGCTGAAAGACAGATCGCAGTAGTCGAAATACTATCGCTGGTTTGTGTTTCAAATCTACCGTCCTCATTTTGCTGATTCAGCAGGGCAGTGATAAAATCTTTACGAGAATTTTTAGCATCCTGAGGGACATCATATGGATTACTGTCCAACGCCAATAAAGCATATGCAAGAGCTTTAGCGTCGCAGCTTTCGATATCGGGAAAGCTGACAAGCTGAGTGATTAGATCGGTACCGTTGACATTGGTGGCTTGCACACCGCAGAAAGTCGCATTTATAGCTGCCAACGCAAGCGGATACAATTCAGTGTATGTATTATCGGAAACCGTACTGAGAAAAGCGCCATACTGTCTGCTGTCAATAGAACGGCCGGCGCCGCCCATCGCAATGAAAAACAGCTCTCCGTCCTGTCTTTGTCTCAGCCAGTCACAGGCGTTATTATAAATCCTGTCAAGATCATCGTTCCATTCTGGAGAAATGGTTGGCGTTGGCTGCTGCGGCCTGGTTGAGGGTGCGCGTGACGAAGTGCGGGAAGAGGGCGGGGAAGCTGAGGAGACGCTAGAGGTAAGAGCAGAGGAATCTTCGCTGGTTACAATACTGTCTGTACTTTCTGCATCAGAACTGTCCGAAGAAGCAGGATCCTCCATGGAGGAATCTTCTCCCGACTGAACTGTTCCGGACTCCGGGGGAACATCTGTTGTGATATCACTGCTTGAGTTATCGACTTCAGAACTTGGCTGATCGTTAGAACTCAGGAACTCTGAATTTTCCTGGTCGGACGGCGGCAACTCCGGCTCGGCCGAAGTTAATACGGCACCGGTTATCAAAACGGCGGAAGCCAGCAAAACCGCCAGACCACGCCGCAGAAAGAGAAACTGCTTCATAAAAGGAAATAGCCTCCATAATAAAGAAGGAAATAAATATACATTATAATTATAATATACTTTTTTATTTTCGTCCAGCGCTTTCCACGAAAATTGGCAAAATAGTTAAAATCTTCTATCAGGATTCGGCAAACCGGTGCCTGATGTCCGTTTGGGAACAGCAGAATCATCGGTTAGTGTTGATTTTTTGTAATAATGACATCCTTCTACGGCCACGGAGTTGATTTCAGGAACAAAATCCAGACAACAGTATCCTTCTTTTTGATAGATGCAGTCTGAACTGCAGTTTATCAGATTCATGATTCGAACCTCCTTGTGAAATCACATTGTTAATCTGCCTGTTTTCAGATAAATTATTCATAAAATTTATTTATTTTTCCAAACATAAAAAAAGACTTTTTAAGCAACAATAAAAAAGAAATCGGAGCTTGTGGGAAAAATGCAGCAAAAGCCTTTTTCGGGCTTGTGGTCGTTTTGCAGCAAAAACCGGGAAAGGAATGAATGCAATATGAAAAAATATATCGCTTTGCTTCTTGTAACATCAGTCCTGCTGACAGCCGCCGGATTCCTTCCTGGCTGGTTTGAACAGTCGGTATGTACAGCAACAATCGTGACAGTGAAAAAAGGAAGTTATACCGAGACAGTGACCGCAAACGGCAGTATGGAGTACAGTGATCAAATAGATGTCAAGACGAGTATCCCCTTTATTCCGGCTGAAGTATATGTGCAGGTCGGAGATCAGGTAGAGGTTGGGGACGTGCTCGCCGTGGTAGATAAGCAGGAAACAGTCGAAGCTGTCATGAGTCTTTTAAACCTGGGCGGAACGGAGTTGTCCGCAGAGGTTTTGGAGGTGTTTGACGGGCAGTCGGAAAAAGTGTCTGATATCATGAACGTGTTTCCCGAGACAATTGTTGCCAATGCGGCCGGAACAGTCACTGCAGTTTCCATGATAAAAGGCGCAGTAACGGTGCCGGATTCCGCTTTAGTGACGATCTCAGATGCCGCCAAGCTGCAGGCAAAGGTTGCAGTCAGCGAGACGGCGGCCGCCAAAGTAAAAGAAGGGCAGTCTGTGACAATTACGTCCAGTGCGTTAAAAGGCAAAGAATACAGCGGCACGGTACTTAAAATTTATCCCACAGCAAGAAAGCAATACAGCGGAACCGTTCAGCAAACAGTTGTTGATGTTCTGGTACAGTTAAATGAGACGGACGATGCCTTGAAGGCCGGATACAGCGTCAAGGCTGAAATTGTGACGCAGGGAGAACGATTTTTTCCCTGCCTGCCTTATGAGGCGGTGGGACAGGATGAAACCGGGGAATACGTTTATACCTATCAGGCAGGACGGGCACAAAAGAAATATATTACGACAGGAATCGAACTTGCAGACGCCATTGAGATTACATCAGGAATAGATAAGGATGACAGAATACTGAATGATGTACAAAAGCTGTCAAATAACCAGCTGGTCAGAGTGACAGAGATAGAATAGAGGAGCGGCGGACCATGTGGGATTGCATCAAAAACGGACTAAGAAATATTTTTCGGAAAAAGCTCAGGTCATTATTGACGGTTTCCGGTGTGGCAATCGGGGTCATCTCCGTTCTGATTATCTCGTCGATTGGAGAAATCGGAAAGCAAACGATCAACTCGGAGCTTGACAGCCTGGGAATCAGCGGGCTGTCAATTGGCACAGAAAAAACAGTTACCGCGAAAGAACTTGGGGCAGAAGAATTGGAATATGTCAGGGCGCAATCAATCGTGGATGATGCGATGCCACTGCTGATGCAATATACAAGCACGGCTGTGCGAAACGAGCTTAGTTCCTGTTTGGTATGGGGGATCAACAACAGTGCGGATCGCGTTGTTTCGCTGAAAATTAAATACGGAAGATTGATCAACCGAAGCGATTTGAATGGCTTCGGCAATGTTTGCGTAGTAGACGAATCTTTTGCACAGCAGACGTATCACAGGGGCAATATTGTTGGAAAGACGCTGTCTGTTATATTGGGAGGCTCTTTGGAAGAATTTGAAGTGGTAGGCGTTGTTGAGACGGGCGGAAATGTTTTGCAAAGTTTAATGGGAGACTATGTGCCGACCTTTCTGTATCTGCCTTATACTACGATGCAGCAGATGACGGGACGGACTGGGTTCGATCAGATTGCAGTAAAGCTGAAAAGCGATGTCGACCCCGATACTGCATCGTCGATACTCACTGCGGCGCTGGAAAGCAAGCTGAATCTTCCCGGGAGCATTCATGTGGAAAATCTGAACAGTCATAAGGAACAGCTGAACAGCGTGCTTGATATTGTTACGACAGTGCTGTCAATAATCGGGGGCATCTCGCTGGTAGTAGCAGGATTATCTATTATGACGGTCATGCTGGTATCTGTACATGAACGCACGCGGGAAATTGGAATTAAAAAATCGATTGGCGCCAGCAAATCTGCGATACTGTTTGAGTTCCTGGCAGAATCTCTTTTTATCACCCTGATCGGAGGCCTGGTCGGCGCAGCCATTGGTACGGCGGCAGTTGTATGCGGAAGTCTGATGATAGGACTTGATGTAATACTGAATTTCAGGCTGATTTTGTTTTGCATTGGTTTTGCAATGATTGTCGGTGTTTTGTTTGGCGTTTATCCCGCAGTTAAGGCTGCCGGCCTGAAGCCTGTGGACGCCTTGCGGCAGACATGATGCTTTCATTTAACTGATAAGACAGTTATTTTGTTTTGGAACGCATATTTTTTCTGCTGTTTTCATATTTATAAAACAGCCCGGTTCTGATACCGGAAGAGGACGATGAAGCAGGAAAGGATGAGCAGAAATGGTTTGCAGGATCGCGGATATGCGTCATAAAGAGGTAGTAAATGTAAAGGACGGGACAAAGCTGGGATACATTGATGATGTGGAGTTTGACACGACGACTGCTGAGCTTACCGCGCTGGTTGTTTATGGCAAGGCGCGTTTTTTCGGCCTGTTTGGCCGGGAAGAAGATATTGTTGTAACGTGGCAGGATATTGAAGTGATTGGGGAAGACACCGTTCTGGTAAGTTTTGACCAGATTCAGCGTGCACCATCTCGAAAGGTTGGCTTTTTTTCCAAGCTGTTTGATTAATGAGACAGCACCCCTGTGTATTGCAGGGGTGCTTTTGTCTGGAAAAATTTTGATTTTTGGTTGAATATCCCATTGGAAAGCGGTATAATATTATGTTAGTGCAGTATGCTCTTGACAGGAGCTTTGATCATAACGCCGGAAAGGAACAGACAGACTATGCAAAGAAGAGCGGATTTGTTTTTTCAGCAATTGAAAGATAAAAAAGTCACCTTTATCGGAATGGGTGTCAGTCATTTTGACTGTATCAAACTGTTCGCACAAAAAGGGATCCGGGTAACGGTAGCCGATAAACGTACAGCGGCACAGCTGGGTGAAAAACAGGAAGAGCTGGCAGGATTAGGCGTCCGTTTTGCATTGGGAGAGGAATATCTGGAACATTTGAGTGAAGCAGACATCATATTTCGGACGCCGGGGATGAATTATTTTTCACCTGCGCTCTCAAAAGCAAGAGAACTTGGCAAGGTTGTGACTTCGGAAATGGAAGTCTTTTTTGATCTTTGCCCGTGCAAACTGTATGCAGTCACAGGCTCAGACGGAAAAACAACCACAACGACTCTCATCAGCGAGCTGCTGAAGGCGCAGGGAAAAACGGTGCATCTTGGCGGAAATATCGGACGGGCATTGCTCCCGATAATCGAGACCATTCGTGAAGAGGATGCCGCGGTTGTAGAACTGTCCAGCTTTCAGCTGATTTCCATGCGGCAGTCGCCCGATGTTGCAGTTGTGACCAATGTGGCGCCGAATCATCTGGATGTCCATAAAGACATGGAAGAATACATCGGCGCAAAAAAGAATATTTATCTGCACCAGAATGCTTTTTCCAAAACGGTGCTGAATATGGATAACGAGATCACAAACGCTATGGCCGGTGAGGTACGGGGCAGGCTGTACCAGTTCAGCCGCCGCGGCATCCCGCAAAACGGCGCCTATCTCGCAGAAAATGGAACGATATACATGATGCTCAACGGTGAACGCACCGAGATTATGAAAGCGACTGATATCCGTCTTCCTGGAATTCATAACGTTGAAAATTATCTGACGGCGATTACGGCGGTTTATGGAGAAGTTGACCGTGAAAATATGGTAAAAGTGGCGCGGGAATTCGGCGGTGTGGAGCACAGGATCGAGTTTGTGCGGGAACTGGACGGTGTAAAATATTACAACGATTCGATTGCGACCAGCCCGACCAGAGTGATCGCAGGCTTGAATTCCTTTGACCAAAAGCTGATCGTCATTGCGGGCGGATATGATAAAAAGATTCCGTTTGAACCGCTGGCTCCCAAACTGATTGAAAAATGCAAGCTGCTGATTTTGATGGGACTGACGGCGGACAAAATCGAAAAAGCTGTGACCGAGTGCAATGGCTATGATCCGCAGGAGTTGAGGATCATTCGGGTATCCACCATGGAAGAGGCGGTGGCAGCGGCAAGGGAAAACGCAGGAAAAGGAGATATCGTCACATTGTCTCCGGCCTGTGCAAGCTTTGACAAATACCCGAATTTTGAGGTACGGGGCAATCATTATAAAGGATTGGTGAATGCACTGTGAACTTTGATGTGAAAGAAACGCTGAAACGCCTTTGTCTGTGCTGCGGCGTCTCCGGCAGCGAGGACGAGGCATGTACTGCGGCGGCAGAATTGCTGAAGAGATACAGCAACGATATTTTGCTGGATGATTACGGATGTGTCAGCGCAGTCATCAAAAAACCGGCGCCGGGTCAGCCGCTTGTATTGCTGGAAGCTCATATTGACGAAATCGGGATGATTGTGACCCATATTGAGGAAAATGGTTTTTTAAAGGTGGCAAACTGTGGAGGGATCGACCGTCGTCTGCTTTTGGCACAGCAGGTCACGGTCCATGGAAAAGAGCAGCTTAAAGGTGTGATATCTGCCATGCCGCCGCATCTGGAAAGCGATGAGGAAAGAAAAAAAACACCGGAAATCGAGAAAATCGCAGTTGATATCGGCATGAACAAGGAAAGCGCGCAGCGCTTGATTGCACCTGGTGATAAAATCACATTTGACACGGCGTTTCGAGAACTGAAAAACGATCGGGTCAGCGTCAAGGCGATCGACGACCGGGGCGGCGTCACAGCGGTTCTGTATGCGCTGGAGATGCTGAAGGAGCAGGAGTATCCCTGCGGGCTGTCTGTGCTGTTCAGCTCACAGGAAGAGCTTGGAGAACGCGGTGCAGCCATCGGCGGCTTTCGAATCCAGCCCGATATTTCCCTGTCGGTAGACGTCAGCTTTGGGTATACATCTGATGCAGTGGAATATAAATGCGGAAAAATGGGGCAAGGAGCCATGATTGGGATTGCTCCGAGCTTAAATCAGGAGATTGCGGACAGGCTGATTGCCGTTGCGAAGGAAGCGGATATTCCCTATCAGCTGGAGATCATGGAGGGGGAAACCTCAACGGATGCGGACACCATCGGGGTAACCGGTGCCGGTGTTAAGACCGGGCTGGTTTCGATTCCGATCCGTTATATGCATACACCGGTTGAAACGGTTGCAATCGGGGATATTGAAGCCGTCGGCAGACTGTTGGCGGAGTATGTTCTACGTTTTGAGCCTATTTCAGAAAGGAATCAGAAATTATGACAGAGAATCTGAAAAAGCTGTGCGGGCTGTGTGGAATATCCGGCAGAGAACAGACAGTAGCGGACGAAATTGAGCGTCAGATCAGTCCCTACTGTTCCTGCCGCAGAGATAATCTCGGCAATTTGATCGCGCAGAAGCAGGGAAAAAAAAGAGCAGGACATACACTGATGATTTCTGCGCATATAGACGAAGTGGGAATGATTGTTACCGATATTACATCGGACGGAATGCTGCGGTTTGCCCCGGTTGGGGGGATTGACTCCCGCGTCATTATCGGCAGAAGCGTTCTGGTCGGAGACGGGATCTCCGGGGTCATCGGAACCAAGGCCATGCATATGCAGACTGCGGAGGAACGCGGTACTGCGGTGAAAAGCGACCAGTTGTTTATTGATATCGGGGCAAAGGACAGGGAGGATGCGCAGCGTTTTGTATCCCGCGGGGAAAGCGTTTGCTTTGACAGTGATTTTCTGGAGTTTGGGAACGGCTTCCTTAAGGGAAAAGCGATCGATGATCGGTTCGGCTGTGCTTTGCTGATCGAGCTGATCCGCTCCGAGCTGGAATATGATACCACGTTTGTGTTCAGCACACAGGAAGAGATCGGGCTGCGCGGTGCGAAAGCGGCGGCATATTCGGTGAATCCGGATTTTGCGATTGTTTGTGAGGCGACTACGGCTGCAGACATCTCCGGGGTAGATGGGGAAAAACAGGTCTGTGCGCTTGGAAAAGGCGCTGTGGTCGGGTTTATGGATCATCGCACGATGTATGACCGTGAACTGTATCGCCTGGCGTTTCAAACCGCAGAGGAATGCGGCATTCCCTGCCAGACCAAAACCATGGTGGCGGGCGGCAATGATGCGGGCGTGATTCATACCTCGCGGGGCGGTGTGCGGACCATAGCGGTTTCGATTCCCTGCCGCTATCTGCACTCTCCGTCCTGTGTGATTCAAAAAGAGGATATGAACAGCTGTCTGGAACTGGTACGGGCGCTTATCCCGCGGATTCAGACATTATGATCTGTCTGCTGCAAGAGAGGGAGGCCGCTTCTGTTCTTTCACAAAAAGGCGGCTGGCAGCTTTTTCGCATTCAGTCACTGCTGCGCGCTTATGGAACTGCCTATCCTTTCTGCCGGTTTTATGCACAGGAGGAAAGCGGCGCACTGCTTTGCATTACGGGAGACGAGGCTATTCTGGATGCTGGGGAAAAGGCGGATTATCCGGAGTTGGCTGAGTGCCTTTATGCATCGGGCGTGCATAGACTATCCGCTGTCGATCCGGCGGGGAGACGGCTGGAACCGTTTTTAGGAGCTGCGGCTTCTTCCGGCGCGGTTATGGAGCGGGAAAGCCCTATGCCGCTGCCTGCGGGAGAACCACTGGAGCATGCTCAAACAATGGCACAGCTCAGAAAGGCGTATGATATTTTATCGTCCTGTTTTTCGCTGGGGCAGTTTGACGGCTGGTATTGTGACCTTTCCCATCAGATTCGGCATGAAACCATGTCAGTTTATCTGCTGGAGAACAGCGGGTGCGCTGTGACAGTGTCTGCCGGGGACAGGTTTTATCTGAACGCAGTGGCGGTTCTGCCGGAATTTCAGGGAAAGGGCATGGGCAGCAGAATGGTACAGGCAGTGCTGACAGAAAACAAGGGAAAAGTAACAGCTGTATTCAGCAGAAGCGAAAGGACGGACTGCTTTTACAAGAGGGCAGGATTTTGTCAGAACGGACAGTGGTTTTCGTTTGTTCTATAAAAGGAGAAGGGACAGGGAAAATTGAAGCTGGAAAAGATGACCGATTTTTTTACTGCCAGGGCAGAAGAATATGATGAGCATATGCTTTGTGAGGTGCCTGGCTGCCGCGCAGGATACATAGAAATGGCCAAACGGCTGCCAGAGGGTATCAGCAGGCTGCTGGATTTGGGGTGCGGCACCGGACTGGAGCTGGAGCCGATTTTTGCACGGTTTCCCGGGCTTTGTGTGACGGGGATCGATCTGACGCAGGAGATGCTTCGGCGGCTGGCGGACAAATTTTCAGAAAAGAATTTGCGCCTTATCTGCGGCGATTATTTAAAATGCGAGCTCGGCGGAGACTATGATGCGGCGGTATCGTTTCAGACGATGCATCATTTTACATATGAGGAAAAGGCGGGACTGTACCGGCGGATTTATGACGCTGTCCGGCCGGGCGGCATTTACATTGAATGTGACTATATGGTCACAGACCCGAAGGAAGAGGCATTCTATTTTGCGGAGAACAGCCGTTTGCGTGCAGAAGCGGGAGCAAAGATGGACGAATATTACCATTATGATACGCCGCTGACGGTTCAGCATCAGATGCAATTGCTGAAAGAAGCGGGATTTATAGAAACAGAGCAGGTCTTTCGGGAAGGAAACACGACGATGCTGGTCTGCCGTAAGGCGGTTTCGGCAGAAGAAAAAGAAAGGAATTTCAGACAGGATGATCGAACAGTTCTTTGATGTGGATGAACGGCTGACAGAGCTGGCACATAAGGCGGAGGAACGCTGTGCCCTGCCGTTTGCGCGGATTTCGGATACGGCAGAATATAACGAGACAAAGGTGCTTCACGCTTTTATTCACAACGGGGTGAGTGAAAGTCACTTCAAGGGCAGCACCGGCTACGGATATGATGACCGCGGCAGGGAAATTCTTGACAAAGTATTTGCAGAAGCGGTTGGAGCCGAAGACGCGCTGGTGCGCCATAACTTTGTATCCGGTACCCATGCGCTCGGGGTCGCGCTGTTTGGCATATTGCGCACAGGAGATAAGATGGTGTCTGTGACGGGACGCCCATATGATACGATGGAGGAAGTCATCGGCCTGCGGGGAGAGGGAAACGGCTCTCTCAGGGATTTTGGCATTTCTTATGCTGAGGTTCCGCTGAAAGCGGACGGCACCCCCGATCTGGAAGCTATTCCGGCAGCCGTCAGCGGTGCAAAGGTGGCCTATATCCAGCGGTCCCGCGGTTATTCTCTGCGGCCGTCTCTGACAGTGGAAGATATCGGAAACATTGTTCAGGCAATCAAAAGAGGCAACCCGGACACGTTCATTCTTGTGGACAATTGCTATGGTGAATTTGCAGAAAAGCAGGAGCCGCTTGCAGTCGGCGCGGACCTGATCGTTGGTTCGCTGATTAAAAATCCCGGCGGCGGCATTGCGGAAACCGGCGGATACATTGCAGGCCGGAAGGACTTGGTCGAGCTTTGCTCCTACCGCCTGACCACACCCGGCATGGGAAAAGAGGTCGGCTGCACCCTGAACCAGTCCCGCGGGATGTTTATGGGGCTGTTCTGGGCACCGTCCGTGGTTGGAAATGCATTGAAAACATCGGTGTTTGCTCTGTCCCTGTTCGAATTGCTGGGATATGAGGCTTATCCGCGTTATGATGCTTACCGCACCGACATTATTGCCGCGCTCAGACTGAATACAGCCGAAGCGCTGACAGCTTTTTGTCAGGGAATCCAGAAAGGTTCCCCGGTGGACAGCTTTGTGACGCCGGAGCCATGGGACATGCCCGGTTATGACAGTCAGGTGATTATGGCGGCAGGTGCTTTTACGCTTGGTTCCTCAATTGAGCTTTCTGCCGATGCACCGCTGAGAGAGCCGTATGCGGTGTGGATTCAGGGCGGACTCAGTTATCCGAGCGGCAGGGCAGGAGTCCTGCTGGCAGCCCAGTCAATGCTGGAAAAAGGGCTGTTAAAGCTCTGATATTAAAGGAGACGGAAACCAATGTGGGAAACTGTTTGGCATATTATTGAGCACACGCTGATTGATTCGCTGAAAATGCTGCCGTTTTTGTTCGTGGCTTATCTGCTCATTGAAATGCTGGAGCACAAGGCGTCTGATAAGCTGCAGCATGCGCTTTCCCGGTCCGGCAATTTCGGGATTGTGGTGGGCGCACTTTTGGGCTGCGTGCCGCAGTGTGGCTTCTCGGTTGCGGCTGCCAACTTTTATTCGGGGCGGATTATTACACTGGGAACGATGATGTCAGTGTTTCTTGCGACGTCAGACGAGGCGGTGCCCATGCTGCTGTCAGCACCCGGCAAGGCCGGTATGATTTTTCAGCTGATCCTGATTAAAATTGTGATTGCAGTGGTCGCAGGATTTGGAATTGATCTGGTATTGAAAATGAGACATTCCAAAGACGGCCGGCCGGAGATTCATGATCATAACGTGCTTTGCGAGCATTGTGACTGTGAAAAGGACGGGGTGCTTAAATCTGCAGTCAAGCATACGCTGAGCATCTTTTTGTTTATTTTACTGATTACATTGATTCTGAATGCTCTGATGGAACTGATCGGTGAAAGTCTTCTTTCCAAAATATTGTTGACGGACAGCGTTTTTCAGCCTCTTGTGGCCGGTGCAATCGGACTGATTCCAAACTGTGCGGCATCGGTGATGCTGGTCCAGCTCTATATTTCGGGCAGTCTTAGCTTCGGTTCAGTGGTGGCAGGACTTTGTACCGGCGCCGGACTTGGCTTGGCGGTTTTGTTTCGCACACACAAGGGCTGGAAGAAAAATCTCGGGATTCTGTTGCTGTTGTACGCTATCGGCAGCGCGGCCGGAATGCTTGTGAGCCTTTTCTTTCATTAAATGACGGACAGGAGTGGCAGCAATGAAGAAAATACTGGAAACGGAACGCCTTTTTCTGCGGGAAATGGACGAAGGGGATTATCACGCACTGTGCAAAATATTACAGGATGAAAAGGCAATGTATGCCTATGAACATGCTTTCAGCGACGCAGAGGTGCAGGAATGGCTGGAACGTCAGCTCGGACGGTATCACGAATATGGCTTCGGACTTTGGGCGGTTATTTGTAAAAGTACAGGAGAAATGATCGGCCAGTGTGGGCTGACCATGCAGGACTGTGACGGAAAACAGGTTTTAGAGGTCGGATATCTGTTTCAGCGGGCATACTGGCATCAGGGCTATGCAACAGAGGCAGCAACAGCCTGTAAGGAATACGCCTTTTCACAGCTTGGCGCAGAAAGAGTTTATTCGATCATCCGGGACAACAACGAGCCTTCCATGCGTGTGGCAAGGCGAAACGGCATGACGCCGTGCGGCTCCTTTGTCAAGCATTATTACGGGATGGATATGCCGCATCTTGTGTTTTCGGTATCGAAAAGCGAAAAATAATCTGTCAGATTCATACGATACATCTACCGGAAAAGAGGAGATAACTGTTGAGAAGGGCACTGTGTTTGGCAGCAGACTTGTTGGTTGTACTGCTTATGACAAATCTGACCGTGCTGGTGCGCATATTTGCCGTACCGCTGTTTCCAACTGTTTTGCTTTATCTGCTTTGCTTCACCGGTTATGTTATCGTAAATATTCTGCCCGCACAGGTCAAAAGCCCGGAGCAGCGGCTGCGTATTATGGTCAACGGCGGTAATTTACTGGCGGTATGTGTGATCTCTTTTGCGCTAAACCTTGTCCTTCAGTTTATCTGGTGCATCTGTTTTTTTGACAGGATCGGCTGGATCGCCTGTGTGGTCAATATCCTGCTGGTGTTTCTTTTTACAGCAGTCCTGTTGCTGAACGGTATGGTACGGGTTTGCACTACTTCAGTCCAGCTTGGCATCAAATGGAGGCTGCTTTTTATTTTTTGCTGGTGGGTGCCGATTTTCGGACTGTTTTTGTTTTATAAAATTTGCAGCATCGTGCAGGAGGAATTTGCATTTGAAACTGAAAAGCTGCAATATAACAGCATTCGTCAGACATCTGCGCTCTGTGCAACGAAGTATCCCCTTCTGCTGGTACACGGTGTGTTTTTTCGAGACCGAAAGCTTTTTAACTACTGGGGACGGATTCCGGCTGAGCTGATGAAAAACGGTGCAGTCATCTACTATGGGCAGCAGGAATCGGCCGCTTCGGTGGCAGACAGCGCAGAAGAATTGGCTTTGCGAATCCGGCAAGTTGTGGCACAGACCGGCTGTCAAAAGGTCAATATCATTGCGCACTCCAAAGGCGGTCTGGATGCACGGTATGCGATCAGCCGCTGCGGTGTCGGGCATCTGGTTGCCTCACTGACAACGATCAATACGCCTCACCATGGCTGTGCGTTTGCCGACTACCTGCTGAAAAAGGCACCAAAAGCATTGGTGGACAGAGTTGCCCGCTCCTATAATGCCGCGCTGAAAATGACGGGAGACCGCCGGCCTGATTTTAAACGGGCAGTCAGTGACCTGACAGTTGAAGCCTGCAGCAGAATCAATCTGGAAGTGCCGGATGTACCGGGAGTTTTGTATCAGAGTGTCATGTCCAAAATGAGCCGCTTTACGAGCGCGCCTTTTCCGCTGTGTGCATCTTATTTGCTGGTGCGGCATTTCAGTGCTGCAAACGACGGGCTGGTGGATGTGGAGTCGGCACGCTGGGGAAGTACATATCGGCTTTTGAGCCCGCCCGGAGGCAGGGGAATTTCACACGGCGATATGATTGATCTCTATCGCAAAAACCTGCGGGGATTCGACGTCCGGGAGTTTTATGTCGGACTGGTGAGAGAATTAAAGCAGGCTGGCTTGTAAAAAAACAACTCCCGCGCTTATAGTGTGATATCGTTAAGGGACAAAACAACCGAATAGGATACAAAAGCCAGTTTTCGGTCAAAGCGATCAAAAACTGGCTTTATTAGTCCCTTTAAGTTGATTTGAGCGGGTCATCATCCGAAGAATCGTCCACTATATGGATAGTATTTTCTATCATATTATTTTTGTTTTATTGCTGCAACATATTTCTAATAGTAAAAAACATTATTCGATCTTTATACAGCGCACGGCCACACGGGCCTGGCCTCCCGGTGTGCAGGTGATGAGCGTCAAATTCCATGCCTCGCTTACCGCTTCCTCAATGGCCGTGGCCTCTATCGTTTCTACGGTGGAAACCTCATAGGAAAACCGCCGCCCTTTCACATCGGTGAAGAACACCTGGGTACCGGCGGGGGCACCCCGCACTGGACCGAAATGGGTGCGGTAATTGTGCGCGGCAATGGTTAGGCTGCCGGTATAAGCCGAACCATGGTAACGACAAGGCGCGAGCTTCAGCTTGGGATAGCTCCATTCGCTCATCACTGGCAGGGAAATCCCCAGAGAGGGGATTTCCAGCAGGCCGATGTAGTCGTTTCCTTCGATTTCTTGTATTGGCATCTCCATATCCGGATTCAAAACGTAATCGGGGAGTTCCATTTGCTCCGGCGCTGCATCTTCCTGCGTCCGCATACCGTCTGATGGAGTTTCCGGCATTCGCTGCTGCAATATTTCCAGCACATGGTTTGCCGTCTGTCCCGCCCGGTACTCATCAACCAGGTTATATCCCACCAAAAGCAGGGCAGCCGCCAGCAGCAGCGATCCCGCCGTTATGAAAATGGTTCCCGCCTTACCTTTTCTTTTCATGGCTGTCCCCCTGTCTGCGCCGCACCACCAGGCCGGCCACGATCAGCAGCAGGCCGCCGCAGACCAGCGCCGGCACCGGCCACCATAGCATCCCTGTTTGCGGCAGCTTCGGCGGCTCGGAAGGGCGGGTGTTCGTCATGATAAAGACTGTTCCTTCCTGTGTAATGGCGACAGTATACCCGTCCGGCACTTCGGCTTCCGTGACCTGCCACCGGGAACCGCCGTCTAAATTATTCCATATATATTCCCAGTTATTTTCCTTGCTCAAGAGCACGGTATCCACAACCGTTCCATTTTCCAAAAGTTGCACGGAGATCTGCTTCGGGCGTTTGTCTTCTTCCCCGTCGTCCTTCCAGACCTTCTGCACCTTGCGTTCGACGAAAGTCAGTATAGTTTCGCTGTCAAATTTGCAGGAAACCTCCGCGTCATATAGCCATTCGTCCTTTACTGTCAAACTGGGCAGGGATATCAGCATCGGTTCAGGGGTGTAGACGGCGTTTTCAGCTGTATACCGTTCGCCAATCACCAGATATAAACCGGCGGTCAGTCCGGAAAAACAGCATTCTCCGTCCTGCCCGGTTGCCTTCGTCTGAAACGGCGGCAACTCATCCCGAGCGGTATAGGCGGCAAGGGTCTGGGCCAGCGCCCGCCAGCCCGTGCTGTCCAAGTCTTCCAAACTGACCGGGTACTTTGCAAAATCACCGGTCAGCGTGTATACGCCAAACTCTGAAACATCCGCCGCGCGATGGATAGAAAAGCTTACGCCGGGGAAACCGGTTCCGTCCTCTCCAAAATAAACGCGAAGGGAAGATTCCCGGTCGGTATCGATATGCCCGGCTGCCAAAACAACCGCCGGCATACCGCATATCCCAATGATCAGGATGAGCAGTATGGCTGTAAGCCGCTGCAAACACAGCCTGACATTCATCTATCCATCACCTCTTTCTCTTTTTTCCTTTCCGTGAACGGAACAGGAGCAGCAGGATAAGCGCCAGCAGGATCGGCGCTGCAATCAACGGAGCCACCAGCCGGGGATCGAGCAACATGGCATCCGCCGTGATGCGGAGCGTACTGGATGCCTCCTGATTTTCTACACGGTGCCCGCGCACCAAAAGCCGGTGGGAATTGACGCCGTAAGGGGTACAGGTAATCAGGGTACAGAGATCCTGCCCTTCCTCAATTCCCAGCAGGGAGGTGTCGTCCGGCTCGACGATGTGGATCTGATCCACCTCGTAGGTAAGCGTTTCGTCCAGCACCCGCAGGATAAAGATATCCCCTTCGGTTAGCTGATCCAAATCGGTAAACAGCCGGGAAGACGGCAAGCCCCGATGCCCGGATATGACGCAGTGAGTGCTTTCACCGCCCACCGGAAGGGAGGACCCTTCAATATGCCCGATGGCGACCTGCAGGACTTCCTCGTCGGTCCCGTGATAGATCGGCAACAGCACGTCGATGTTGGGAATTTCCACGTAACCGAGGATGCCGGTTCCGGAGATATCCAGGAGCTTTTCGTAGTTTCTTTGTTCCTCTTTGTCTGGCAGGAAACGGTTCTGTGTTCCCGGTAAGGAAGCGTTGTAGGTCTTTGCCCCATCCCACCACTCTTCATAGGCGGCTTCATCCAGCTCTGTTACAGCCTCCATATAGGTGGCAATCGCCCGGGACTGGTGCAGGGAGTTCCAGTAATCGCTGACAAACGGATACAGCAGTAAGGACAGCCCTGCCAGAAGCACGACAATTAAGAGAATGACAACAATTCTATTCTTCGTAGCAGTTTTTTTCATGCAGGGCTCTCCTCACCGCTGCGGCGCCGGGAGGAGTCCCCTCCCGACCGCAGCAGCAGTATGTAAAATGCGAATTACTCTTTATTTTCCGTTCTCATGCGAAGCCGGACAGCCAGCAGGACGCCCGCGCCTACAACCAGCACGCCGCCAATGATGTAAAAGATGGTGGTGCCTATGCCGCCGGTTTCCGGAAGGGTGGTGCCCTGGTTGTTGGTCACAGTCAAGGCCACGGCACCTGTTTGGGCATTGCCATTTTCAGCATTGCCTTGGTCAACCGCAATGGTCAGGGCAGTGAGGGCATTAGCAGGAACACCATCCCAAGTCTGGCCATTAGCGGTAGTGGCAGCAATATCAATCCTCAAGTCATTCTCCATCAGGTTGTACCCATTGGGAGCCTTGATCTCCAAAAGATACAGCGTTCCATCATCCAGACCGGATACGCCGAACACGCCCTCCGCAGTAGAAGTCATAATAACATTGTTGGTTGCGTTGAATTCTTCCCACGTTTCATAGGGGATTTCTTTGTAATTCTCGTCAGTATATCCCTCCGGCAGATCAACCCATCCAACCAGCTTGCCGTTTTCGATATGGGCGACCTGGGTATGCCCGCCGTTAAACAGTACGAATTCAGCGCCCTCCAGCTTGGTGTCCGGATTTTCTCCGTCCACCTTAGTGCCATCCAGCTCATAGGTGAAGACGATGACGGTGTCCTCAGGAGTGCGGCCCAGACCCTCCCCGTTAGGATCGTTGGAGAACTGAAGATCTACACTGTTGGGGTTACCATCCAATCCGATCACGGCATTGGTGTTCAGGGTGGCGTCATAGGTCACAATGACGTAATGATACTCTTCTTTATTTGCTCCGGTGAGATATCGATTGGTCTTCAAATCTTCAAAAGCGATGGAGAAAGAGCCGCCGCCGTTTGCACCTACATTTTGCACATCGAGGGTGTAATCCGCTCCCATAATCAACGGTTCATAATTATTCACTTGATCATACGGATTACGGGCGATATATACCTTGATGGTATCTGCCTGCAGGGTCAGGCCATTAGACAGGGTATCGGTGAAAATGTACTCATAGGTATCATAGGCGGACATATCCGGAATGGAACCGATAAGCTTAAAGGGCACGGAATCGCCGATGTCCCAGTCAGCCACATCGTTATATCCGTAACCATAGGGAGGCTGATAGTCAGGCCCCTGCGCTCCTTCATATTGCGTATATTCTTCGTCCGAGACCTTCTTCTCCACGGTGGGAATATCGCTGTCCTTGGGTTCCATCGTCACGTTGCCCAGCACCTGGACAATATATTCGGTGGCACTATCGGCATCGCCCTGTAAGCTGCCGTCCTGATCCTTCACCAGATAGTAGCCGGCGGCCAGGTTATTGATGACATAGTTGCCCTCTACAGGTGCAGTCGCGGTTCCTGCAACAGTCGCAAGATGCTCCGCAGCGATTTCCGCGAAAGCTGCTGCGTCAGCGGCGGCAGCGTTCTCTATGCCGAGTGCCTCGGCTACGTCAGCAGCAGTTTCACACTCGCCGTATTTTTCTGCATCGGCTTCTTTCAGCGCCGCCAGCAGCGCAGTACCATTCACGCCGCTGCCCCAGATGATATTCGAGAGGATGGGACCTTCCGCATTGCCCTCCTGCGCCTCATCACTGGACACATCGCCGGCGAAAATCTGATAGGCTTCATAGGTGTGGCCGGCCTTGTCGTTGTTGATGGTGATGGAATACTCTCCGGCAGCAAAAGCCGGGACGGACAGCATCGCTGTCATGGCCAGTGACAGCAGGACTGCTGCCAGTTTCTTCAGTTTTTTCATTTTGTTATTGCTCCTTTCATTTTTGGCAGAAATTACAAACGGTTTGAAATTGTGCAGGGAAAAATCAGGGTGGCAGGGCATCCCCCTCCCGCCGGCGCCTCCGCCGCAGATATAAATATCCCACGCCGGACGCTCCGATGAGGAACAGTCCCGCGGTTATAAAGAAGATTGGCCCGATCCCGCCGGTCTCCGGCAGGACATAGCCGGAATCTCTGATGTTGGTAACGGTTATATTGCCTTTAGCCACGCCGGTGGACTCATCGCCCCCGTCGGGGTATGTGTAGGCAGCCTCCCAGCCATCCACAGGTTTCTCCGCCACAGTATAGGTGACGGGCTGGCCGCCGATCTCTTTGGGAAGGTTCTTCCAGCTGTAATACCAGTTGTTAGCTTCGCTGAGGACGGCAGGGTTTGTCACTCCCTCTGCTTGATATTCTGTCGTCACACCGTTTACGATCTGATACAGAGTGACGGTAACGCTGCCCGGGAGTTCTTCCGTCAGCGCGTTGCCGTCCAGATCCTGCCACTGCTTGGTGACGGAGATGGACGTGGTAGTAGGCTCGTTGTTGATGGTTTCCGTCCTGCTCTCGCCGAAGGGGATGAAGGTGACCTGCTCCCATTTTACCCCTGCTTTTGCGAGGGTGTCGGCCATGAGCGCAGCCGTTTCCGCTTCCGTCCTGCCAGCTTCCCCCCACACATAATACCGGGGCGTAGGGTCGATCTGATATCCGTCGATGCTCCGGAATTCCGTCAGGCGGTAGAGGGTATTGTAGTGGGAACTGTCTCCGTCCGCCTCGTCCAGAAAGTTCAGGATGATAGCGCCCTCGACGCCGTCCCCGCCGGTGACGAAATGGTAGCCTCCGTCTTCGGCCATTTCTCCCTTGGCTGTCAGGTCGGTACGTACCCAGCCGTAGCTTCCGTCTTCCTGCCGTTCATACCGGAACAGGTCAAAAAGCACACCCTGCAGCAGGTTGGCAACATCGTTTCCGCCGATTTTATAGATAGTCAGGGTAGCCCTGTTCACCTGGCCTCCGGATTCCTGGGCTTTTATGGTGACGTTGTCCCCGGCGGAGATGACCGCCCGGCCCAGCAGGGCAGCGGTGTTGTTCACCGGTATCTCATCCAGGGCGCTGGTCCCCGGATTGACCGCATAGGCGTAGACCACCACGCAGGCCATCCCGTCGGGGACAGTGAAGGTGTAAGTGTTTGCGGCGCCCTCCGTCCGGACCGCCTCAAACCTGTCGAACTCCTCCTCCGTCACTTCTTCGCCTAAGAAGTGTCCGGCGGCGTTGCCGGGATCATAATGGTACAATCCGATGGTCTCCGGCCGCAGTGTAGCTAAAGCCCCGGCGGGAAGTGTCAGGCTGTCCCGCAGTTCCAGCAAATTGCTGCCCGGGTGCAGGTCGCGGCTTTCAGGATTGATCGTCACATAGTAATAGATCAGGCTCTCCCGGTTTTCCGTGACCAGTGTGCTGTCCTTTTTCAAAGTGGGCTCGCTGCTGGCGACGTGGGCGGTGGAGAAATCCCCGCCGACGCCCGTCCATTCCACGGTATTGGTGTAGGTATGGGTTTCTCCTTCTTCCAAATCCGCCAGCGCCTCGTCGCCGCTCACGTCGATGGAATAGTACAGGCCGATGATGCAGTCTTTGAACCGGCCGAGATTTTTCAGCGTATAATTGCCGTTAGACGCATCCGTATCGTCCAGGTATGACTTGGTTTGCGCGGTAAACCTATTCCCGGTTGCCGCATCGCAATACATAAAAAGATTATGGAATGTAATGTGCCCATAGAATTTTTCCAGCATATCATCATGGAACGAAATGCTGTCTCCAAAGTTGTAGAACAGGATGCGGTAGTACAATTTGCCGCCGGTGTCACCCAGATCAATATTGACCGGGCCGTCCACATAGACGTCAGATTCCAGATTCAAGTCGGTTACGGTTGTAGCCATACCGGTGTTGCTGACCTGCTTGCGCAGCTGCTCATGGAAGGCGGTCTCCAGCCCCGTCTGTACTGTGTGCCCCAAAATCGCTCCGACATTGTCGATCTTCACCAGATTGCCGTCTGTCACTCCCTGACGGTCCAACAGCGTTTGATAGCGGATGTACAGGCGCTGACCGCCTTCCAGCTTCGTCCGGGATGCTTCCGTAAAGGTGATGCAGAACAGTGTGATGGGCTTGTCGCTGTCCGTCCCGTCCGTCAGCTCGGTCAAGTTCTGTGCGAAAATGGTTTCTGTGTTGTTCCACGCCGTTTGGAATGTATCATATTCCGGCATATCCGTCGCATACGCCGCGCTGACGGTGAAATCCTCTCCCCAAACAAGCTTCTGTCCCGCTGCGTTTTCAATGCGCAGCGTATCCCTCAGCGTGGCGGTCGTGGTGTAATGGCTGCCCGGAATAAACCGTCCGCCCTCGTCATAATAGGCGTCCGGCATCCAGTCCATGTATTGGAGCCTTTCCAGTTCAAAGCCAACAGACGGGTAGCTTACGGCGGACTCCCAGTTTATCATACCAACATCTGTCCCGGTGTTCAGATCATGACCGGTGCTTCTCTTTACCAGTCCGTAGCCGACCTCCGGGACTTTGCTCCCCCAGTTCACGGTTATGTGATATCCGTCCAGCCGGGCGGTGTTCGTAAAGGTAATCTGTTCTCCAATCTCCGCCCCCTCCGGATAGGGCGTCTCGTAAACGATTTCATAAATCCAGTCGGAAGAAAGCCCTTCCGGCCACGCTCCGGCTGCCGGGAATGAAACCGTCATGGCGCCGTTCTCAAATCCGAGCAGCGCTTCAAATGCTGCCGTTACGTCGCCCTTTGACAACTGCTGCCCGACATCGTTGAGTTCGTAAGCCGTCACCCGGAGGCTCCGGATGTCCTCCGGGTTATATTCCGCGGCCGTACCATTCAGAGTATAGGTCATCTCGTCCCGGAATGTCCGGCCGCTCAGATCCCGGCCGTCTTCATTCAGGATGACCGTCCACTGCACGTTGCCGGTGCCCTCGTTGACGGCGGCCTCCTTATGTACCATACGTCGGCTGATCTCCACGGCGGCTTCGGCGGTAACTGTCTGGGAGCTGTCTTTGGCTGCGGCTTCATTGGATACCGCTATATAGCCGTTAGAGGTATCCGCAGCGTCCTGCAGCCTGGCGGTATAATAGATGTCATAGGCCTCGTTTTCTCCCAGTGCCGGCAGGCCGGTGATGGTGAAGCTGCCGGCCTCACCGCCGCCCGTCCCGTACTGCTGCGTATATTTGACGGTATAGCCGGTCATTGTGATGCTGATAGGCTTTCCGTCCACGTCAAAGGCCCGTTTATAAATCACGATATTGTTTTCGTCATAGATAACGCGGCTGCCGGCGGGCGTGTGCGTGAATTGGTCGTGGACGGTGATGGGGCCATCGCTTCCGTCCGTATCCTTGCTGGTATAGACCGACAGGTTATAGATCAGCTGTTCCGCTTCCGTTTTAAGACCCAGGCCTTCATACAGCCCTGCCGTCTCTTCGTCCCGGATATAGAAGCCGGCCTTTCCGATTTTCAGGCTGTATCGCTTCTCCCCGGGCACTACGGTGATGGTTCCGCCTGTTCCGCCGAATGTGATCTCCTCACCCTCTTCCAGTTCCGCCAGGGCGATGGAGCCCTGGAAATAGAGGTTCCCGGAAAATGCTTCGCCGTTGGCAAAAGCCTCATCAAAGGTGATGTTGATCAAGCCCTCCAGGGAGATGGTGTAGGCGCCGGCCCGCCGCCCGTCTTCCAGATACACATCGCCCGTCTCCGTCTGCTCCAGGGCAATGCCGGCGGGGAGCTGGTAGTGCATATCCCGCCGGTCCTCCCAGATCTCTCCCGCCGGGATGGCGTAGCGGATGGTGACCCGGACGGTATCGCCGTCCGTAAACGTATCGCTCTGGGTCCATTGGCCGTCCTGCTGCCGTTCCACTGTGACGCTTGTGATATTTCCGGAAAAGTCATAGCCGGTGTTTTCCATGGTAACGGCGGGAAGGATCAGGACGGCTGTTGTCACGATAGCTGACAAAACTGCCAGCAGAGCCGTAAGCCTGTACCAGCGTTTATGCAGCCTGTGCGCCCGCGCGTATTCCCGTATTTTTTCTTCCCTCTTCGGCAGTTTCATGCCGTCCCTCCTTTCCGTAAGCAGTTTTGTGAGTTTATTCGATTGCGCCGAATTCGTCAAGCGGCCACAGACGGAAGATGAGCTTGCCGATAATCTTTTCCTCCGGGACGCAGCCTACCTCGCTGCTTCTGGAATCGCTGGATACGCTGCGATGATCCCCCATGACGAAATACCTCCCGTCCGGCACCTGATAGGGCAGCTCGATATCGCATTCGCCCGGCGACTTTTCTTCCAGATACGGCTCGTCAAGCGGCTCGCCGTCGATGCTCACTTGACCCTGCCCGTCGATATCCACCCATTCGCCTGGCAGCCCGACGACGCGCTTGACCAGGATTTTGTTGTTATAGTAAAAAGCGATGACATCCCCGCGTTCATAGGAGCCGCTGCGGACGGCGGCAACAATGTCCCCGTCTGTCAGCGCCGGCATCATGGAGGTGCCGTAAATCCGCAGGATAGGGAGCACCAGGTTGGAAATCAGCACAGCGGCGGCTGCCACAACGATCAGCGCGGAAACAGTGCTGCGCACCATCCGCCGGAACCTTTTCTGATAGGCTGTCCTCTTTAATTCTTTTTCCAGCTGCTCTACCATGGGCGGGGAAGGAACGGCTTTTGCCGGTATGCCGTCCCGGCGCACCTTTTGCCCGATATCCTTTTCCGCCGATTGCTTTGGCGGAGGGGCGGCGGAACCCAGCCTTTGCTTCCGCTGATGCCATCCCCGTCTTCTTTCCCGCGCCAGTTCCGCTTCCAGCTGCTGGAGCGTGGGAAAGGACGTGTTTCTTTTCCGTTTCATACCGGCGCCCCGTTTATACCTTGGGAATGGTAAGACCGACGTTCAGCAGCTTTTTCAGTTCCTGATGGTTTTCATAAAATGCCTGCAGGCGGGTGGAAACCTCGGTCCAGTAGTCTTCCGAGCGCCGTTTGGCGTCCGCCTCCATCGCCACGCATTTTTCCCGGCAGGCTGTTTCCATATCCTCGCATTTCGCCGCCGTCTCCCGGAGCCGCCGGTCGGCTTCGGCCCGACTGTCCGCGTCCCGCTTAGCGCAGATGGATGCCTGCCGGTCGCTGAGGCTGCGGATATTTTCAATATACTGCTGGCTGGCGGCCTGCGCCGCTTCGAAAACCCCGTTGACCTGAAGGGCAGCCACCGCAATGGAGCCTGCTTCATTAATGGCGATTTCCCGTTTCTGCAGGGCCTTCCGGGCGTCCTCCAGTTCCGCTTTAAGGGACGTGATTTCTTTTTCGTGCTCGGCTTTCAGAAATTCCAGATCCTTTTCGTATTCCGCTTTGACAAATTCCAGTTCCTTTCCCTGCTCGATCATCATTTCCAAAAGCTCTTTCCTGCTTAAACTCCGCAGCTCCTGTTCAGTCATATCGTCATCGCCTTTCTTTTTCCCGTCCTGACGGGGACAGCCGCCTGCCGGCTGCCTGTTCTCTGTTTTATGTATATGTGATCTTTCATCTATTTTTTCCTTTTCTTTCAGACTGCCGTCATGGGCGTCAGAATGAGGGATTATCCGGGGGACTTCTTCATCTCTCCGGAGGATATGGCACTCGACCTTCGGCTGAAGCCGACGGATCTTCTCGATCAGTTCCGGGCCGGTCATCTCCGTCAGCACGCTTCTGGTAAAGAGGATATCGACGTCGTGTCGCATCGCAAATTTTATGGCGTCGTCTGCGCTGCTGTGAAGGACGACCATCATGCCGGACTGTCGGCCGGCCAGACGCCTGGCTTCCCGGTCCAGCGCCTGTTTGTCGCTGTCAACGAGCAGAACCGTCATAATATCCCATCCCTGCATGTATTTGTGTTCAGTATATCAGCTCAAGCGCAACAAAAGCGCAACAAACGGGATAGAAAAAGCCAGAGCCTTTTGCAAAGCTCTGGCTTTATCGGCGTTCGGGCTCCCTGTATTCCCGAAAATCCAGTTCAGCATTCCGGATTTCCGCCCAGCTGTAGGACTGCATATAGTCGTTTTGGAAGGCGTTGACCGCCGCGGGATCTCCCTGTAAAAACCGGTAATAGTCACAGTCGAACGTCTCCGGGTCGACCGCAAAGCTGTTGTGCCCTTTCACCAGGATTTCCTCGGCCTGCGCTTTCTTCAGCGCCGCGATCAGCTCATGGAGAATAGTGCGGAAATACGACTTGCCGGACGGCGTATCCTCCGCATCTTCAAATAGGGCAGCATAGGCTTCTCCTGTCGTAACGGACGATCCCCTGCGGTCTACGAGATAGGCCAGCAGTTCCTTGGCTTTGGCCCGGCCGAACCGAACCGGCTGCCCGTCCGCATAAACGTCAAACCCGCCGAAAGTCTTGACCTGGATACGCTTCTCAGACGGTCGGCCGCTGTAAACAAAGGTCAGTTCTCGGCTGACCGCCTCCTCTGTGACAGGCTTGAGCAGATAACCGGTCGCGTGCATGGCAAAGGCGTCCACCGCATAATCCGCGTACCCGGTCACGAAAATGATATGGATATCCGGCTTTACCTTTTTCAGCCGTACCGCCAGCTCCAACCCGGTCATTCCGCCCATTTGAATATCCAGGAAAGTAACATCCATCGGATGCGCTTTCGCCGATTCCAGCGCTTCGTCCGGCCATGTATAGGGAAAAATTTCGGCCTCCGGTCGTAGCCTCCGCAGGACGGATGCGATTTCCCGGAGCTGCAGCGGCTCATCGTCAACAACTAAGAAATTCATATGCCAAGTCCTCCCGTCCAAGGGATGCGGATGGTGATCGTTGTCCCACGGCCGCTGCTTTCGATTTCCATGTTGCCCTCCACCATTTCTTCCAGCCGGCTGCGGACGTTGGGAATACCGATATGGGAATGTTCTCCTAAAACTGTGCGCTCTTTCGCGTTCTCTATCCCGACACCGTTGTCGGCCACCGTCACCACGGCGTACTCATCCGTTTCCTCGGTGCGGATGATGATCGTACCGCCGTTTTTCCGGTTCAGGATGCCGTGTTGCACGGCGTTTTCCACCAATGGCTGAAGGGTAAGGGGCGGGATCATAAAATCCTCTGTTTTGATTTGGTAGATCACCTGAAGTTTGTCCCCAAACCGCTGCTGCTCCAGGTATAGATAATTCATGACATGGTTCAGTTCAGCCCCGAAAGGGATCGGCTCACGCTTTTTCAGGCTGTCCATGTTCCCCCGCAGGAATTTCGAGAATTTTCCGATCGCCTTTTTTGCCGTTTCCGGATCGGTTTCGCACAAATGATGGATAGCCGCCAAGGAGTTATACAGAAAATGGGGCTGGATCTGGCTGAGCATGATGTCGATCCGCCGTTCGGCCAACTCCTTTTCCTGCTCCTTCATCGTCACCTCATGCTCAAACTGTACGTTCATGAGGATGACCAGGATGGCAACGGTGACGCCCACATTGACCACGGCGATCCCGCGCATGGCCATCTGAGCTGCGCCGCTGCCCAGCGGGATAAAGATGTACAGCAAAAAGAACACAACTTCCCGCACCCGCAGCTTTTTCCGGTAGATGATGACCAGCGCCATGAAAAGCATATAGCACAGCAGCGGGATAAACTGTGAAATCAGGAACAGCGGGCCGCGCTGATATCCGTTATCCGTTATATAGAAGATAGAACCGGTAAAGGGGCTGATCGCAGCGAAGACGACCTGCACGCTGCATAAAAGCAGCGCATACAGTAAGCAGAATTTTTTTGCCCGCCCGGTTATTCGCAGATATTCCATGACGTACCATATAAAAAAATACAGGACAAAGGCGGAAGCTATGTAGTAGACCGCCGAGGCGGCAGACAGGATACATTTCTCCGACGCTTCGGCGGCTGTAGGCAGGAGCCAGTCCGGCAGGTCGCCCCCGATCATGAAAATATTGGAGATGCAGATGCCAAGGAAATACTGGTTCAGCTTTTGCCGGTACCGGTGGTTGCTGACCAGGTAAACGATTGGCAGCACAGATAAAATGATGCTGAAAATATCCAGCGCAATATTGGCGTATCTCAACTCGTCCATGCGGTTTTACTCCGTTTCCCCTGCGGATGCACTATGCTCCGTCCGTTCTTTCCCGCGCAGAAGCATCCTGTCGGTCTGCCGCTGCAGAAGAAATAATCAACGGATCCGTTTCATATATTTGCTCTCCCTCAGCGAATGAATTGCAACATAATGTCGATTATGTTGTA
>CALXBC010000023.1 GCA_944386455.1 uncultured Clostridia bacterium | reverse complement strand
GGACTGCCCGGCTCCATGATTCCAGCGGCACCTTGAGCGGCGAAACGACAGTTTCGGAGGCCGTCCTTTCCGGCCGAAAGCGATAAGGTGTCTGTCAAGGACAGTCCGGTGGACTGTCCTTGACAACCTATCGGAAAAACCGCAGCACATCATTGACCGCAACAAATGCCATTAACAGCAGCAGCAAAATCAAGCCCGCCGCATGGACATAACCCTCATATTTGGGATTGATCGGCTTGCGCCGCACCGCCTCGATCAGCAAAAAGACAAGCCGCGCCCCGTCCAGCGCCGGAATCGGCAAAAGATTGAACACCCCAATATTGATGGTGATAAATGCAATCATCGTAAATAAGGTATCCAGTCCCATGAACCGCGCCTGACCGATCACCTGTCCGACCCCGATCGGGCCGGCCAGATCGGTCACCTTTGCGGCGCCCTTAAACAAATCCAGCAAAGACAGCCAAACTACCCGTCCGACATACAGTGTGTCGAGGGCGGCATATTTCAATACGCTGAACACATTTTTGTCCTCACTGGTGACAAAAAACGGAAAATACTCCGCTGTGGAGCCGTCTTCGGACTCCCGCTGCACAAAGCTGACGTCAACGCTGGGAAGGGTGACCTTTTTGCCGTTGCGGCGCACCACCATCTCCACGATCTTGTCGGCGTCTTGATTGATAGAAAGCTCTATATCCGACACAATGAACATGGTGCGTCCGTTGATTTTGAGGATCTCGTCTCCGATCTGAAGTCCGCTTGTTTCCACAGCGGAAGCTTCCGTCCGAAAGCCGCCCACGACTTTGGTTGGGATCTTTTCCATAGCAGCGGTCGTACCAATCAAAATCAAAAAGCCCAGCAGGATATTCATACATGCGCCTGCAACCACTACTATGATCCGTTTCCAGACCGGCTTTTTACTGAATGCGTTTTCGTCCTCGGACTCACCGTCTTCGCCTTCCATCTGCACAAAACCGCCGATCGGAAGCAGCCGTATCGCATATTTCGTGTCACCTTTGGTAAAGTGGAACAACGTCGGTCCCATTCCGAGTGCGAATTCATGAACCTTGATCCCGCTGGCCTTCGCCGCGGTAAAATGCCCCAGTTCATGAATAAAAATAATGACTCCGAATACCAAAATCGTGATCAGGATAGTAATGACAACATTCCAAATAGTAATGACAACATTCCAAAATTCCGCCATGCAGCAGCCTCGATTCTTTTTCAGATTTTCGCATCAGCCGATACCATTAGTATATTCCGACGGCTGCGCATCCATTCTTTTCATTTCCGACCGCATCCCGACTGTTCCAGCACGAACGCGCGCGCACGCCGGTCTGCATCCATGATACCGCCCAGCGTTACCGCCTGTTCCGCCTCAAGCTTTAGTGCTTTTGCCACCAAATCGCCGATATCGGTAAATGCGATCTTTCCATCCAGAAACAGGGCGACTGCCGCCTCATTTGCACCGTTTACCATCGTCGGATAAAGACCGCCTCTGCGGATTGCCTCCTTACAGGCTTTCAGACAGACAAAGGTCTCCTCGTCCGGCTGTGAAAAAGTCAGCGTCCCGTAATCTGTCAGGGACAGCCGTTTCACCGGGCAGTCCAGCCGGTCCGGCCAGGTCAGCGCATACTGGATCGGCAGCCGCATATCCGGCACGCCGAGCTGTGCGATCACCGAGTGGTCTGCATATTCCACTGCAGAATGCAGCACGCTTTCGCGATGCACCACCACCTGAATATCCTCTGGCCGGACGCCGAACAGCCGTACCGCCTCGATCAGCTCCAACCCCTTGTTCATCAAGGTCGCAGAGTCTACCGTGATCTTGGCACCCATGCTCCAGTTCGGATGCTTCAGTGCGTCCTCAACTGTCACTTTCCTGAGCTGTTCCCTGGCGCGGCCGTAAAACGGTCCGCCCGAAGCTGTCAGCAGGATGCTTTTAACCTGCTTCGGAGAATTTCCTTCCAATGACTGAAAGATCGCAGAATGTTCGCTGTCCACCGGTAAAAGTTTTACCCCGTTTTCCGCCGCGGCCTGCATCACCAGTTCTCCGCCGGTCACCAGTGTTTCCTTATTGGCGAGAGCAATGTCCTTTTTGGCTCCGATCGCCGCCAAGGTCGGTTCCAGGCCAATCATCCCGACCACCGCGTTGAGGGTGATATCTGCCCCCGGGGCAGCCGCTGCCTCGCACAGTCCTTCCATTCCGGCAACCACCTTTATCGGCAGATCTGCCAGCCGCGTCTTCAGCTCTTTATATAAATCCTTCTGATAGATACAGACAACCGCCGGATTCCATTCCCTGGCCTGCCGTTCCAGCAGACCAATGCTGCGGTTCGCCGCCAAAGCCGTCACACCGAAGCCCTGTGCGCGGATGACGTCCAGTGCCTGCGTGCCGATAGAGCCAGTCGAGCCAAGCAATGCGATCCGCTTCATCTCAAGCAGCCCCTCCTTTTCTCATGATAAAACAGTCCGTCCGTGCAGCAATTACGCCTGCCCGGACGGTGGTTTCAGCTTACTAATGTGACAGCCTGAAGCGCCACATATAAAAACGGAGCAACAAACAGCACACTGTCGAACCGGTCCATCACGCCCCCATGACCGGGGAAAATCGTACCGAAATCCTTAACCCCGCACTGTCGTTTAACGAGCGAAGCCGACAAATCTCCAAGAATGCTGATAACGGCCGATACCGCCCCCAACAGGCCAAGCTGAAGATAATGGATCTCAACTGCTGTTCCCATCTGCCTCTGATAGAAATAATAGCAAAGTCCCATCAGAAGAAAGAAAATGATGTTGAACAACACACCGCCGACTGCGCCTTCTACGGTTTTGTGAGGACTGACCTTCGGAGCGAGCTTGTGCCTGCCGAAAAAACGGCCGATAAAATAGCCGCCCGCATCTGCAAACCAAGCGCCTGCAAAAACCAGCATGATATAAAACAGACCGTCACGGTCAAATTGGTCCCGCATATAGATCATGGAGCTGAGTGCAAACGGCACCAGCACAGAAACAGTAAACACTGTTCCGATGGTATCAAACCGCGTTGTCTCATGCTGATAGAGCATGATGGCGAACAACCCCAGAACATAGACAAGAATGACGATTCTGCTGACCAAATTGAAGCCCGGCGTCCGAAAAAAAGGCACC
The DNA here is from genome assembly GCA_944386455.1 of uncultured Clostridia bacterium. Lineage (GTDB taxonomy): Bacteria > Bacillota > Clostridia > Oscillospirales > Ruminococcaceae > HGM13222. The sequence goes on along the minus strand of CALXBC010000023.1, from coordinate 34,541 downwards.
AGCAGGACAAATACAAGACAGAGCACCGACAACGGCCTGTTTTTCAGATATCCTGCCGCCTGAAAAATCTCAAAAACTGCAATTCCCGAAAGAAGGGCGATTGCCGCATTAAAAAACCAGGTATCAAAAAAGAACAATACCACCAGTAAAAGCGTCAGACCGACCACTGCTGTAAAAATTCTCTGCTTCATCTCTGAATGTGCGGCTCCAAAAAAGCAGAGCCACGCTCCTTTGTTCTGTTTATTTGACGCCGCCGAACCGCCTGTTCCGGCCTGCATATTCCCAGAGCGCCCTGTTCATGTCATGCGGTGAAAAATCAGGCCACAGCACATCCATAAACACAAATTCCGCATAAGCGGTCTGCCAGATCATAAAATTCGATAAACGGTATTCCCCGCTCGGACGAATCACCAAATCCACCGGGGGCTGCCCTCTGGTATACAGCCTGCTGTCAACCGCTTCTTCATCAATAGCATCAGGCAAAAGGCTGCCGTTTTCCACATCACGCACGATCTCCCGCACAGCGCGGACAATCTCTGCCTTGCCGCCATAGTTGACCGCAATATTCAAACGAAGCCCTGTAAAGTCCTCGCTCTCCTGCTCAGACTCTGCAATTCTTCTTTGAATTTCCTCATCAAAGACCGAGATATCTCCGATAAAACGGACACGGACATTTTCCTTTTTATAATTCTCTGCATCCCGCAGATAATCCCGCAGAAGTTCGATAATTGCATCGACTTCCTTTTTGGGACGTGCCCAGTTTTCGGTCGAGAATGCATAAACCGTCAAATATCGGATCCCGATCCTGTTGCAGTAACGTACCGTCCGTTTAAAGGCGTCCGCTCCCGCCTTATGGCCGGCAAAACGGGGCAGGCCGCGTTTTTTTGCCCAACGGCCGTTTCCGTCCATGATGATGCCGATATGAGTCGGCAGCACCTCGGGAACGCTGTCTCTTCTTTTGGCAAAAAACATTTGCCTGCCCCCTCTCTGATACAGCCGTTCTTAAACGGACATGATCTCCTTTTCCTTCTTGGCGCTCATTTCGTCCGCTTCCTTACAGTATTTGTCTGTCAGGGTCTGCACATCCTTCTCGGCGGATTTCAGATCGTCCTCTGTCATTTCGGCATTCTTCTTCATTGCCTTGAACTTGTCGATTGTATCACGGCGGATGCTGCGGATGGCCACCTTTGCTTCTTCACAAAGCTTGCTGACATCCTTGGTGATCTCACGGCGGCGTTCCTCTGTCAGCTGCGGGAACATGATACGGATGACCTTCCCGTCGTTGGTGGGATTAATGCCCAGATCGGAGGTCTGGATCGCCTTTTCAATCGATTTGAGAGTGGATGCATCCCAGGGCTGAATCACAAGCACACGGGCTTCCGCAACTGAGACCGCAGCCATCTGCGGGATCGGGGTCGGGACTCCGTAATAATCCACCACGATTTTGTCCAGCACTCCCGGATTGGCACGTCCTGCACGGATCGCGGCATAATCTCCTGACAGTACATGGAGCGTCTTCTGCATTTTTTCCTCTGCAAGCTTCATCTGTTCGTTCATATTCATCACCTTAAAAGCCCTTTCCTCGATATCATTATAATGACGCCGTTTTCTGACCGCTATACAGCAGGACGGCGTTTTTTGCGTCTAGTCTCTGACCAGCGTGCCGATCCTTTCACCTTTGACCGCCGAAACGATGTTTTCAGGACGGGACAAATTAAACACCAGAACAGGAATGTCATTATCGCGGCACATCGCAGCCGCAGTGCTGTCCATGACGGCAAGGCCCTTCGCAATCACTTCAGAAAAGGTCAGCTCGTCATATTTGACCGCATCGGGATATTTGTTGGGATCCTTGTCATAAACGCCGTCTACCATTGTTGCTTTAAAAATGACATCTGCCTCGATTTCAGCGGCGCGAAGCGCAGAAGCAGTATCGGTGGAGAAAAACGGATTTCCGGTTCCGCAGCCGAAAATCACGACGCGTCCCTTCTCCAGGTGACGGATGGCGCGGTTGCGGATATAAGGCTCTGCGACAGCCTGCATCGCAATTGCAGTCTGGACACGCACGACAACTCCCATATTTTCCAGTACGTCTGCAACAGCCAGCGCATTCATCGTAGTGCCGAGCATACCAATATGGTCTGCTCGGGTACGGTCCATGGAACCGCTTGAGCGGCCGCGCCAGAAATTGCCGCCGCCGACGACGATCGCAATCTCAGTGCCCAGTTCTGCAGCTTCTTTAATACTTTTACAGATTTCGGTGATCACTTCATAATCCAGCCCGAATTTTTTTTCGCCCGCCAGCGCTTCGCCGCTGAGCTTGAGCAAAACACGTTTATATTTTGTCTGCATCAAAAAAATCCTTTCTGCTGCCTCAGTTTCTGTTTCGCCGGACAGAAACGGCCTTGTTTTGAATTATATTTATTGTACAACAATTCGCCGTTCAAGTAAAGTCCCATTTGAAATTTTAACTGCATTTTCATAATTCTTTGATCGGAACAGAAAAATACAACAAAAGAACGAAAAACACAGAATCCTTAACAAAATATACTTGGTTTTTCTGGGAAGAATATGGTATAATAAAAAATATTCTATTTTGTAAGCCTGCAAAAAGGAGGATCTGCATGAAGCGTTTTCTCCATACCGTATTTGGTGCGGTCTGGGAATATATCAAATCAGTGGACAAGCTGCTGCTGCTGTTTTGTTTTACCGCCTCCGGTTTCAGCCTGCTCATGCTTTATTCCATTATATATAACGGTTTTTTGTCCAGCAATAGGCTGTTTATTATCCAAAGTATTGCGATCATGCTGGGGATTACCGCGGCGATTGTCGTTTCGCTGTTTGATTACCATACCCTGGCTAAACTGTGGAAGCTCTATGTCCCGATTGCGATTTTTCTGGTGCTTTTGACCTTTACACCATTGGGTATAGGCAGGGATGGTGCAGACGACAAGGCTTGGCTGCCGTTGGGCCCGACTACTTTTCAGCCGTCCGAGCTGCTCAAGCTTGCTTTTATCTTTACCTTTGCCATGCATTTGGAAAAGGTGCGGGACAATCTGAACAAGCCGCTCAACGTTCTGCTGCTTTGTGTCCACGGCATGATTCCGACCGGCCTGATCGCGCTTCAGGGTGACTTTGGTTCGGCGCTGGTCTTTTTGTTCATCTTTATCGTGATGATTTTTACCGCAGGTCTATCCTGGAAATACATTCTGGCGGGAACGGGCGTCATTGCCGCTTCCGTTCCGCTGGTCTGGAATTTTGTCCTGTCCGGCGATCTCAAATATCTTCAGGAGCGGATCATTATTGCCTTTCATCCTGAGCTGGACCCGCAGGGAATCGGCTATCATCAGGTTCAGGGGCGGATCGCGCTCGGATCCGGCGAACTGTTCGGCAAGGGGCTGTTCAGCGATAATCTGATCTTTCCGCCGGAAGGATATAATGATTTTATCTTTTCTTATATCGGACAAACGCTGGGATTTATTGGATGTATCGGTGTGGCATTGCTTTTGGCGCTGATCTGTGTTAAAATCTTACTGGTATCCCGAATGTCAAAGGATCCGCTGGGGTGCTATTTATGTGCGGGCATTTTCGCCATTTTTATTTTTCAGACCACCGTCAACATCGGCATGGTGCTCTGTCTGCTGCCGGTTATCGGAATCACACTGCCGTTTATCAGCTCGGGCGGCACCTCGGTCGCGGTGTCTTATCTTGCAATCGGAATCGTACTGAGCGTTTACCGGCAAAACAAAAAGAAATACATGTTTGAACAGTCCGGCTGGTGAGTTCCAGCCAGGCTTCAGAAAGGTGCAGCTTGAAATGAGAGTGATTACCGGAACTGCCAAGGGAAGGCGGCTCAAAACCGTGGATGGCACCGAATTGGTGCGCCCCACCTCCGACCGTGTAAAAGAAGCAATTTTCAGTATTATCCAGTTCGATATTCCCGGTTCTAAAGTGCTTGACCTGTTTGCAGGCTCCGGGCAGCTTGGAATCGAGGCTTTAAGCCGTGGTGCGGCACTGTGTGTATTTACAGACAGCAGCCGGACGGCTCAGGAGGTTGTCAAAGACAACCTGAAATCTACAGGGCTGTTTTCTGCCGCCCGTGTAGTGGGGACGGATGCTGCCGCTTTTTTAAGCGGTACAAGAGACAGCTTTGACATTGCGCTGCTGGACCCGCCCTATCACCAGGAGTTGATTCCGGCGGTGCTGCCCGCCCTGGTGGAAAGAATGAGTGCACGCGGTATCATTATCTGTGAGCACGCGGCCGATGAGCATCTGCCGGAAGAATGCGGCAGCTATGCGGTCGCCAAACGTCATAAATTCGGAAAGATCATGCTGTCCGTCTACCGAAGGACAGCAAGCGCGGCACAAGAAAGGAATGACGCAAATGAAGACAGCGGTATGTCCCGGGAGCTTTGATCCGATCACAAAAGGGCACATCGATATTATCACCCGTGCGGCAAAGCTGTTTGACCAGGTCATTATTTTGATTTCAGTCAATTACGATAAGAAATACAGCTTTACCTCTGAGGAACGCTGCGATATGGTACGCGCATCCGTATCTCATCTGCCTAATGTAACAGTCGATCATTTTGACGGTCTTCTTGCGGATTATGTTCGTGAAAAAAAGGCCTGTGCAATCGTCAAAGGACTGCGTGCGGTCTCGGACTTTGAATATGAATTCCAGATGGCGCTTGCCAATAAAAAGCTTTATGACGGCGCGGAGACCGTTTTTCTCACCACCCAGGGCGAAAATATGTATTTGAGTTCGAGCCTGGTCAAGCAGATCGCCAGCTTTGGCGGGGATATTTCGCATTTTGTACCTCCGCAGGCGCTGGAGGCAATTGAAAAGCGGCTGCGCAGATACACACCGGGAATCAAAGAATAAAATATAGAAAGGATGGCTTAATCATGGACGAAAAGGGAAATATCGAGCTTCTCAACATCATTGAAGTTATGGAGGACGCTCTGGATGCGGCGCTGCGTATTCCGCTTTCCAACGGAAAATGCGTGGTTGACGCCGAACGCTTTCAGGAGCTGCTCAGCGATATGCGCCTGAATCTGCCGACAGAGCTGAAGCAGGCTAAAAATTTGCTCAACGACCGGAAAAACATCCTCTATATTGCGCGAAAAGAGGCCGAGGATACCGTAAAGCTGGCGGAAGAACGCGCCAAAAAAATCCTGGATCAGGACGAACTGGTCCGTCAGGCTCAGGCCAGAGCAAACGAAATTGTGACCCAGGCGCAGATGCAGGCGCGGGAGATCAAAAAGGCCACCAACGAATTTGTAGAGCAAAGGCTGACGGAAGTGGAAAACAATCTGGTCAAAAACCTGAACGAGGTGCGCGATACCAAAAAAGCACTTCGGCCGGGCAAAGCTGCAAACTGATTTCCAGAAGGCATACAGCAGTTTTCATTCGCTTCAAATCAGCATCTGCTATGCGGCAGATGCTGATTGAGCGTGTCGAAAAAGTCGACACGCTCTCGAAGGACAAACACAATCACTGCGGCAAAGCCTTGTTCTGTGTTTTTCCCCCGACTCCCCCTTTTCAGTCAAAAACCGGCTCCGCAGGAGGCCTCGCCCCTGCTTACCGCCGGTTTTCTCTCAAAGTGTCACTCCGGCGGCGCATGTCCGCCTGCGTGACGATTTTTTATTTTTTACCCTTTTTTCGCCAGACTGAATCAGCATCTGCTATGCGGCAGATGCTGATTTTATTTGTATTTTTTATGACTCCAGACCATATATCTGCGTCCGGTATTCTTCTACTGACGTCTGGTCCGGCAAATACATGCCGCTGTCAGGATCATATGCTCCTGACAATAAAAAAATCTGCACGTTATCTTTCTTTGCAGCCCATGCCTGAAGTGCATCCTTTCTGCCGGCATAATCATAATAAGAAAGATTGGTGTCCAACAGACCGGTCATTTTTTCAAACAGCGCGTCTGCTGCTTCTGATGTCAGAGACAGCATTTTCTGCTCAATCAATGCCTTTGTCAGGGATAAATCCAACTCAAAGTTCTCATCAAACAGTATGGCGTCCCGAAAACGCGCCCCATCCAGCGTCTGCAGTCCTTGACAAAGCGAAGTCTGACTGTTTACCATATCCTGTTCCAGCTGATATTCCACTCCGCCTAATGTGTCTGCGAGTACCAGAAGATCATCCTCGTCAAATACAGCATAACGATCCACACTCACTCGAAGCGCCTGACGTACTGCCCGTACGGCGCTGCTGCCGCCGCCCTGCTGATAGTGACGGTTCAGCGTTTCGGTTTTCGTGCCGATGCTGATCTCTGTATCGGGCGGCAGTCCGGTCAGTGTCAGCCTGCCTTTTTCTGCATCAAACCGCAAAAGAGTAAAAAAATGTGCGTTGTTTTCTCCATCTTCTTTTCCAATGGCAAGAACAGAAAGATTATCGTCCTGCCTGGGATAATAAGAGGCTGTTGATTCGACTGCCGCCGCCTCACCGCTGTGCTGTGGCAGCAGCAGTATAATTGCGCCAAATGAAAGCAGTATTGCCAGGGACAGAACAAACGTCACGCTGAATAAACGAACCGTTTTCCATTTCATCCAACCACACCTTTCCTTGCATATTTCTCACAATTTCATTATGCACCACGGGAAAAAGAACTATGCAAAAAAGAAAATTCAGAAAACCGGAGAGAAAACTCTTTACATTTAGGTATAAAGTATTATAATAAATGTGATACCCGTTGGATCAATAAATTAATGAACGGTTTTGCGCTTTTTTGGAAATCTTTTGAACAGGCAGGAAAGAAGGACTTTGCAATATGAATATTCTGATTGTCGGCTGCGGTAAGGTCGGTTCCCAGCTCGCATCTACGCTTAGTGAAGAAGGACATGACGTTTCGGTCATAGACAGGAATGAAAAAAATCTGGAGCTGCTCAGCGATGATTACAGCGGTATGACGACGGTCGGTGTTCCCATTGACCAGGATGTGTTGAAAAAGGCGGGCATTGAAAGCTGTGATGCGGTCGCCGCGGTCAGTCAGGACGACAACGTCAATATCATGTGTTCCCAGCTGGCACGGGAATTGTTTCATGTACCTTCTGTTTTGGCGCGGATCTATGATCCAAGACGGGAAGACGTGTTCTCTCATTTTGGCCTTCATACGGTCTGCCCAACCAATTTGACAGTTGGAGCGATTCGTTCTGCCCTGACCGAAAACCAGACGATTCGCACGATCAATTTTGGCGCGCATACGATTGCCTTCAACCTGATCCCGGTTCCCGATGAAATGGCTGGGAAACGGGTCAAAAAAATTTCGGAGCGAATGGAAAAAGAGATTTTCGGAGTCATCCGCGAAGATCTCGAAATCGTATTGACGATCACGGACGACATCACCGTCAAGCCCGGTGAAATGCTGATCACTGCTACTTTGATGGACTGAAAACAGGGAGGATGAAGCAAAAATGAGAGTGGCTGTCGTAGGCGGCGGCAAGGTCGGATATTATCTTGCTAAAACTTTGATGGAGCACGGTCATAGTCCGCTGATTATTGATGCGGATGAGCAGACCTGTGCCTATGTTGCAAACGATTTGGAAATTCCCACGATCTGTGGTGACGGTACCACAATAGAAGTATTGGACAGCGCAGACGTATCTCATTGTGACGCTTTTGTCAGTGTCACCGGCAAGGATGAAAACAATTTGATCGCCTGCCAGCTCGCAAAAAAGAGATATCAGGTGCGACGGACCGTTGCAAAGGCGAACAACCCGCGCAATGTTTCTGTGATGAAGCAGCTGGGAATCGACATTGTTGTCAGCAGCACGGACAATATTGCCCGTCTGATTGAGCGGGAAGTGGATACCTCCGCAATCAAGCAGCTGCTGAGTGTCAATGAAGGTGAGTCTGTCATCAGTGAAATACTGCTTCCCGAAAATTATAAGCTGCATGGAAAGTCCCTTTCGGAAATCCGCTTCCCGGATGATGCAATTATCATATCCATCATCCGCAATGGCAGGACCCTGATTCCAAGAGGAAACACAGAGCTTAACAGTCATGATAAAATCCTGGTTCTGTCAACCAGCAAAGCCCTTTCCTCTTTAAAATCCGCTTTAAAGCTGCCGGATCATATCATCATTTAGTTCAGCCGAAGTCCAGATGATGGGCTTCGGTTTTGTCCGGCCTTTTCATTGCTTCTGACAGATGTTTTAGAAAGGTGATGTTATGTCGTATAAATTTTTATTTGATCTTGCCCTGATTCTGATCAGCACCAAGCTGCTTGGATTACTGACCAGCAAAATTCAGATGCCGCAGGTTGTCGGTGCTTTGCTTGCGGGATTGATTTTTGGGCCTGCCGTGCTGGATATTCTGCATGAAACAGAGTTTATCAATCAGCTTGCAGAGCTTGGCGTCATCGTTATTATGTTCTCAGCCGGGATGGGCACAAGCATCCGTGACCTGAAAAAATCCGGCCTGCCCGGATTTCTGGTCGCACTCTGCGGCGTCATTGTCCCGCTGATTGCCGGAACCGCCGTAGCCTGGGCATTTACCCGCGGCCAGGCAGACGCAGGCTTTTTAAAAAATGTTTTCATCGGCGTTATTCTGACGGCCACTTCCGTAAGCATTACAGTCGAAACCCTGAAAGAGATCGGCAAGCTCTCAACCAAAGTCGGCAATATCATTCTGGCCGCTGCAATCATTGACGACGTGCTTGGCCTGATTGCCCTGACTATTGTAACCAGCTTTGTCGGAGACGATGTCAACGTCTGGCTGGTGCTGCTCAAGATCGTGCTCTTTTTTGTTGCGGTCGTTATCGTTGGACTTTTTCTGCCGAAACTGCTTAACTGGTATGCTGCCAGAAAAGGGACAAAAAATCTTCATCGCTACCCCATTCTCGCGTTTGTTATTTGTCTCGTTTTTGCTTATTGTGCAGAGGAGATTTTCGGCGTTGCGGATATTATCGGAGCTTTTGCAGCCGGCCTTATCATTGCCAATACCACAAAAGCAGAATATATTGAATCCAAATTCCAGCCTATTCAGTATCTGCTTTTGACTCCTATCTTTTTTGCCAGCATCGGCATCAAGGTGGTGCTGCCCGAAATGACCTGGCAGCTGCTGTGGCTGTCCCTCGCCATTTTGGCTGCAGCAATCCTGTCTAAAATAGTAGGCTGCGGACTGGGTGCCAAGCTCTGCCGCTGCAGCTGGAAGGAAAGCCTTCAAACCGGCGTCGGCATGGTGTGCCGCGGCGAAGTGGCATTAATTGTTGCCAACAAGGGATTGGCGGACGGGCTGATGCCGCAGGCCTTTTTCGGTCCTGTCATTATCATGGTGATCGGCTGCTCCATTTTAACACCGATTCTGCTGAAGCTGGTATTTCATTCCCGCAGCGGAGAAGCGGCATACGCCGGGCTGGAACAAAACGATCTGGCTGACCGCTATGCGGAACGGGAGCAGCTGGATGTCCTGTCTGACCAGCTGCTGACCGCCAACCGGCAGCTGAAAGAACAGGGGGAAGCCGGGAAACCAGACAGTGACGCGGGCAGTTCCAAGGATTAAGCTGATAACAATACAAATAGCCGCCGTACCAAATGGATACGGCGGCTTGAGCGTTCGAAAAAGTCGACACGCTCTCGAGGGACAAACACAATCACTGCGGCAAAGCCTTGTTCTGTGTTTTTCCCCCGACTCCTCTCTTTTCCATCCAAAAACGATTCGCCGAATCGTTTTTGGATAACACCTCTCCGTTCGCGGCCGTATGTCATGGCCGCGTTGCCGCAGCAGCGGCAACCACATCAAGGTGCTGTGCAGAGCACACAATAGATACCTCAGTGTGTTAATGCTGCAACCGGCGGCGCATGTCCGCCTGCGTGACGATTTTTTATTTTTTATCGTTTTTTGACAGTCTGAGCCGTCGTACCAAATGGATACGGCGGATTTACTTTTTATCTGCTGAAAAACAAATCCTATTCCAGATACCGTGCTTTCAGCCGTTCCCGCTTTTCGGGTGTCAGACCCATCTCGTTTTCTAAAAAGGCATCCATGCCCTGTCCTGCTTCCAATTCTTCCAGCACCGCATTGATGTAGTTGTCCTTTACACAGAACAAGGCGCGGGCTTCCTCCGCTTTTCTGCCCCTGCATATGCTGTCCGGCAATCCTTTCAGAAGCCGGTCAATATCATCTGCCAAAAACACACCTGTCATCAGATAGTCGGAGATTACAGCATCACGCGGCACCCCCAAAGCAGTCAGCACAAGTGCGGCTCCAACGCCGGCCCTGTCTTTTCCCGCACTGCAATGCCACAGAACGGCGCCTTCCTCCTGTTCCAGCAGATACGCAAAAAATCTTCGATACTGGCTGCGGGCAAACTTGTCACAGGCAATGCTCCGATACATCTGAACCATATATTGTTCGGCTGACTGTCCCCGCTGCTCCAACGCCTCAAAAAAAGACGCGATTACACCACCCGCACTTTTTTCACGGGTGATTCCCAGCGTTTTTTCTTCCAGAATCGGAAGGGGCAAATATCGCACATTTGGGATGACCGTATCTGGTTTTTCCCGTCGTTCCGCTTCTGTGCGAAAATCAATTACTGTTTTCAAATGATGCGACAAAAGCAGTGCGCTGTCCTGCTCCGACAGTCTATAAAGCTCGCCGCTGCGGAGCAAACAGTTTGCGCGAACTCTTTTTCCGTCTTTTGTCATAAAGCCGCCAAGGTCCCGCGTATTGTGGGCAGATGACAGCGGCAGGCGGGTGGTTTTAATATCCATTTCAGGCATGATGACCCCCGCAATGATGGCCGCATTCATGTCCGCCGCAGCCTTCTGTGTGGCTGTGCGCATGCTCATGGTGGGAGCATGCCACATCCGGCTGATAATCAAGTGTACCATTCAACAAAGCAGATACCGCTGCATCTGCGTTTCCGGTCACACCGCCATACAAACGGATACCGGCCTCCGCCAGAGCAGCTTTGGCACCGGCGCCGATGCCGCCGCAGATCAGCGTATCAACACCGTTGCGCAGCAAGAATCCGGCCAGAGCACTATGCCCGCTCCCCGCGACCGGCACTGTTTCAGCCGAAACGATCGTTCCGTCCGCAACAGTATAAAAGCGAAAGGTCTCCGTATGTCCAAAGTGCTGGAACACCTTTCCGTCTTCATAGGTAACTGCAATTTTCATATTAATTCCTTCCTTTACACAAGTAAAATGCTGTTTCATAAAGCGCAAAACAACCGGCAGAAATTGATCTGCCGGGTTTTCGGGATAATGCGGATCGGAATCCAGCACGACTAACTCGTTGGGCACCCTTTTTTGGTTAAGCAGTTGTTTTAGTCCAAGACTGACAGAGCAATTTACGATTGGATCGCCTTTACAATGAATCATCAGCACCGGTTCACTGCTAAGCGGAAGCAGTTCCGCCAATGAAACAACTGCTCCAATGACCACTGCAGCCAGCAGATTTATGAGCAGTGTAAGTACAGGAAAAGCCGCCCTTTATCGGAAACAGCCCGATCAGATACCGGCACACCGCTCCGGCAAATCCGCCAAGCCCGACGATCAGACATGATTTTTATCTTTTTCCGCCCCCGCTTCTTCCGTTCCGGGAGCGCTGTCATGATACATCTTGGCAAAAACCGGCGTATACAGTGCAAAGGACAGCAACAGAAAAAAGCCTGTCACCAGCATCAGTCCATTCGCCCATTCCAGCGGCAGCTCCGGCAGCGCAATGAGCACGATGGTTGTAATGTAAAAAACAGCAGTAGCCACCTTGCCAAACCATTTCGCACCCCCGAGTTTTTTCCCGCGGCGCAAGAGCAAAAGGCCGTTGATCCCCATAAACAGCTCTTTGCAGACAAAAATCCCTGCCAGCAGGAGCATCCCCTGATAACGGTGAATCAAACAGATGATTATCGCAAGCTGCGTCAGCTTGTCCGCAACCGGATCAATTAGCTTTCCCAGTTCGGTCACCATGTCAAATCTCCGGGCAATCAAGCCGTCCATAAAATCAGTGAAGCCTGAAACCAGGATGATGATCCCCGCCATAAAATACTCGGCAGGCAAATCTGCATTAAAATATAAAACCGTAAATACGGGTATCAGCAAAATCCGAAAATAAGAAAGCACATTGGGGATGCTGAATACCTCTTTTCGTCTGATCTTCATAGCATTCTCGCCAGAAAAGCATTCCGGCTTCTCCTGTCAGTATTTTATTACATCAATGGCGCAAACACCCTTAAGATAGAACGTCCCAGCTTGCGGTACCATTTCACTTTTCGGCAATCCTCCAGGGTGATCTGGCGGCTGACCTCCAGCGTCTTCAGAAAGTCCTCTTTCATCTGTTTCACACAGTCCATCCGATACATCCATGTCCCGCATTCAAAATGAAGATACAGGCTCCGGTAATCAAGATTGATCGTGCCTACAACGCCATAAACATCATCTACCACAAAAGTTTTGGCATGAATAAATCCCGGGATATACTCATAAATTTTGACGCCGCTCTCCACCAGAACCTCATAATATGCCCGCGTCACCGCATGGACATACCATTTATCCGGGACATGAGGCGTAATGATCCGCACATCAATGCCGGATTTGGCCGCTGTGGAAAGGGCTGTCACCATTTCATTGTCAATAATCAGATAGGGTGTCGTGATATAAACATAGTCCTTCGCATTATTGATGAGATTGAAATATACATTTTCCCCCACAGGCTCATTATCCAGCGGATTGTCCATGTAGGGCTGAATATATCCGTCACAATGAACAGGGGTTTTCTGATAGACCGCTGGCCTGTATTTTTCATAATCTTCAGCCGTACCATGAATGTAGTCCCAAATCGACAAAAACATGACGGTCAGATTCCATACGGCGTCTCCCTCCAAAACCACGGCTGTATCTTTCCAGTGACCGTGCTTTTCATAGGCATTGATATATTCATCTGCCAGGTTGATCCCGCCGTTAAATCCGATGTAGCCGTCAATCACACAGATTTTGCGGTGGTCACGGTTATTAAAACTGGATGAAAGAACCGGGGTGAAAGGATTGAACACACAGGCGTCAATTCCCTTTTCTCTCAGCTTTTTATCATATTGATAAGGCAGAGTAAACATACAGCCCATATCATCATAAATCAGCCGTACCTCAACGCCCTGCTTTACCTTTTCTTCCAGGACCTGCAGAATGCTGTTCCACATGATCCCTTCCTCAATAATAAAGTACTCCAGAAATATATAGTGTTCGGCTCTTTTCAATTCTTCCAGCATCCGGGCGAACTTATCCTCACCCGACGGCAGATATTCTGCCTTTGTATTCTGCCACAGCGGACACCAGGCGCTTTTTTCTATGTAACAGGTCTGCTTGGCTGCCGTTCTGCTTTCAGAAGACAGCTTTTCCAGCACCGGTGTGTCTTCCGGAAAGGTGCGCAGGACCTGCCTTGTAACTACCTCCATTTTTTTGCGTTTGCGGCGGCTCAGATAATTAACCCCGAACAGCAGATAGAACAGAGCGCCAAAAATCGGCAGCAGCAAAATCAAAATAATCCAGGCGATTTTATAGCCGGGATTACTTTTATTGTTCACAATCCAGAGCACCACCGCCAGACTTGCCAGCGTACAGATCGCATAAAAATAGGCGTAATAATCGTTGAAAAAAATCATCATCCCGAGCAGAAAAACCAGCTGAACCAGCATCAGGAAAACAAAAATGACAACACGGTGAAACACCAGATGAAAGAATTTTTTCACGTTTTATATCATTCCTTTCCGATACCAGCTCATCATGTCTGATTCCCTGCTGTTATGACTTTCGCGGTCAAGCGCCCTCTGTATCAAATTCCATATAAGCATACCTTTACTATTTTATTATATCATGCCCGTCCAAAAAGTCAACAAAAACAAGCCGCAGCAAACAGCCGCGGCCTCATGATTCAATCACAGTTTTCTCCAGCCTGTCTTGTGCACAGGAATCTCAGAATATAACAGCAGCGCTTATTTCTCGGAGCTTTTCAAATGGGACAAGGCAAACTCAATACACTGGTTGACTACTTTATTGAAGGATACGCCATGCTTCTCCGACAGCTCCATTAACTTGTCAAATTGCTCCGGGTCCATCCGAATCGTTCTGTTGATTGAATTGATTTTCTTTTCCTTCTTGGTGACTTCAAAATATTCCATTACAAATCCTCCTATAATTATATGATATCTTTATTTTAATTGTTGATAATATTCTATGTAATGTACAAATTATTATTACTGTTTTAACCTTATATTTTGTAATTTATGGAAAAGGATTGACAAAACCTGTAAAATGGGGCAAAATAAAAGTATCTGACATACAATCATAACGGGTAAAGCCAACCATCGTCCCGCAAAATGGGATTAATTCAGGGAAAGGCATGGAAACCAGTATGAGTAAAACATTATTTCGGCGGATCCATGAAAAGGAAAGCAGCTTTTCCAAAGGACAGAAACGGATCGCCGAATATATTCAGCATCATTATGATAAAGCGGCGTTTATGACTGCCGCCAAATTTGGTGAAACAGTGGGAGTCAGCGAATCCACCGTCGTGCGTTTTGCCTTTGAAATCGGGTATGACGGCTATCCCATGCTGCAGCGTGCGCTGCAGGAAATGATCCGCAACAAGCTGACCTCTGTCCAGCGCATTCAGCTTGCCAATGAACAGATACCGCCCGGACAGGTTTTGGAAACGGTTTTAAACCAGGATATTGAGCGAATCCGCCGTACGCTGGACGAAACCTCTCATGAGGATTTTGACAAGGCGGTCAAAGCGATCGTCAACGCGAAAACGATCTATATCATCGGCTCCAAAAGTGCGGCGCATCTTGCCAATTTCCTGTTTTACTATTTTAATCTGATTTTTGAAAGCGTCCGTCTGGTTCAGGCGTCCACCACCAGCGAAATGTATGAACAGATGCTTCGTATTTCTGATAAAGACGTACTGATCGGCATCAGCTTTCCCCGCTATTCCAAGCGCACGGTCGAAGCATTCCGCTATGCATCCGACAATGGCGCAACGGTCATTGCCATTACCGACAGCGAAATATCCCCGCTTTGCGAAACCGCGGACTGTGCTTTGCTTGCCAGAAGCGATATGGCGTCGTTTGTCGACTCTCTTGTTGCGCCGCTCAGCCTGGTCAACGCATTGATCGTGGCAATCGGACTTGAAATGAACAACAAGGTCTGTCAGACCTTTGAAAAACTGGAAAACATCTGGGAAGAGTACAATGTTTATGAAAAAGTAAAGGGCTGAGAGTGCCTGGAAAGGAGCCGTTCCGCTTTATGGAGCAAAGCTGGGATGTCATCGTCGTCGGCGGAGGCGCCGCAGGACTGATGGCAGCGGGCACGGCCGCAGAAAACGGCAGACGGGTGATGCTGTTCGATAAAAACAGGCTGCCCGGCAGGAAGGTTCGAATTACGGGAAAAGGCCGCTGCAACCTCACCAATCGCTGCGGACTTGAAACCTTGATGGAAAATATCCCCGGCAATGGGAAATTTTTGTATAGCGCATTCGGTCAGTTCAGTCCGGCGGATACCATAGATTTTTTTGAAGCCCGCGGACTGAAGCTGAAAACAGAACGGGGAAATCGTGTGTTTCCGGCCTCCGATAAGGCAGCCGATGTTGCCGATGCTTTGGCCTGCTTCTGCCGCGGCGCGGGGGTACAAATCCATTTGGACGAGGCTGTCCGCGGACTGATGCTTGATGATGGACAAGTATGCGGCGTTATCACCGGCAAAGGCCGTTATGCTGCTGAAAGTGTGATCGTGGCGACCGGCGGAAAATCCTATCCGCTGACCGGTTCAACCGGAGACGGCTACCGTTTCGCACAGGCGGCAGGACATACCATCGTTCCGCCGGTTCCGTCTCTGGTTCCGCTGGAGATTCGGGAAATCTGGTGCCACAAGCTGCAGGGACTTTCGTTAAAAAATGTCATTCTGTCTGTAACACAGGCTGAATCCGGCAGACCGGTTTATGAAGAAATGGGGGAAATGCTGTTTACCCATTTTGGCGTCTCCGGCCCGCTTGTGTTAAGTGCGAGTGCTCATATGAAAGCGATGACGCCGGGAAAATATCAGCTTCATATCGATCTGAAGCCCGCTTTGGACGAAAAGCAGCTGGATACCCGCCTGCTGCGCGATTTTGAAAAATATCATAACCGGGATTTCTGCAACGCGCTCCATGATCTTCTGCCCCAAAAGCTGATTCCTGTTGTAGTGTCGCTGTCTGAAATCCCGCCGAACAAAAAAGTCAACCAATTATCCAGGGAAGACCGAAAAAAGGTGATCGGCTGTCTCAAATGCCTGACCTTGACAGCAGAGCGATTCCGCCCGATCGAGGAAGCGATCGTGACCAGCGGCGGCGTCAAGGTGTCGGAAATCAATCCCAAAACCATGGAATCCAAGCTCTGTCACGGCCTGTATTTTGCAGGAGAGGTGCTGGATGTCGACGCCTATACCGGCGGATTCAATCTCCAGATCGCGTTTTCGACCGGGTATCTGGCCGGACAAAACGCATAAAACGGTTTGAGGTGCGCAAAATGAGAAGAAGTGACCGAGAAATTACGGACTTTCAGGAGATCATCGCTGTCATGAACCGCTGTGACGTCTGCCGTCTGGGACTGGTCGACAGCAGCGGGCGTCCCTATATCGTGCCGCTCAGCTTTGGACTCGAGCTGAAAGGCAAGCAAATCTCTCTTTATTTTCACTCTGCCAACGAGGGGAAAAAGCTGGATTTGATCCGTCAGGGCAGTCCTGTCTGTTTCGAAATGGACTGCGCACATCAGCCTGTGTTTCAGGAAACGATGTGCAGATGCACCATGAAATACCAAAGCGTATTTGGAGACGGTGTTCTTCATTTTGTGGAGGAAGCAGAAAAAGCCGCGGCACTGCGGCTTCTGACAGCGCATTATTTTCCTGACCACCGCTTTGATTTCTCTCCGGATCGTGTTCCAGGTACGACTGTTTTGCGGCTGGATGTCATTCATCTGAGCGCAAAGCAGCATCAATAGAAAAATCTACTGTGAAAGGATAACTTCCATGATTTCCATTGCGATCGACGGTCCCGCAGGAGCGGGAAAAAGCACCATTGCCAAACGGCTTTCTGCTGAATTTGGCTTTATTTATGTAGATACCGGCGCTCTTTATCGCGCCGTCGGGCTGTATGCCCTGCGTCAGGGCCTGACGCAGCTGAATGCACAAACTGTTCCGCCGCTGCTGCCTCAAATCACCGTAAAGCTGAAATTCGTCGACGGGTTGCAGCGGGTCTTTTTAAATGATCAGGACGTTTCAGAAGCGATCCGTCAAAACGAGGTTTCCATGGCTGCATCGGATGTCTCGGCTATTCCCGCAGTGAGAGAATTTCTGTTCGAACTGCAGCGGAATATCGCAAAGGAAAATAACATCGTAATGGACGGACGGGACATCGGGACGGTCGTACTGCCAAATGCGGATGTCAAAATTTTTCTCACTGCTTCGCCTGAGGTGCGCGCCCGCCGCCGTCATCTGGAGCTTTTGGAAAAGGGGCAGAGCGTGGATTTTCAGCAGCTGCTGGAGGAAATCAAAACGCGGGATCATAATGACTCCACCCGTGCAGTCGCCCCGTTGAAGCAGGCGGAGGACGCTGTTTTGGTCGACAGCAGCGATCTGACCCTGGAGGAAGCGGTTTCTGCGGCTGCGGACACCGTGAGGCGGGTGCTGCACCAAAAAGGGAAGCGGCTGTGATACTGCTGTAACATAATATGATAGAAAAGGAAGCTGGATTTCATGACTGCGTTTTACAGATTCGGACAGATTGTCTGCCGTATTTTTCTTCCGCTGGTTTTTAAATTCAAGATCGTTGGACTGGAAAATGTTCCCAAAGACCGCGGCATCATCCTTTGCAGCAACCACCGCACCTATTTTGATCCCGTGTTTCTCGGTCTGTATCTCGACCGCCCGCTGTGTTTTATGGCAAAGGAAGACTTGTTTCACAAGCCGGTGCTGGGCTTTATCATCAAAAAGCTGGGGGCGTTTCCGGTGAGGCGGGGCAAGGGTGATACCCAAGCCATTGAAAACGCAATCCAAACCGTCAAGGAGGGCGGGATTTTTTCGATCTTTCCCGAGGGGACCCGTTCCAGAACGGGAGAATTGGGCAAGCCGAAATCCGGTGCCGTGCTGGTTGCCCACAAAACGGGCGGTGACATCGTTCCCTGCTGCATCAAGTTTGAGGGTAAGCTCCATTTTCGTTCCAGGGTAACGGTGGTTTTCGGCGGTGTAATCAAAAATGAGGAGCTGGGCATTACCGACATCACGCCTGCTTCTCTAAAGGAAGCCAGTAAATATATGATGTCCAAAATTGCAGAAATTTACGGCGACGGGCATCCGTAAGACCGGAAAGGAATCCATACTGTCATCATGAAGCATACAATTACACTTGCCAAAACGGCGGGCTTCTGCTTTGGCGTGGCCCGTGCCGTCGACCTGGTTTACCAGCTTGTCGGAGCAGGAGAACCGGTCACTACCCTCGGTCCGATCATCCATAATCCGCAGCTGGTACAGGATCTTGCACAAAAAGGCTGTCAGGCGGTCGACGACCCGCTTCAGGCGGGAGACCGGACGTTGATTATCCGCTCTCACGGTGTAGGCAGACAAGTATATGAGCTGCTGGAACGCAATCATATTCGGTACCGGGATGCGACCTGTCCGTTTGTTGCCAAGATCCACAAAATCGTATCTGAGCATTCAGCCGCCGGGAATCCCGTAATCATAATCGGGGACAAAAGTCATCCCGAGGTGCAGGGAATCATCGGGCACTGTACCGGTCCGTGTTTTGCGGCTCAAAATATGAACGAATTGATAATTTTAAGAAAAGAATTTACAAACGAAGAGAAAAATGATATAATAGTAGTCGCGCAAACTACATTCCGACAGGATTTGTGGAATGATTGCTGTGAATATTTAAAAAAACACTATACAAACATCAAAATATTTGATACAATATGTAATGCGACAAATGAACGGCAGTCAGAAGCGGCTGCTTTAGCCCGCTCGTCTGATTTGATGGTGGTAGTAGGCGGGCGTCACAGCTCCAATACGGCCAAGCTGTTGGAGGTCTGTCGTACTTATTGCCCCGCTCTGTTGGTGGAAACCGCCGCAGAGCTTGACAGGGAACTGCTGCTTCGTTCCCCCCGGATCGGTGTCACTGCCGGAGCTTCCACTCCGGCTGATATAATTAAGGAGGTTCTACAAACCATGAGTGAAATGATCAAAAATCAGGACGAGGAGCTCAATTTCGCCGAACTGCTGGAGCAGTCCATGAGCGAAAAATTATATAACGGTAAGAGGGTCAAAGGCGTTGTTACTTCAATTGCTCCAAACGAAGTACAGATTGACATCAACGCAAAGCAGGCCGGCTTTATTCCGCTGTCCGAGCTGACTGATGATCCCAATCTGCGTCCCTCTGATATTGTGGAAAAGGGACAGGAGCTGGATCTGATCGTCATTAAGGTCAATGATCAGGAAGGCACTGTTATGCTTTCCAAAAAGCGCTGTGATTCTGCAGCGGGCTTTGATACCATTACCGAAGCATATGAGAACGGCACTGTTTTGGAAGGGGTTGTCACCGATGTTGTCAGAGGCGGCGTACTGGTGCTGAGCAACTATGTCAAGATTTTCATTCCCGCTTCTCTGGTTTCCAATACCCGTGTTGAGGATCTGAACACTCTTCTCAAGCAGACCGTCCGCTTTAAGGTGATTGAAATCAAGGAAAACTCCCGCAAGGCAGTTGGCTCTGTCCGTGCGGTTCTGAATGAAGAAAAAGCTGCAAAAGCAGAAGCATTTTGGAACCAGGTTGAAGTCGGACAGGTTTATAAGGGAGAGGTCAAATCCCTCACCTCTTATGGCGCATTTGTTGATTTGGGCGGTGTGGACGGTATGGTACATATCACCGAGCTGTCCTGGCAGAGAATCAAGCATCCGTCTGAGGTCGTCAACGTCGGGGACTTCATTGAAGTCTATGTCAAAGACGTCGATAAGGAAAAGAAAAAAATCTCCCTCGGCTACAAGAAAACAGAAGACAATCCGTGGGAAATCTTTAAAAATAAATATGCAGTCGGCGATGTCGTAACTGCCAAAATTGTCTCACTGACGCAGTTCGGCGCATTTGCACAGATCATTCCGGGCGTTGACGGTTTGATCCACATCAGCCAGCTGTCAACACAGCGGGTTGCGAAAGCTGCTGACGTCGTTTCGGTCGGGCAGGAAGTCGACGTAAAGATCATCGGCATTGACTTGGATGCCAAGCGCATCAGCCTTTCTATCCGCGCACTGCTGGAAGAACAGGAAGCCGCGGAACAGGCACAGATCATGGAAGAAGCTGCCGCCGCAAACAATGTAACAATCACATCCGATGAGGATGCGCCTGCTGAAGCAGAAGAAGAAACAGAGCCGGAAGAGGTTCCCGCAGAAGAATAATCAATACAGCCGGAAAAAGCACGATGGCGTTAACGCCATCGTGCTTTTTGGTAAATGCTTTTAAATATTTACTCTAGCATCAATCTGTTAGTTTCTTCGATAAACGGTTTCAGAAAATTTTCTATTTCCCGATAATCCTCCTTTGTAAGGAAAGTTATCATATTGAGATCCTGCAATAAAATGTATGGCTTCTGATTACCGGAATATTTTGCGATTATGATTTCCGCTCTGAGTCCTGAACCAGTATATAAAGTGATACTGTATCCTGTGGAATCCCCCCAACCATATTGTCTCTCGTACTCGTTCAACTGATAGGTATGTTTTTGGATCATGCTGAAAAGACTTGCAGCCGCGGACTGGTCGTTCAGCCTGCGGTTTGCCTGAACGATTCCCTGAATTTCACCCAATGCCATATCATAAGCATCCTGCTTAAATAGCAATTTGAGCGTTTGCTGATTTATCTTTTCCTCATCCAGTTTTCCGTCTGTATACAAATCCGCATAATCAACCGGCGCGGCATCGGATGGCAGAAATGAATACGTTTCCTTAGTCTGCTCCTGCGAAGCCTCACTGTCCAAAGCCTTGCGGAATCCGGGCCAATCAGGATATTCCCCGTTCGGAATATCGATTCCAAACGAGTTCAGGCTGGTAAAAAGGTCATTCTGATACAGCGTAAAGGTTCGGTCACGGTAGTCTTCCACTGCAATATAGGATCTGTCCCAGCTGCGGAAGCGCACCCACAAAAGCGAAAAGCCGTTTCCGTAGTACATTTTTAACTCCCCGTTTTGGTACGCACCCTCTGCCCAGTCTTTTAGTTCCTCCAAACTGTCGGAGAACCAGAATTCTTCCCGCAGCAACGCCTGATAAGAAAAGGAATAATCACCAGTACGCTCCGCATCGGAAATTTCATAGCTTAAAACCAGCTGTCTGCCGTCGGGACTGGCGGACAGCCGGTAATAAACCTCATAGCGGTCATCCTTGTTTTGTGCGGCCAGACGGTCGAAAAATTCCTGTGGAACAGAAACGGTAAAAGACTCCCCGTTTTGCAGAGAATAGCAGATCACTGCCTTGCGCTTGGCATCAAATGCATAAAGATACGCCCCGTCCACATAATATCCGTTCGCTTCCGAAATCACTTTGGTCAGCTGCCGCTTTTCATCCATCACAGAGTAAACAAAGATGCTGTTTACATGTCCCTGCGGCAGCGTGTAGCTGTTTGTCATCACCTGACAGGTTTCCCATTTTTCCAGCTTCACCGTATCGGTAATATCCGTTCCGTCCGCCGTGCTGATGATTTTCCCGCCCTTTTCGGTATCCACCAGAATGCCGGTATCATCCGCTACATAGCGGATGACCTTCCCCTGGCCTGTGAACCAGTGATCTTTCTGTAGGTCATAGCAGATCCATCGTTCTGAACTGCCTGCCAGATAATACAGAATATACCGTCCGCTGTCGGACAGGGTAATTTCAAATTCACTTGCATTGTATTGTCTGCCGTTTAATTTCGTGATATTCAAAGGCTCGGCATCGGGACGAGACAAGTCCTGCACCCAAATATCCGCAGCATTCGTACGGGAGATCACAAAAACAACATAGCGGTAGTCCGATGACAGCCACATATCCATCGTGGTTGCCTTTGGCACAGACAGAAGGCGCACATTTCCGTCTTCCAGATACAAATAGCTGGAAATATTTCCGTTACGGGTATTCTGAATCTGAATGACGCCTCGATTATATACCGGACTGCATAATACGTTGTGACGCTTTTCGTCCTCCCCCGCCAGGCTGTGCTGTTGCGCAATCCTGTTTGCGTGATCTTCCAAACAAATTACCTGTTTGTTTTTCAGATCATAATACAGATTCGTTTTCCCGTAATATGGGCCGTCCGTGCCGACAGCGCTCAAACGGATAAAATCACTTTGAGAAATTTCGATTGCTGAAAGCCCGTCCGGCAGTTCCAGCATCACGCTTTCAGCTGTCTTTGCAGCAGAAAGAGGAACGAGCTGACAGGCGGACGATCGTGCGGCTGTCGGATTTTCCTCCGCAGACGGGGTGTTGACAACCGACATCAGTGTTAATTCCTTCGGTTCATACCAGGCTGGTATGATATTATTCTCTGTCTGATCAGCAGCGTTCACATCTGCTCCGCTGTCGATCATCGAATTTTCCGCAGATACCGGTCTCTTCAGCAACGGCATTTCCGGCACCAGCAGCGGAACGGAAATAACAGCGGCCACGATTAATATCACTACTGCTGCTACAGAGCCGCACAACAGTATGATTCTTTTATCCCTGTGCGGATTCTGAAGTGCAAGCCTCATTTTTTCCTTTGTTTCCGCAACCAGCGCAGCATCCGGATGAATCGCGGCGTAAAGCGCCTTATACTCCTTGTTCAGCATATTCCTCTTCTCCTTCCATCAAATCCTTCAGCATCCGCCGGGCGCGGGTCAGCTTTACCCGCACCGTGGCTTCCTTCTGCCCGAGCAAGGCGCTGATCTGCGCAGTGGACATATCCTCATAATAAAACAGATGAATGACCACCCGATAGGCTTTTGGAAGCCGGTCCAACAGATCCTTTAGTTCTTCCTCTGCAGCGGCCTCTTCACTGTGCGACTCGGTCTGTGCATACTCCAACGGCCGTGTATGACGCCTGAAAGCGGTGCTCCACAAATTCCGGCAGCAGTTTATCGTCACGCGGATAAACCATGCCTTTTCATGCTCCTCATTTTTTAACACGGGTTTTTTGCGGATATAACGGAGAAAGACTTCCTGATAAATATCGTCTGCATCGTTTTTGTTTCTCATCTGGGCATACGCAAGCTGATAGACCAGGTCAGAATAGTCTGCTACAATTTTATCGATATCGACTGGGCTTGTTCTGTTATCTTCTTCCACTTCTTCCACTCCCGTTCATACAAAATCTCATGCGCTTTGCCAAACCCGCTTTTATTCAAAAAGAAACAGCACATGTTTTCTATCTTTTTTCAGTTTATCCATAATTTCTCATATTGATAATACCGGATATGACTCAAAAATGTTACAGCATTTCAAAATTTTAATAAATTTATTATGATGATCTTATCATGGCACTGTAAAGTAAAGATGAAAAAATAAGGAGGAATGTCATATGAAAAAGGCAAGGACAGCAAAAATCAGCATCTCGTTGGCACTGGTTATTTCCCTGGCACTGAACGTATTTGCGTCAGACAGCAGTACTCCCCTTGAAACTTTGCAGACAACGGAAACGGAACAATCTCAAGCATATACGGCATCCCCGATCATAGAAGAAGATATCACCAAGCGAGGAGAATATGAAAAGCACTTTCTGTGTGAGGACGGAAGCTATATTGCAGCGTCCTATCCGTATGCAGTGCACGAACAAAATGAAAACGGCGAGTGGGTTGATATTGACAATTCTCTCGCTTTCAAGGATAATAGAATTGAAAATCAGTCGGAAACAAACCGCGTGAGCTTTGCGCCCAAAGCTGCTTCCAGTCAGATCGCCAGACTGGAAAAAGACGGTCATACTATGGAGTGGTCACTGACCAGCCTTATGACAAAGCAGACGCCACAAGTTCAGTCAATGGAACTGAACAGTCCTGTACCGGCATTTACGGTTGAAGAAGCAACGCTGAACACGGCCGCCAAAGCAGAAATCGAGCCAAAAGAAACTGCTGCGCCGTCCGCTGTGCTCACGGTTGAGGAAGCAAATGAGGAAAAAATGCGGCTTCCCAACCTGTCATCCTCCGTTCTGTATGAGGACGCTATGGGGGAAGGAATTGATGTACGGTATACGGTAGTCCCTGGGAAAATCAAGGAAGACGTCATTCTGAACCAGCCAACCGAGTTCCGAGGCTACACTATGCATATCAATGCCGGGGAGCTTACAGCGGTAAAGCTGGGCGATAACAGTGTGGAATTCCAGAATGAGGACGAGAAAGCGATATTCACGGTTGCAGCGCCGTATATGTACGATTCGGCAGGTGCAGAATCATATGATATTGATGTGGAGGTAAAACAGGAAGCTGCTGGCTGTACAATCACATTTACACCGGATGCCGAATGGCTGAATGCGGAAGAACGGGTATATCCGATCACCATTGATCCGCAGAACGACCAGGACGGTTCCAACTACGATGACACTTATGTACATGAGGGAGATAACATCAGCGGCTCCGGCGGGAAATGTACAGTATGCGGCCTGCAGCATAACAAACGGGACCGCATGGATGTTGGGATCAAGAGTTCAGGCGGGACATACCGCGTTCACCGTGCTTATTTCCGCATCATCAACATGCCTGCGCTGACTGCCGGAAGTACGATCAGCAGCGCTTCCATGAGGATTTGGAACACAGATGGCTCCAGTACGGGACGCGCCATTTCGCTTTACAAGAACTTAGGCGGATGGGACAATGACAACCTGACCTGGAACAACAAGCCCAACTCCTATGAAACAGAGTCCAGACCGTTCAACAAAGAATACATTACGTTCAGCGGCTCACACTTTTTGTCCGGCATCCGTATGATGTACAGCGGAGAGGCGAACAACGGGTTTATGCTCCGCTATACCGATGAGTCGAAATCGAATCCGGATTACAATGCGTTTTACACCAGTAACTGTGCGTTTTCAAAGCGAGCAGAGCGGCCTCTGCTGACCCTGAGCTATCAGGCGCCCGCCAATATTGCAAACGGCGTCTATTATATCCGAAACCGGAAAAGTGGAAAATATCTGGACGCAGATCAAAACTTAAACAATAATGGAAACGTAATTCAATATGCTTTTCATGGCGGCGGCAATCAACAGTGGAAGGTAGAAAAGCAGAGTGACGGATACTACAAGCTGACTAATCTGTACCCGCAGCACAACGGGAAGGTGCTGGATGTTGCGAGCGGTGTAGTCACAAACGATCAGAACATCCAGATTTATGCCAGCAACAATACACCGGCGCAGCGGTGGGCGTTTTTCTCAAACGGGGACGGAAGCTATCGCCTGATGCCGAAGGCAGGAAACCAGGCAATGTGCATATCGGTTTCGTCCGGGAGCATGAGCAGTACCGCAAATGTAAACCTGTATGATTATGTTGCCGCCCCGGAACAGGGCTGGTTTTTGGAGAAAGCAACTGTGGTAGGTGCGGCAAGTTCATACAGGCAGGAAAACAGTAATAATGTAAACTGCCTTGGATATGTATTAGAACTTAATTATACACCTGATTTGTCAATCTATCCAACCGATAATCTCCAATCTTTTTCGGAAAAAACACAGGCATTAATTCGGGAACTTAACCGTGGCTGCAGAGTTTTAACCAGTAAAGATGATCTAATTCATCCTACAAGAGAATACAAAATTGCAATGCGTATAAGAGATAATTTTTTTGATGAAGACTATCATTTCATGGTACAGCTGAATACAGGAAAATGGGCACAAAAGCACGGTGGAAAGGCATCAGATCCAAACGAACTGGTAAGTGACCCAACCAACACTAATTGGGGAACCAGTATATTCGACCTCAGCAATTATTATCATTCTGACACAGTTTATTACGCTGTGACACGATAAAGCAACAGGAGCATGATATATGAAAAAGAGCATTGTATTGGCATTGGCAGCATTTATAATTTTACTTTGTGGTTGTGGACGACAAGGTACAGCGGAACAATCATATGCTGCTGAATTTACCAACAACAGTATGGAACAAAACCAATCCAATATTGTTTCTGAAATTAACCGATCACCAAACTTTTTTACGGGGAATATCAACTCGGTAATCAATAATGAAGCTCCATATGACATTTTAATCACACAAACATATCACGAAAGTACGATCATCCCTGACCTGCTGTTTTTTACCAGATTCTCTGATGCGACTTCAAATGCTTTTTTCTACAGCAACATCATAGAAAAGTATAACGTTGATTGTGTCAGAAATACCGAATCTACAAGGTATATTGTTTTTAAAACTGCTGAAAATGGTCTGCTGTATACATTTCTTAATGAGGACTGGGGCTTTCCGGGGAATCCATCAATTCGTTTTTCGATTTATTGTAAAAAAGAATTAGGTAAAGAAGAATTTCAGTCCGTCAAACAAGGTACTCTGATCCAAGAAGTTGGCAGAATAGATCCTGTGATTGATGTGATTCTAAAGCCAATTAAGCAACTGGATTTAAAAAAAGCATCATCATTCTATACCCTTCATATGCTGACAGATGGAGTTATGATGATTTTTTACAATTACAGTGAAGAAGAACAGACGTGGGTCGTAACAGATAAGATTTATAGTCAAGAAAACGTGTTGACGGTCGGGGAAAAAATCTATGATTGTACTATTCTTCCTCAGGATTACATCCAATAGCTGAATTTCCCGCCCCTGTTAAAGGGGCGGGAGAACTGCAACACACAGCGCAGATTTTATCATAACGAACAGGTTGATAGATCCGGCAGACCGATATCTTCGGTCTGCTGGTTACTTTTCCAGGTTGTCAAGTGCGTATTGAACACACTGGCATACTAAGAAATTAAAAGAGATTTTGTTCTCCTCTGCAAGTTCCGTCAGCCGTTCGAACATCTCCGGCCGAAACCGAATCGTCCGATTGATCGACTGCCGAATCTTCTCCGGTTGCTTGATCTGAAACCCCATTTTCTCGTCGAGTAGACTTTGTCTCGACTTTTCACTTCCTTTCATTTCAAATTTCTCTGCGATGAGAGGTTCAAGTCTCAAAAGCCCCTCACAGAACCGCACGTGCCCGATTAAGGCATACGGCTCTTCAATAAGTCATTTGCCTAATAAGCACTTTTCAGATAAACTCTCGGATACTCCAGCGGGTGTATCTTCAAGATATTCCCGTATTTTCTCCACGTCAGCCAATAAGTTTGGTCTCTGCGTCTTTTGCTTTTCCATAGCTCTTCCCGCACGTACTTATAATACTTTTGTAACCCCACATAGTTCCCGTAGATTCCGTAGTATCTGTAATGTCCGGTCAGTTTCACATTTAACGCTTCAACCGTGGCGCTTATGCTCTCGTGCATATGCTCCCATATCCATTTCTTTATGGCTTCTCGTTTCATCTTCAGCTTCTTCCCGCTCGTTCTATGCAGTACGCAGTACTTACCCCAGTGGCTTGTTGCATTGTAGTGTGTAAATCCAAGGAAATCAAAGCTTTCCTTTGTTCCCTTGTATCTGCCAAAGGGCAGTATTCTGCTTTTATCCTCCGCGATTTCGAGACCAAATTTCTTTAGTCTTTCTACCAGAAGCTGATAAAACTTTCGTGCTTCATTCTCGTATTGGAACAGGCATACAAAGTCATCCGCATAGCGTACCATGTACATTTCGCCTCTGAATTCGCGTTTCTTTATATAGTCGAACCATGTGTCCAGCGTATAATGAAGATACACATTTGCCAGTACCGGCGATATTAATCCGCCCTGTACTGTTCCCGCTTCTGTTTCCAGCCGCTTTCCGTCCTCCATGACTCCACCTATCAGAAACCTCTTGATATATCTGATAAAGTTCTTATCGGCTATGTCATGTTCCAGGAACTTGATCATCCACTCATGGTCTATGTTGTCAAAGAAGCCTTTAATATCAGCATCTAAAATATAATTGACTTTGTCTGCCATGATATGCTTGTTTACTCTCTGGATTGCATCGTGACAGCTTCTGTTTGGGCAAAATCCAAATGAAAACTCTTTGAATTTCGGCTCATATATCGCTTCCAGTATCTCCTTGAAGACACCCTGCACGATTTTGTCCTCAAATGACGGAATCCCGAGGCCTCGCATTTTCCCATTCCCTTTTGGTATATAGGCTCTGCGCACTGGATAGGGCTTATAGGAAAACTTCTTCATTCTGACTATTAGGTTTCTGATATTTTCCTCTAGATTTTCCCCGTATTCTTCCTTTGTTATCCCGTCTATTCCTACCGCTTTTCCTTTCGGCTGATTGCGGTAGGATTCCTTGAGCGTGTCACTGTTGACATATTTCATTAACGACTGAATCCTGCCATATTTCTCTACGAGTCTGGCTATTTCTGCTTTCTCTTTTTCCATAGAATGTCTGCCTCCTGTGCTTTCTATGTTTTGTCAGCAAAAGCAACTTATTGTCCGCCCCTTCCCTCCAGAGTCATTACTTCCTTCATCGGTACTATGGGCGAATCCGACTCCTCGATGGTCTTCGTTCGTACTCACCATTGCATTGGCCGATACTCCCTACTGGCTCATGTCCAGAACCATCCAGGTCTCCCAGGTACGCTAGATATAACGATATCAGGTATGCCGTGCTCTAGGACTCCGGTGCGTTTTCATAGTCTCGCTTTAACGACTACTCCTTATTGGTGACCCAAGGAGGTACCAGACCACCCCGCACAATCGATAACTCTAACGAAGCTCAATCACTTCACGCTTTCGCATTACGGCGTTCCTGTTCCCTGTCCTACGCTTAAACACCATTGTTAGCCTTTGGCGCTCCAAGGACTCGGTACTGGCGGCTTGCTAGGCCTTACCAGACTGGATTCCCACCAGCTATATATCTGGCGCCGAACTGGCGCACACCTCCATGTAATGATTATACATGGAAATGGAATGGGAGTCATTGTGCTTTTTGCGCAGATATGCTATACTAACTAAAAAATTGCAGGGAGAATGGACATGAGTGAATGGGGAATCACTGTATATACTTTAAGCGATCGTCTATCAGAAATTCAAAAAGCATTGGACTGTAAGTTGTATCAATCAGCATTATCATTGGCTTTAACTGTTCCAGATATTTGCGGACAAATAAACTACCCTCATCTAAAAAAACAGGAGAACGGTATAAAAAGTGGTTTGATAATTATGTGAAAAATGATTACATTTATAATCCCGAATACAGCCAAGATTACACAGCGTTTACTGATGGCAAATATTATTTTGATGGCGCTGCCTGTTATGCTCTGCGCTGTGCCTTTCTGCATTCAGGAGATGACAATAAAGGAATCAATGATAAGGAAGAAATAAACGAAAATACAAAAATTAAATATGATTTTAGGTTAGCAATAGATACAGAATGTTTTGGAAATTCTCATGATCTTAAAAATAATATTCTTACTTATAAAGTGCAAATCAACATTGTTCAGCTTTGTAAAAATATATGTTTAGCAGCAGAGCGATTTATCAGTGAAAGGGATAATCCTAATGTTTTTGAGGATCATCGTATCAAACTTTTAAGCGTCGAGAAATGGTATAAAGACAGCAACGCTTCCCATTAAAATCTCGCTATTTCATATGAATACTCACATAACCTGCCACATTTCGGCAACAATAACACCAAAAACAAAAAGTAGGTGTTATATATGGCAGCCTATCATAAGGGAGCGATATCGTTCGGCCTTGTGCATATTCCAGTCGCGCTGCATACCGCCACGCAGGACAACGACATCCATTTCAACCAGCTTTGCAAAGAGGACGGATCGAGGGTAAAGTACAAAAAGGTCTGTGCCAACTGCGGCAAGGAGGTCGGCTCTGACGGGATCATCAAGGGCTTTGAGTTTGCGCCCGGCGAATACGTTACCATGACGGACGAAGATTTTGAGAAAGCGAAAACACCGAAAGACAAAACAATTCAAATCCTGCACTTTGCTGATCTGTCTTCCATCCGCCCGATCTATTTTGACAAGACCTATCATGCAGTACCCGAAACAGGCGGCGACAAGGCATACGAGCTGCTCCGCCGCGCCATGCTGGACGAGCAAAAGATCGCAATCGCCAAAACCGTTATGGGAAACAGTGAAAAGCTGCTGGCGCTCATTCCTACCGACAAAGGGTTGCTGATCGAAACTCTGTTTTTTGCGGATGAAGTCAAGGAGATGCCAAAAGAACCAGCGCATCCGGAGCTGAACGAGCAGGAGCTTACTATGGCGAAAACACTCATCAACAGTATGGTACAGGAGTTCCGGCCGGAGCAGTATCATGACGAATACCAGGCTCGATTGCGCCAAATCATCGAGGACAAGATTGCGGGCAGGGAAATCGTCCAAACGCCTGCTGAACAGCCCTCCAATGTCATCGACATTATGGAAGCATTGAAAGCCAGCATTGAACAGCAGAAACAGAACCAGACCGACAAGCCGAAACGCGGCCGTCCGAGGAAGTCAAGCTGATGGATTTATTCGAGCAAAAACAAGTCAAGCCCATGCTGATCGGCGTGGAAACCGAGCCGTTTGACGATCCGGCATATATCTTTGAGATGAAGTTTGATGGGGAACGGTGTGTCGCCTATCTTGATCCCAAATCTGGCACCGAGCTGCGGAACAAGCGCAACGTCAAAATGCTGCCCAAAGTGCCGGAGCTGTCTGAACTGCATCAGTATGTCAAAACAAAATGCGTGCTGGACGGGGAGCTGACCTGCATTGGGACAGACGGCAAGCCGGTATTCCATGAAATCCAACGGCGGAGCCTCATGACGAACAAGCTGCGGATCGATTTTGCCGCGAAACAGCACCCTGCCACCTTTGTGGCCTTTGATATTCTCTACTACAAGGATAAGGATGTCAAAAGCCTCCCGTTGATGGAACGGAAGGCTTTGCTGCAAAAGGCTATAAAGGAAGAAAATGCGCGATTCGCGGTTAGCCGGTATATCGAAGAGCAGGGTAGCGCCCTGTTCGCGGCGGCGAAAGAACAACAGTTAGAGGGGATTGTGGGCAAACGGAAGGACAGCCTTTATTTTGAAGACAAGCGGACAAAAGACTGGAAAAAGGTCAAGTTTTATCTGGACGATGATTTCGTGATCTGCGGGTACATTTTTAAGGAAAACAACATGATTTCGATTGTGTTGGGACAGTACCGCGGTTCGGAACTGATTTACAAAGGCCATGTCACAATGGGAGTCAGCCGGAAAGACTTCAAAATAATACAGCAGCAGCCGGAGATTGCCATGCCTTCGTTTGATTTTCCGGCCGGACATGGAAATGAGAATGCGGTGTGGATCGAACCGGAGCTGGTCTGCAAGGTGGAGTTTATGGAGCGCACCCAAAGCGGCGGGATGCGCCAGCCGCGGTTTCAGGGCATCAGAATGGATAAGGCGGCAGAGGATTGTGTGGAGAAATAAAAATGCAGCAGATTTTATCTGCTGCATTTTTTATGCCATTTTCTTCTGGAGCTCCTTGACCGCATAGCCCAAGCCGTCCACCTTGTCTTCCAGCTCATTCTGGCGCTGTTTCAAGTTTGCGATATCTTCGGTATGCTTGGTGACAGTGCCTTGATTTTCGAGAATCAACTGTAAAGTCGGCTCAATTTTGGTTTCCAGCTTGACGTCGATCTCACGAAAATGCTGATTTGTTTCACTCCTAAACGCTGTCAAATCTTTTTTTATGTTTCCAATTTCATTAGTACGCTCCACCAAAACCGTGAGCATATCCATAATATCCTGGTTCGTAATTTCATTTGCCATAATCTTGCCGCCTTTCCAGCAGTATAAATTTATTATATATCAAACGAATATAATTGTCCAGTTAAAGATTATTTTTGCACCTCTATATCTTTGAAAAACTCCATTAAATCACATTGAAAAATTTTAGTTAAACCAAGTAAAACATCTGGTCGTATGTTTAATTCTGCACGTTCATATTTGGCATAGTACCCAAGGGAAATATCATATCCAGCCAACTGCAATTCTCTGGCTACATCATCTTGTGTCATATGTTGAGCCAGTCGTATTTTCCTGATATTATCACCCATCTGCTTTGTATATTTTATTTTCTGCATTTTCATAGCAACTACCTATCCCAAACTTGCTTTTTATTCAAGTATATGGTATAATTACCAAAAATAGGTTCCAATATATTGCACCCAATATATTGGTTATTTTCTGTATTTTACATTCAAAAATTCAATATAATCAGTCAACTCTTTCCTGGCATGTTCCGAAAATTCCTGTGGTAGACGGATACAATTATTTTGGTTGGCAGGAGCTGGATTGTTTGTCAGTCCAAGTAAGTAATCCACTGATACATTAAAATATTCTGCAATTTTTATTTTCACTGCATCGGGCGGTTCCGATTTGTCCCGTTCATAGGATGATATAGAATGCTTATTGATATGCAGAATCTTCGCCAAGTCCTCTTGAGATAAATTGGCATCTTTCCGAAGATCAAGCAATCGCTCACCTACCATTCTAATCACCTCTTCAAGTATATTATAGAGAATAAAATGACTTATCCTCAAAAAGTAGAATATATAAACACATTGCAGCCAATAAATAGAATAATATTCTAGTTATTGGCTGATAAACCGATAAATATTCGATCGCTAATAGTAGCAAAAGTAGATCTCTAAACCTATATAAGTCCAAACAACAAAATTTGTGCAAAGTCTGTAAATAAAAAGTCAATAGGAAAATGAGAAAAGTTTGAAGAGGCCAAAGGAGGCGAAAAAATGTTGGACGAGCAGGAGCAACGGCTGTTGGAAGCTCTGTTTCTCTCATATTACTGGGACTTGCAGAAAACCGCCTATAAAATTCTTCGGGATCAGGATGATGCCCAGGATGCCGTCCAAACAGTTTTCGCCAATATTGCACACAATCCAAAAGGAATCATAAACCGCGATCAGGCGGGGCGCGTTGCCTATCTGTACTATTCCGTCAAGGCTGAATCCTTCCGATTCTTGAAAAGGCGCTCCCGAAATCTGGCTGCTGTCCTGGAACAACAATATTATTACACGGATTCTCAATCGCCGGAGGTGGATTTTGAAAGAAATGCAGCTTTTTCGCTTCTGTCTGAACTGCCGTCCAAGGACAAGGATCTGCTGGCCTATTGTAAAGCCTTCCGTCAAGGAGAAAGGCGAGAAAGGAACCCTGTCTATCGGCAAAATGAATACCAAGCCTATACGGCAAGAAAAGCGTTGGCTGACACCACGGATGATGTGGAAAGAGGAAAATTGATAGAGCAAATCCGGCAGTTGGAACGGGAGCGAATGGAGCTATCCCCGGCTCTGCCAATGGACGCCGGGTACAAACGCCTGTTTTATGTCCGGTATGCAGACGACTGGCTGTGCGGCGTAATCGGCAGTAAAGAAGATTGCAGGATTATCAAGGAAGATATTAAAAATTTTCTGCGTGACGCCCTGCATCTGGAACTGTCCGAAGAGAAAACGCTGATTACAAACGCCCGGGACAAAGCCCATTTTCTTGGGTTTGACATCTACGTCAGGCATATCCTAAAACCGAATGGCAGGAATTGGTCGGCGACTGCGATTACCAGCTCTTTTTAGGCTGCAACGACGGAATGACCGCAGACTTCATTTCTTCCCAATGCGGTACCATGACAGTGAGGACTGAAGATACCAGTACGCCGGTTCCGCCGTTTCTGTATCCGATGGCACCCCGTCCGTATATGCACCGCAAGTCCACAGCCTCCCGGCCTCTGCTTATGCCGGATGAAGTACGCAGACTGCCTAAAAATCAGGCGATCCTGCTGATCCGCGGAGAAAAGCCGATCAAGCTGTACAAGATATCGCCGGAAGAACATCCGGATTACCAAAAACTCCAGTTTGTCAAGGCGACCGACCATATTCCGGACTGGAGGGCAAAGGAGCAGGCATTCCAGCCGGCACCGAAACAGAATCAAAAGCAGATGACCTTTTATGACAGCACGCCGGAAGAACAGGACGGCGATTTTCCGCAGGATGATGGCTTTGTTCCCATTGAGCAGATGAAAGGGACAAGCCTGAAGGAAGTCAAACCCCAAGATGTTTAAGAACATTGATATGAAAGGAAATGGATGCCATGAAACGCAGCTATACTGTCAGCGATGTGATCGACCAGGAATTTATACGTTTCCCGATCACTTTACTTGCCAATCCGAAATACAAGGCAATTTCTCTGGAAGCCAAAATGATCTATGCCCTGCTGCTCAACCGTTTGTCCCTGTCCCAGAAAAACGGCTGGATCAATGAGGAAAAAGAGGTATATCTGATCTATACCCGGGAAGAAGCGGCAACTATGCTCGGGATTTCCTACAAAAAAACCATTGCGGCATTTAAGGAATTACTTGCTGTTGAGCTGCTGTATGAAGTCAGGCAGGGACGCGGCTTTCCGAATCTGCTGTATGTTTTGAAGGCAGAGCTGACAAATCAAGAGGCGGAAGC
>CALXBC010000022.1 GCA_944386455.1 uncultured Clostridia bacterium | reverse complement strand
TCTTTAGCTAACTCTTGAATTCCTTAGTTATTTTGCAGAATCATTTGCTATTTTTTCTTTTTTACTTAACAGTGCCGCTAATATTTTCTTTCATTATAACAGAAATTCCCGATTTTGCAATGTGATGTCAAAAGAAAAACCGATTCGTCATATCGGTATCTGCTTTTATGCTGTTTTCCTTGCAGGAATAACACGCAAATGCCGTCTTTTACTCATCACAGACTTCAGCTTCCCATTCTTCTCTCAGCTGGCGGATAGACTGCTGTCTCTTGGTTCTATCATCACTAACAGCCCTTGTTGCAACCTCAAAAAGTTCATCGCTAAGCTGCCATTTGTCCCGTGTGCGGTTATATTCGCCAAAGAGGGCAAAAGCTGCGGCACCAAGAGTATAGACGTTCGTAATTTCATCAATAACAGCTCCAAATTGATATTCTTCCGGTGATTGGAAGAGAGAGCTGCCCCACATACGTCCCATATCGTTGGTACAAGGCCGCTTGCGGAAGAAATCGATGTCACAGATCGTCGTTTTGCCGTTTTCAAAATCGTAGATAATGCTTCCGTCATAGAAGTCGATTGCCACATAATTCTGAGAGGCGATATATTCAAAGAAGCTCAGTATATCACGGAACACGGTCAGTCTGGCATCAATGGGCAGCTGCATAAAACGGCGGTGTGCGGCAGGGTACATTCTTCCCATACAATCGCCGTCAACCCACTTGAATACCATAGCAAATCCGCCGCCAACATCCTTGGCCTCAACCAGCTCGATCAAGTTCTCATGCTGCAGTTCACCGTATACCGGCAAGGTCGCTTTCAGTCCGGCAATAGCTTCTGCAGGATCACCGGTATACTGCTCTGTTGGAGCGCCGGCGAACTTGATAAAATAACGATGACCGTCTTTTTCGGTTCCAAAGCAGATGTTCCCGGAATCCTGATCGTCAAAGACCTTAAAAACTCTGCCGTATTCGTTCAGAAAGCCGAAATCAAAGGCACTTTTTAATTTGAAAGGAATTTCGTCAATATATTGCAAATAATAACCTTTGAAATACCAAGTCGGTATGGGGTTACACATATTATCATACCACGACAGCACTTCCTTAGCTTGATTGACCATTACCTGAATCTGTTCTTCTCCAAAAGGAATTGCCCAAGGGAGTGATGATAAAGTATTACTGCTGATATAGAGTGCAAGCAACTTCCAGAACTCCAGCGGCACATTACCATCAAAGTATCCGTTTACCATACCGGAGGCAAAGATCGGAGACTTTTGGGCTCCCCAGACAATACGATTAAATTCTTCCCACGGGTCGCCGAAATCATTGCGGTTAAAATCAATGATATACAGCTTTCCGTCCCTGCCGATCATCATATTACCGATGTGGTAGTCGCCGTGCTGATAGGTCTGCGGTCTGCCTTTGAGTAAATGGCGGTTCTCATTTATGTAGTCGATGAATGCCAGCCCGTTTTCATATTTCAGGTGACATTCGTTATATTTCTTTATTTTGTAATCCATTTTACGGTTAAACCAAGCTTCCCAATCCTCCTGCGTTACAGGAGCAGGAATGGAGTGGATCTTGCGAAGGATACGCCCCGCTTCAAGACCAAATACATACTGCTCGGTATCTGAGTAGCCCGATATAACTTTCTCTGCGTCTTCACCGTCAATCCAGCTCTGGATGGAATACACGCCATCCTTACAGGTGCCAAACTCGATTGGCTGACACATGGGAACACCAAGAGCCGCCACCTGTTTCATCATATTGAACTCAGATTTTTTTGTATCATATTGGGCAATATCAGAGACACGCAGAAGATACCGTGTACCGTTTTTATCGGTTACACAGTATTTTTTATCGCTTGACCAGCCTTTGTTTATTGGCTCTTTTATCATGGCGTTTATTGGCAGCATGCTTTTTCTCCTATTTGTAATTGCAGGCTAAACTTATGCTAAAGCGCTTGAATGCTTTCGGATTGCTGCTTTTGCGCTGGTTGTCATCCTCAGACTTCGACTGACTGGAATTATCACGCGCGATTGTCACATTTTTGCTCCAAATTCTGTTTGTCATTTGTTTTGGACAATAAGCATACCGTCTCCACATGATTGGTGTGAGGGAACATGTCGACCGGTTGGATTTTCCTTACGGTGTAGCCATGACGAATCAGAAACCGCAGGTCCCGTTCCTGCGTTTCGGGATTGCAGGAGATATAAACAATCCGTTTTGGAGCAAGCGTGCAGAGCGAGGATAAAAACGCCCGGTCGCTGCCCGCTCTGGGAGGATCCATAAATACCACATCTGCTTTTTGCCCTGCCTGTGCCATTGCGGTCATAAATTCTCCTGCGTCTGCGTGGTAAAAGCGGGCGTTGCGGATATTGTTGCATCTGGCATTGGCAATGGCGTCTCCGACCGCATCACGATTGACCTCTATCCCGATGACCTGCTTGGCCTGTTTGGCGGCCACCAATCCGATGGTCCCGATACCGCAGTATGCGTCGACGACGGTCTCCTTCCCGGTCAGTCCTGCGAACTCCATCGCCTTGCGGTACAGGCGCTCTGTCTGTACCGGATTGATCTGATAAAAAGATTTTGCTGAAATTCGGAACGTACAGCCGCAGAGCATGTCCTCGATATATCCCGGGCCGTAGAGCACTTTTTCATGGTCTCCCAGCACCATGCTGGTAAAATAGGGGTTGATGTTGAGTAAAATCGTGGTGATATCGGGATGAAGCGCAAGCAGTGCTTTGACAAAATGATTTTTTGCCGGAAAGACAGGCGTTCCGGCGACCAGTACGACCATGATCTGACCGCTGGCAAATCCGCGCTTTACCAAAACATGACGTAAAAATCCCCGGCCGGTATCCTCGTTAAAGACAGAAAGCTTAAACTCTCCTGCCAGCTTTCGAACGGAACAAATGATCTCATCTGCTTTCTGATCTTCGGTCATGCAGCTGCTGACAGGCACGACCCGATGGGTGCTGGACTGGTATACACCGGAGATGATCCGTTTGTCCCGCGTAAGAGCAAAGGCAGCCTGGACCTTGTTGCGGTAATGATAAGGCTGTTTCATACCAATGATAGGCTGAATCCGGCAAAATGAGCCGAGCAGTGTCTCAACCCGCTCCTGTTTCCAGCGCAGCTGCCGCGGATAGGACATATTTTGAAGCTGACAGCCCCCGCACTTTCGATTAAGCGGACAGGGAGAATGACTGTTACCAGGCTGTTCCAATAGAGGAAGCCTGTCAATCTGTACTTGTTGCCGCTTCGAACGGCTCTGATATTTCTTTTTCTGCTCCATAAAACGGGGATTCCTTTCAAGCTTCCAGCTGTTTGAGCAATGCTTCATCCGGCCTGACATATGCGGTCTGATAGTCCGTAAAGATCACCATTCCCGGTTTGGCGCCATTTGGCTTTTTTACGTTTTTAACCAGCGTATAGTCCACCGGAACCTGGGCCGAGTCTCTTGCCTTGCTATTGTAGGCAGCGATGATGCACGCTTCTTCGATCGTACGGTTGGGAATATCCCCGCCTTGAGACTGGACAATGACGTGAGAACCCGGCATATTATGAACATGCAGCCACAAATCGTAGTTTTTCGCCTCTCGCAGAGTCAGACGGTCGTTTTGCTTGTTGTTGCGGCCGCAAAGAATCACATAACCATCCGAAGAACGGTATTTCATGGGCGGCTGTGCTTTCAGCATTTTGTTTTTATTTTTATAGTGCTTCAAGTATCCCTGTTCAGCAAGCTCCTGCCGGATCTCGAGCAGTTCGCTTTCGCCGTCGGTTCTGGATACTGCGTCGAATACGCTCTCCAGGTAAACGAGCTCGTCTTTGGCCTGTTCAATCAGTGTGACCAGCATTTTTTCTGCTGTTGCGGCTTTGCGGTACTCACGGTAATATTTCTGGGCATTCTGGATCGGCGTCAGGCTGGGATCCAGCGGGATTTCGATGCTGCCCTGATTCTCATCGTAATAATTGATCAGCGTGGCATATTCCTGTCCTTTTTTCAGCTGATAGAGGTTGGCGCTGATCAAATCCGCATAGGTCTTGTAAAGCTCCCGATTGGCACAGTCTGCAAGCTCCTCGGTCTGGACGGCGATTTTACGCTGGGTTCGTTCAGAAAGATTCATCAGCAGCTTCAGCAGATCATTGGAACGCTGCCGCATCCGTTCGATCCGGTCACGCTGGGCATAAAACTGATCCAGAAGCTCGCTGCAGGAAGCGGTCCGTTTTGTCAGCAGATAATGTCCATATTGCTTCAGGTCGATAAAAGAAAATTCGCGCGGTTTTCCGCTTTGTTCTAAAGCGATCGTAGGCTCAGGAGTATTGCTCGACAACATCTCTTTCAGCCTTCCGCAGAAAAAGACCAAACGGTCGGTTTCATCCTGGCTCAGTTGAGGAACACGGCGCTCCTGCCAGCGGGTGGCGTACCCTGCGATCTCCCGTGCTAGGACGGGGGAGACCCCCTGAAACGTCTTGACCACAGCCTTGGATAGCTCGTCATTTCCGCAGTCCGCCAGACGAGCCCTGATTGTCTCCTGGGATGCAGACAGCAGGCTGAGCTTGTTTTGGGGCTCCAATTCATGATAGAGCATACCGGGCAGGACCTGACGTACCCGGGACATCTCCTCATCGACACGCTTGATGGCGTCAATGATTCTGCCGTCCGGTCCTATCAGAATGATATTGCTGTGCCGTCCCATGATTTCAATGACCAGTGTCAGTGTAACGCGATCACCCAGTTCGTTGACGCTTTCAAATTCCAGCGACAGAATCCGGTCCAAGCCGCTTTGGCGGGCCGCACAAAGACGGCCGCAGCCCAGATGTTTACGCAGCAGCATACAGAACATGGGCGGCTGCTTGGGGTTCTCAAAGTTTTCCTGGGTGAAATGAATCCGCGGGCTGTCCGCTCCTGCAGACAGCAGCAGCTTTTTGGAGTACCCCTTTCCACGCAGCTGGATGATGATCTCTTCACGGGAAGGCTGGTGGATTTTATCAATGCGGGCGTCAAGATATTCGGAAATTTCCTGTTGGATAAAATGTAAAAACGCGCCGTCGAGTGCCATGGTATGTTTTATTCGTCCTTTCTTTTCGTGATAAAAAGCCGCAGCAACAGCCGCGGCTATGGAATTGGTTTTTTAGGATGCAGAAAGCTGGCAGAAGCAATACAGGATTATTTTTCCGCCGACTGGGCTTGTTGCTTGAAAGGATCGGACTCGCTTTTGGCGAAAGTGACAGGCGCTCTTTTGATTTTCACCAGATTTCGGATAGCAGAAAAAAGCACGATCGCCGTAGAAAAAGCTGCAATAAAGAAATACAGAATATAGAGATTCATATTATTAAGAGCAATTTCAAACAGACCGTTGAACTTGCATAATACAATGAAAAAGATCATACAAAGGACTGAGAAAACACCACAGGCCCAGAGCAATGCCTTGTTTACGCTTTTTTTATGACGCATGGTAAAGGAAAGTACTGTCAGCAGCATAACCAGAACAAGACAGACAATCAAGAAAACAGACAGAATCTGCTCCAGCTGTCTGGCAGTGAAAATGCTTCCCTGATATGGATAGGCGAAAAAAACCTGATTGCTTGCATAAAGCAGATACAGAAAGAAGCCCGACAAAATAATAAACGGCAGATAAGAAGCACAAAATCCAATTTTGCGCCAAACATTTTTCATATTTGTTTTCAAAGACAAGACCTCGATTTTCTGAAAGATTATCTTTAATTATAGCCCCGAACAGCGGTTTTGTCAATGAAAACCTTTTTGACGGCGCCTGAACCGGGAGCGATGATTCATTCCACATCAATGCGTTCGATTTTGAAAATCACAGGTCTTGTACCGTCCGAACAGCAGGTTATCATGGTGTTTTCCTCTTTC
Organism: uncultured Clostridia bacterium; assembly: GCA_944386455.1. Classification (GTDB taxonomy): domain Bacteria; phylum Bacillota; class Clostridia; order Oscillospirales; family Ruminococcaceae; genus HGM13222. The sequence goes on along the minus strand of CALXBC010000022.1, from coordinate 34,378 downwards.
ATCCAGCCCTTCATGATGGAGCCGCCCTGTAATCCCGTGTAAATATATCGGGCGATCGCATCCCAGGCCTCGGAGCAGTGCGGCATGTCAGGCCCGCCGGCGACCGTATGAGGATCTGCATTCGTTTTGATCAGGGTATTCAGCCCCATATGCCAAAAATCATCCCGGTCACCGTCCCGCTCAAAGAGAAATTCATCCCCGACGTTATAGCACGGACAGGAGCCGGCGTTTGGATCTGCGCAATACTGCTGCTGCAATTCCGGATACAGCTTTTTATCAATAACAGTCACTTTTACTTGATATTTCATGGTGATGCCCATTCCTTTCATATTACTTGCCGGCCTGATTTCAACTCCCCCTTTTGTTTGCTATGTAACCGGACTATTTTAGGAAAGCCGTTCCAGCCGGGCGAAATTGGCCATGATTTTTTTCGTACCGCTCGAAAAAGCCACCTCGACCAATGTGTCATTTCCCATCGGTGTCATCTTCAGCACAACGCCGTTTCCGAAGGTCTTGTGCTTCACGGTGTCTCCGACTTTGTAATCAATAGATGCAGGCTCCTTCTTGGGCGGCACTCCGGGGAGTCTGGCGGAAACGGCGCGTTTTGGCGCTGTTTCCGGCTCGATGGAGAAGCTGCGGTCGTATGAAGTGACAGGAGAAGAAGGATAGATGACATTTTTCAGCTTTTCAGGGATTTCATCGACAAAACGGGATGGGCGGTTATACTGTGTGGAGCCAAACAGCATCCGCTGACGGGCGGCCGTGAGTGTTAAGTCCGTTTTAGCCCGTGTAATTCCCACATAAGCCAGACGGCGCTCCTCTTCCAGTTCTCCCGGCTCCATCGACAGGCGGCCGGGAAAGATTCCTTCTTCCATTCCCACAAGAAATACATACGGATATTCCAGTCCTTTGGCCGAATGCATGGTCATCAAAATGACATTATCGTCTGATTCGTTGACCGCGTCAAGATCGGTGTAAAGAGCGACTTCCTCCAAAAATCCCGACAGGGTGGGGGATTCGTTTTCTTCCTCATATTTGACCAGAATGGATTTCAGCTCCTTCACATTTTCAATTCGGGTCTTTCCCTCTTCGCCCTGCGCGATCAGCGCCATCATGTAGCCAGTTTTTTCCATCACTTCATCGAAAAAGCTGCCCATGTCCATTGTCTCGGCATCGGCGGTCAGTTCTTCTATCATGGCGGCAAACCCCATCAGCGACATACTTTTTCGGCTGAGCGCCTGAAAGGTGTCTGCCGTATGCAGCACCTCGAACAGCGGCATGCCCATTCCGTCAGCGATCTGTTCACAGGCACCGACGGTCGAGTCCCCGATGCCGCGCTTTGGCTCATTGATGATCCGTTTTAACCGCACAGTATCATCATGATTATTGATAACGCTGAAATAGGAGATAATATCCTTGATTTCCTTGCGGTCAAAAAATTTGTGTCCGCCGACAATTTTATAAGGAATGCCCGATTTTACAAAATACCGCTCGATGTTCTGTGACTGCGCATTCATACGGTATAAAACGGCGTGGTCGGAGTATTTTGCTCCGTTTTTGACATTCTCCAGAATCCGTTGAGTGACATATTCTGCTTCCGCTGTCTCATCGCCGGCGCGGTAAAAGATGATCGGCCTGCCGGTTCCGTTAGCAGTCCAGAGCGTTTTCCCCTTTCGTTCCATATTGTTTTTAATAACAGCATTTGCTGCGTCCAGTATGTTTTGTGTGGAACGGTAATTCTGCTCCAGACGGATGACTTTAGCATCGTCAAACTGCTTTTCAAACGAAAGGATATTTTCAATCGTTGCGCCGCGGAATTTGTAAATACTCTGGTCGTCATCCCCCACGACGCAAAGATTGTGATGCAGCTGAGAGAGCATGCTGACCAGCTTATATTGGGCGTGGTTGGTATCCTGATATTCGTCCACCAGAATATAGCGGAAGCGGTTCTGATAGTATTCCAGCACGTCGGGGTATTTTTCAAACAGTTCTACCGTCAGCCCGATGATATCGTCAAAGTCGACTGCGCTGGCCTCCTTCAGCCGCTTTTGGTAGAGACTGTATACTTTTGAGATCTGCGATTTACGATAGTCCCCGCCGGTTTGCTGCTCATAGAGTGCAGGCGTAATGAGCTTGTCCTTGGCAGAGCTGATTTCGTGGGCAAGCAGCTTGGGCGGAAACATTTTATCACTGATATTCAACGCGGAAAGACAGTCCTTGATGACACGCAGACTGTCATCTGTGTCGTAGATGGTAAAGCTGCGGTTATAGCCGAGCCGCTCGATTTCCCGCCGCAGAATTCGCACACAGACTGAGTGAAAGGTTCCCGCGTTTACATCCTCCGCAACAGTGCCAAGCATCGCTGCCAAACGGTCTTTCATCTCATTGGCCGCTTTGTTTGTGAAGGTAATGGCTAAAATGTTCCACGGACGGGCGGGATATACCGCGATCAGATCCCGCATCCGGTCGGTATCATTGGAGTTTCCGTTTCGGTATTCCTCTAAAAAAGCAAGGTCGTCATCTGTTATGTGTTCCGGCATATATTCGGACTGATAGGCGTTTCCGTAATGGATGAGATAAGCAATCCGGTTAATGATCACGGTGGTTTTTCCGCTGCCTGCTCCTGCTAAAATCAGGACGGCACCGCGGGCGGTAAAAACAGCTTCCCGCTGGCGGTCATTCATTCTGCTGAATTCCCGGTTTAAAATATCCTGTTTGAGGGAAATGAATTGTTCTTTGCGTTCTGACATAAATGATAGCCTTTCTGTATCATGTTTGGAAGGGGCAGTCTATCATGCTTTTTATTGGAATGACTGCTGCGTTTTCATTTTAACATAAAGCTGATGAATTTAACAGAGGAAAATAAAATTTTTTCTTAAAAGGTCATCATGTCAGCGGAAGTGTACCGAGCGTCGACCACTTCCGGAATTATATGGATGCTGACCAATGGGAAGGATATGCCGGAAGCCTGGCCGGACTGACGGGTGCCGCAGTTGAATTAATATTGGATGTGCGGGAGTCTGTAAAAATGGAACGGATTGTAAATTCTCTGCGGCAAGTGGCAACTCAGATCGGAGAATATTTAGAGTACAACCGTTATCGATGACTCAATGTGAACATCATAAAAAACAAATATGGGAGCTGTCATGTGACAGCTCCCATATTTGTTTTTTATCAAACTATTTGGGCTCCCGCGAGGTTAAAAATGTCACGGCGCGTTCGATGGAATCACGGGAATTGCCCCAATCTGCATCGTCCCCGTTATTGCGGTAATCAAACATCTTACAAAAATGGGATACATCCCGGCTCAGACCTTCCAGACAATTGACCGTCAGCGCAGTTGTGGTTTTGATAAATTCCCCGACATATTTTTTGTTCAGATGGCTGGCTGCCTGGGAACAAAGCAACTCATAATGCGGCAGACAGAAATATTCCTGTGCTGCATACAGCTCACGGAAGCTGCGCTCAGTTTCGTATAAACGGTAGATGGTTGCAAGCTGGCGCTCCATCGCCCAGTCGATTTTGTCACAGACATAACAGCTGCTGTTTATCTTAGACACTTTTTTGGCGCGGGCTGTTTTGTCCAACAGATTTCCCAGGGATTTGGCATCCATGATCTTTGCGTTCAGCTCCGCCAGATGGCTTTCCAGCATCAGTGCAAGGGAAAGCCGGTTGCGCTTTTTCATCATCATGTCGAAATGCTCTTTGCAAAATCCTGTTTTGTTGGTTTCGATTCGCACGTCCGGCTCCATCATGGCCGCCCCCATAATGTAGTCGATGCAGCGGTCCTCCAGCGTATTGCGCATGGTGCAGATCGGGCAGCCGCACTTTGGCTCAAAGACCTCTGATATCGGGATGGTATAAATACTGTCCTGCATGATTTGTAATCCTCCATAAAGTCAGTATGGAAATAATAACTATTTTCATTTTACCATATTTGTATTATAATATTGTTAACGAATTGTGTAAGAGGAAAATCAGATGGATTATCGTTATGAGGCAGGGGCATTTTCCCTGAAAAACACGTTGGAATGCGGACAATGCTTTCGCTGGAGCATACAGCCCGACGGGAGTTATTGTGGGATTGCAGGCGGCCACCGTCTGAGACTTCGGCAGGACGGAAGCATTCTGACCTTTTTTGACACGACAGGAGAGGAATTTGACCGCATTTGGCGAAAATATTTTGACTTTGACACCGATTATCCCGGGATATACCGTTCACTTTGTAAGGATGCTGTCATTCGTCAGGCATATGAATATACGGGGGAGATTCATATTCTGCGGCAGGAGCCATGGGAAGGGCTGTGTTCCTTTATCATATCGCAGAATAACAATATCCCGCGCATCACCGGAATCATTGACCGCCTGTGCTGTAACTTCGGGGAGCAACTGCCCGGGGGAGACTATGCCTTTCCTTCTGCAGAGCGGCTGGCAGTGCTGGAGCCGGAGGATCTTTCAGTGCTTCGGGCAGGATTTCGTGTCAGATATATCCTGGACGCGGCCAGAAAAGTTGCAGACGGCCGGATAGATTTTGGGCGGATCGCTTCAGAAGATTTGGAAACAGCGCGTCAAGAGCTGCGGCAGATCTGCGGCGTAGGACCAAAGGTGGCAGAGTGCGCGCTTTTGTTTGGGCTATATCGTTTGGAGGCATTTCCGGTGGATGTATGGATGAAGCGAGTGCTGAAATGGTTTTATCAAACGGGTTTTCCGGAAGAGGCAAAGCCTTATGGCGGCATTGCGCAGCAGGTGCTGTTTCATTATGTACGCTGCTGTGCTTACGCTGTCCCTGAGGAAATGCAGCATTGAAGAACAAAAGCAGAGCCATAATGGAATGGCTCTGCTTTTTGCTGTACAGACTTAGGATGAACTGTTTTCCCTGTTATTTGAAACCGGGCTCGCCTTTGGTTCCGCAGAGCTGCGGTTGATCACCAGGATATCATGTTCTTTTAATTTCGTTTTTCCGTTGGGAATGACGATTTTGTCTCCGCGTCGGATCAAAACAATCAATTCTCCTGGAGACAGCGGCAGTTCTTTGATCTGCTTGTTTTGCCATTCGTGTTCTTCGTCGATTGTCAGCTCGGAAAGATGGGTGACATAATCGGGGTCCGCACCTTCCGCTGCCAGCACGGCAGTGTCTCCTTCTTCCAAAACAGTGCCGCCGCTTGGGATCAGCTCCCTGCCATCACGCCGCACCAGAACCAACAGCAGTCCGGTAGGCAAAGAAAGCTCGCGAACTGCCATCCGGTTCCATTCATGGTCAGGGGTAATGCTGATATTGACAAATTGGACAGCAGTTTCGTCTGCATAGTCATTGAAGGTTTTCAAAACGTTTTCTTTGTCATCCGTCATCTTGAGCCATTTGGAGAGATAGGGAAGAAGGGTTCCCTGGAACGCGATAGACAGCAGTACCACTGCAAACACGACGTGATATAAGTCAAATTTGAAATTTAATTCTGTAGTCATAGCAAAGATGGCAAACACGATTGAGGCAGCTCCCCGCAGCCCGCACCAGGAAATCACCAGCTGCTGGCGGAATGGGCACCGGAAAGGAAGCATGAGAAAAAAGACCGCCAGCGGACGTGCGATAAATGTGAGGAAAAGAGCAACCGGGACAGCGATGATCAGCGCCTGCGGCAGCTGGGACGGAAAACTCAGCCAGCCCAGCATAAAAAAGGTCAGCATCTGCATGAGCCCGGTGGTGCCGTCAAAAAACTGCGCCAGACTTTGTTTGTTGGGAATGCGGCTGTTTCCCAAAATGATACCGGTCAGATAGGTACTCAGATATCCGTTGCCGCCAAGCACTGCGGGAAGCGCATATGACAAGGCAGCAACAGCGAGCGTGTAGGCCATGTCAAAACCGCTGGTTACAAATCGGAACCGTTTTAATATAAAAGCGGCGGCGAAACCGATTGCGACGCCGCAAATGCCGCCCACCAGGAGCTGCAGGCCGACGAGCTTGGCAATTTCCAAGGGAGATGTCTTGCCGCCTTGGAGGATCGTCAAAAATACAATGGTCAGCATATAGGCGAATGGGTCGTTGGAACCGCTTTCAATTTCCAGCAGAGAAGCGGTTTTATACTTTAAATTCATTTTTCTGGAACGCAGAATGGAGAATACGGACGCGGCATCAGTTGAACCCAAGATCGAGCCGAGAAGCAGTCCTTCTATCAGGGGGAGCTTGAGCACAAAGTAACAGAACAGACCGGTCAGCGCTGAGGTCAGAACGACGCCCAATGAAGAAAGGACGATCGCTTTTCCCGCGACAGGACGTGCTTCCTTCCAATTCGTGCCGAATCCGCCGTAAAACATAATAATGACCAGTGCGCCGGAGCAAACGTTCTGTGCCAGATCGTAGTCCTCAAACGGGACTTTAAAAATCCCGTCTGATCCGAAGACCATACCCAATATGATGAATGCCAGCAGCGTAGGAATTCCGAAACGATAGGATATTCTGTTGCTGAGTACGCAGGCCAAAACGATCAGCGCACCAGCCAGCAGAAGAAGCGTCATATGGTATCCCCCTTTTGTATAACGAAAAAGGGTGCGGTAAAACCGCACCCTTGCGATATCATTATTATAACATACGGGAGAAAAACTGTCAAACTGTTTTCTTTTTCATTTTTTTGACTGCTTTTATCACCTTCAGACGGGAAAACTCCTCCCTGTCCTTTTCATCGAGGGAGTCTGTGATATATTTGACGGTTTCCTCAAATCTTGGAATCACAATATTTTTCAGTGCGTTTGCCCGCCGCTGCGTTTTTTTGATTGCGTTGGCCAGACGGTAAACGCTGTTTTCCAGCTCAGCCAGCGCAGCAGTCAGCTGCTTCACCTTATCAAAAGCAATATAGGCGGCGTCCAGCTGGGAATTCGTAGCAGAAAATCCATAATAAATCTGAGGAGCCTTTTGCTCCAGCGAAACGGCTGGCAGTTCAACCCCCATTACGCTGCGGTAGGTGATTTTTACACCGTCTTCTACCGGGACGGTATGAGAAATTTCCTCACAGATTCCCATCGTGATATTGGCACGGCGCAGAGAAAGGTAGGCGTTGCGATAGGTCTCCTCGATCTCTCCGCGGATAGATTTGGCAGTGTCAATCAGGGACATCATTTCACGGATCAGAATGTTCCGCTTGCGGTCCATCAGCTCATAACCCAGCTTGGCAAGTGCCAGGGATTTTTTGGTGTTGATCAGATTTCCTTTGGTAGGAAAAACCTGCTCCGCCATCGCAATGTCCCTTCCTTTCTAAATCTATACTGTGTCTTTATGCGTTCAGGTGTTCTTTGACATAGTCTTTAAAACGATCTGCACGCTTGGGGTCGTAATAGCGTTCCAGCAGGCTGGAGTCCACACGGTCAAGTGCATCCTTGGGCAGCAGAGACAGCAAATCCCAGCCCAGATCAAGCGTTTGTTCGATCGTACGGTTTTCATCAAAGCCCTGGTTAAGAAAATGCTCTTCAAACATTCTGCCGAAGTTCAGAAACTGCTTGTCAGTCGGGGACAGCTCTTCTTCTCCAATAACAGAAGCCAGCGAGCGGGCATCGTTTACCTTTGCATAGGCGGCAAACAGCTGATTGGAGACTGCGGAATGGTCTGCACGGGTAAATCCCTCACCGATTCCGTCTTTCATCAGACGGGACAGAGACGGCAGAATCGAGATCGGCGGGTAAACCCCCGTCTGGTCCAGCGTACGGTCCAGTACGATCTGCCCTTCTGTAATATATCCTGTCAAGTCGGGAACCGGATGGGTGATGTCGTCGTTGGGCATGGTGAGGATCGGGATCTGGGTCACAGAGCCCTTGGCGCCCTCAATGATTCCGGCCCGTTCATAAATCGAAGCAAGGTCTGAATACAGATAGCCCGGATAGCCCTTTCTGCCTGGGATTTCCCCCTTGGAGGAGGAAAACTCCCGCAGCGCTTCTGCATAAGAGGTCATATCCGTCAAAATGACAAGGATGTGCATATCATGTTCATACGCCAGATATTCTGCCGTAGTCAGCGCACAGCGCGGGGTCAGAATCCGTTCGATGATGGGATCATTGGACAGGTTCAGAAACATTACGACGTTCTGCAGCACACCCGATTCTTCAAAGGAACGCCGGAAGTAGTCTGCAACGTCATTTTTTACGCCCATAGCGGCAAATACGACCCCGAATTTTTGTCCGTCTTCATCTGCGATTTTTGCCTGACGTACGATCTGGACAGCCAGTTTGTTGTGATTCATGCCGGAGCCTGAAAAAATCGGGAGCTTTTGTCCGCGGATCAGAGTCATCAGCGCGTCAATGGAGGAAATTCCTGTCCGGATATAGTTCTGCGGGTAGGTTCTGGATACCGGATTCAGCGGTTTTCCGTTGATATCCGCATATTTTTCGGGATAAATATCGCCCAGTCCGTCAATTGGCTTGCCTGCACCGCTGAAGATTCGTCCCAGCACCTCGGTAGAAAGCGGCATTTCCATCGGGTGACCGGTAAAGCGGGTCCTGGTGTTTTTCAGTGAAAGGCCGTTTGTCCCCTCAAATACCTGTACGACCACCCGTTCGCCTTCCATTTCCACGATACGGCCGGTCCGTCTGGTGCCGTCGCTGAGGGTCAGCTCGCAAACCTCATCGAAGCTTGCATTTTTGACGTGGTCTAGCACCACAAGAGGGCCGTTGATTTCATTCAGCCCGACAAATTGTACGCTCATTGCCAATGCCCATTCCTTTCGTAAGGATCACGCCTGATTCAGCCTTGCCAGTGCTTCGTCCACTGCTTTATAATAGTCGTCGAACAGCGCAAGGTTTTGATTGGGAACATCATATTTCATCTTGATCAGTTTATCAAACAGACCCGTTTCCATGATTTGAGAAATCGGGACACGCTTCGCGATATATTTCTGCGCTTGTTCATATAAATAAAGAATGATCTGCATCATTTTCAGCTGCTTTTCCATAGTGACAAAGGTATCGTCCTGGTGAAACGCATTCTGCTGGAGAAAGCCGACACGGATAACGTTTGCAATCTCAATGATCAGTTTTTGATCGTCCGGCAGCACATCGGATCCAATCAGCTTGACGATTTCCATCAGCTGCGCTTCCTGGTTGAGCAGGTTCGATATTTTCTGACGGCAGGAAAGAAAATCCTTGCCGACATTTCTTTCATAGTAGCCGCTCAGGTCGTCAAGATACTCGCTGTAACTGGTCATCCAGTTGATGGCAGGATAATGTCTGGCATAGGCCAGAGATTTATCAAGCGCCCAAAAACAGCGGACAAACCGTTTGGTGTTCTGGGTGACCGGCTCAGAAAAGTCTGAGCCCTGCGGAGAAACTGCACCGATGATGGTAACGGAGCCCTCAGAGCCGTTGAGATTGACGGTGTAGCCTGCCCGTTCATAAAATTCAGACAAACGGGACGGCAGATAAGCAGGGAAGCCCTCTTCTGCCGGCATTTCTTCCAAACGTCCGCTGATTTCCCGCAGCGCCTCTGCCCAGCGGGAGGTGGAATCCGCCATAATTGCTACATGATAGCCCATGTCGCGGTAATATTCCGCCAGCGTGATGCCGGTGTAAATGGAGGCTTCCCGAGCCGCAACCGGCATGTTGGAGGTATTTGCGATCAGTGTGGTGCGGTCGGTCAGTGCTTTCTGGGACTTCGGGTCAATCAGCTGGGAAAACTCCTCCAGTACCTGCGTCATCTCGTTGCCGCGCTCTCCGCAGCCAATATATACGATGATATCGGCATCACACCACTTGGCAAGCTGATGCTGCGTCATGGTCTTTCCGGTCCCGAATCCGCCCGGGATCGCCGCGGTGCCGCCCTTTGCAATCGGAAACAGAGTATCAATGACACGCTGGCCGGTAATCAGCGGCATATCAATGGGTTTTCTGGTCTGAAACGGGCGCGCCCGCCGGATCGGCCATTTCTGGCAAAGGGTGAGCTCCGTGGTTTCCCCGTTTTCTTTTTGGATAGTGACGACCGTATCGTTTACTTTATATTTTCCGTCCGGCTTGACCGCGACAACATCTCCTTCCAAAAAAGGAGAAAGCATACATTTATGGAGAATCAAGGCTGTCTCCGGGCAGGTGGCATAGATATCTCCGCCTTTGAGATGGTCGCCCGGCCTGACAGTGACTGTAACATCGTATTCCCGATTGAAATCCAAAGAGGGAATATTGCTTCCTTCCGGAATAAAGGCGCCGGATTCCTCCGCTATTTTTTTCAGCGGCCGTTCAATTCCGTCAAAGATGTTCGACAGGATCCCGGGGCCGAGCGTAGCAGACATCGGTGCGCCCGTCGGTTCGACAGGCTCTCCGGGGCAAAGTCCGGTGGTGGATTCATAGACCTGAATGGTGGTCGCCTGGTCGTTTACGCCGATCACCTCGCCGATCAGCCGCTTGTTTCCGACATATACCATTTCTAGCATGGAAAAGTCCTTGCTGTTTCTCACGGTTACAACAGGCCCGTTGATCGAAAATATCACGTTGTTCAACAGTATAACATTCCTTTCTTTTCCATACCGGAAGTCTAAAACAGACCCGGGTTCATTGCTGGTTCAAGCTGAGACCGCTTGTCTGATTGAAGTAGGAAGTCAGTTCTTCCAGCCTGGAGTCAAAACTCTCATCAATAATAACGCCGTTTTCCTCGTCCAGCAGAACGAAACCGCCAAGGCGAATACTGTCGTCTTTTGTAACCGAAGCGGCAGGAAACTGGTCAGCCCTGACTAGTGCAAGATCCTCTTTTCGCAGCAGGATGCTGACAGAGCCAAGCTTGGAGGTCTCAATTGATTTGCGAATATGTTCTGATAAGTAAACGGAATAGTCATCAGTTTCTGTAAAGCTGAGAAGCGCAGATTTTACACTCGAAAAAACCTTGTCAGAGAGTTGGTTGCGATAGAGCAGCAGTTCCCGCTGGGCATCCAATTCCGCCCGGGAGATTCGCTGTCTGACATCAGATTCAATCTCTTTGACCTGCTTCTGCATATAATCAAAGTACTCGTCCATCACTTTTTCATGGTGCTCTGCCAGCGCAGCCTTTTTATGTTGGTCTGCTTCAGCCATCACCGCGTTGATTTTTGCATCAACGTCAGAAAAGATAATCGTTTCAAAGCGCTTTATTTTTTCATCAATTACGGACATATATGTTCCCCCCGTCAGGCGTTTTCGGACATGTCAGAAGTGCTGCTGCTTTTGTCTCAATACGCCGGGTCTAAATTTGGATCCCGATTGCATCATAAATATATTGTGTGATGGTGTCGCTGATGTTGGAGGTACCGTGACGGTCGGGGATCTCGACGATCAGCGGCCTTTTGCGGCTAAGTTTGAACTGATAGATAATGTCGGGACAAAGTCTTGTCAGCTTTTCGGCTACAAGAATGATGCCGACCTCGGGATCACTGCATGCTTTTTCCAGTTCGTCAGCGACCTCTTTTTTTTCATGCACGACAACGCCTCTGATTCCGGCCAGCCGCATACCGATCTGCGTGTCAATATTGTCGCTGATCAAATAGAATTTCAAGTGTTCCCCACCTGCTTTCTCTTCTGAGATCAAATGACAGCAGATTACAGGCTGCTGATGATCATGAAGGAAATCAACAGACCATACAAAGCAACACCTTCGCCCAACGCAACAAAGATCAGCGCCTTACCGAATGCCTTGGGATCCTCGGATACTGCACCGATTGCAGCAGACGCAGCAGATGCAACTGCAATACCGGCGCCTAGAGCAGAAAATCCGGTGGACAGCGCGGCAGCCAGATAGCCCAGTCCGGTTGCAAGACCCGCTGCATCAGTGGTGGCCGCAGATACCATTCCGCTGATGGGGAAGAAGGCAGACACAGCGATTACGCCAAAAAAGGCACAGAGATTAAAAAGAATGGCATGCTTTACCTTTTTTCCGGTTTTGTATTTCCGGTAGACAGGAACAAGCGGCATTGCCAGCAAAATGACGATAGCAAGTGGAATAAGAAACAGCATCATGATAAATTCCTCCAGATTTCTTTGTGTTATATTTCACCGGGGCTCCGGCTTTCTCAGCTTTGCTTTTCAACGGAATAATCGATTTTGGATGCCACGAAGGGTTTTCCGTCTCCCTCGTAAAAACGACTGAAGATTTCATAGAATTCAAGCCGCAGCACCTGGATGCCGACAATCAGACCTTCCATGCCCATGACGAACAGGTTGCCCAGAACCAGCATGATGGGGCTGCCAACCGCACCAAGCGAATGGGACAGGGTCATGATGACTGCCATCATTCCCGCATGGCTTAAGATAAAGCCGCCGATACGCAAAAACGACATGGTATTGGTGATATAGCTTAAAACAAATTCAAACAGCTCAAAAAAGTTCTGAACAATAAATCCGCCGATTCCTTCCTCGGGCTTGATATTCTTTTTCATTTTGCATAATTTGGAAAGCGGCTCCCGCAGGAACATCAGCAACAGGGGAAGTACAATACAAACGATAATAAAAACCGGATTCAATACGTTGATGCCGCTGAACATCAATACCACGGCGGCTGCCACGCTGGCATAAAAGATGAGCCCCGCCAGTCCGTTGGAGCCAAAAAAAGCCCGCTCATAATTTTTGTGCCGGATGCCCATGACGATATTGATGACGATAGTCAGCAATATCAGGAACACGCCGATACCAATGGAGACGAACAAGATCGGATTAATGGATTCCATAACGTCGATCGGCTTGTCCGCCAGCCCGAACAGCTTTTGATAAAGCGGCGTCAGCAGATCCTCAAAACCGAATACGGAACCGTAAAGGGTGCCAAAAACCGCGCTGGAGATACCGATTCTGGTCAGAATCTTTCCAAAATTCATCTTTTTGAATTTAGAAAGGAACCATCCGATGAGCGCTATCACAATTCCTTGTCCCAGGTCGCCGAACATCATGCCGAACAGCACAGTATAGGTGACTGCGACCAGCGGAGTCGGGTCGATATCAGTATAAGAAGGCAGGCCATACATTTCGACAAAGAACTGAAACGGTCTGGAAAACCAGCCGTTATGCAGCTTGACCGGCGGTTTGAGAGACGGGTCTGCATCCTGTGGCTTTACAATACAGCTGATACTGCGAATGCCCGAAAAGGATTTTTCAAACCGCTCGCTTTCTCGTTTGGGGATAAAGCCGTTGAGATAAAAGTGGTTGTTGTAAACAGCCACATATTTTCGCATATCGAAGGTGTCATCCAACGATTTGAGCTTGGAAAACAGCATATTGATCTTTTCAGACTGACTGTCGCTCTGCTTTTTCAGTTCGGCTTCACAATCCGAAAGCTGCTTTTTGGCCTGTTCCAGTGACTCAGTGATATCCTGAATGGCGGTTTCCGGCGTACCATGCGCATAATCCGGAACCCGGATACGCTCAAAGAACAAAGCGGCAAAAATATCATCGATGACTGATATTTTGACAGCTGGTGCAATATAAAAGCCCCAGTAATAATCGTCGTTATGGTCAAAATCAAAAAAGAAAAAGGTTTTGTTGTTATAATACGAAAGCTTTTTATAGCTGTCCACCGGAAGACGTCCAAACCGTGTCTTCACTTCCTTGCAGGAAAAAAGAGTATCAAAATCTACCGGGCTGCCCTGCAGATGGCGAATCTGAAGGATTGCCTGTTCAAAATCAAAAATTTGCTTGTGCAGCTCCGCTTTTTTCTCTGTCAGGCTGTGGGTTTTGGCTTCCAGCTCATCCACTGTTGCGGCCAGACGGTCATTGGGAATGTCAAGCTCTGAAAAGTCATGATACGCAAGCCTGATTTCTAAATCAGCAGCTACGTCCAGGAGCTTTTTCAGGGGGGCAGAATAGGGATTGGCTTCATTGAGCAGAGCAAATCCGGTATCCGAGGTGGTGTGGACGGCGGATTCGATATGGAAACATCCGTCGGTACAGCACTGGTTCAGAGCAGCGTCGAGATCTTCCACATTGCCGACAATATTAACCAGCGCCATTTTTTCGATTGCCATGGTCCAGATACATCCTTTCTTTCCGCCGCAACGCGGAATGTTTCATTACGGGATATGACTAAATGATAATCAGCAGTTTCAGAATATTTTCAGCTGCCAGTCCGTAACGGATTCCCTCAATGATATTGGTGATATTCATCAGTTCAATTTGCAGAAGCTCCATGTATCCGTAGACCACAGCGGGAGCGCTGGATGAAAAGCGCATCAGATGCTTGCTGTAAAAAGAGTTGATCTGCTTGATATAATCCTCGATATAGGAAAAACGACTGAGGTCAAGGGTTTTGCGATAGGAATTTGTGGAGCGGATAAAGCTGAAAATATCCTCTTTGGTTTCGGCTGCCAGAAGAGCGTCAAGCCGATCCTTGCTCAGTCTGTAATGAAACGGCAGGAGATGACTGCGGATTTCAGCATCATCCATTTGGAAAAAACACTTGAGACGAAAAACAATAGAAAGATTGATCAAATCCACTTGTGTTTTCAGAATGGTTTTCAGTTCTTCCCTGCTTTTACCTTTCACTGTTTTATCGATTTTTTTCAGAATCTGCTCATAATACAGAGTGTTTAATGCGGCCTCGCATCCGGTATAATCTATTTTTTTGCCGTCCTCCGGCTCCATAGGTATTAGCGCATCATGATAAGGCGTATGCTCCAAGACGGTCAGAAGTCCGTCAAAATCGCGTACTTTTGCCAATTCCAGCAAAGAAAAGGTTGCGTGGGAAATCAGATAACCGGGCAGTTCTTCAATAAAACGCTCATCATTAGCGTTTAAAAACATGATAGAACGCATAATTTGTTCGATTTCCAAACGGGAAACCAAAAAAAACAGAAAACTGTTCTTACTGGTGGTATCGTAGCGAGCAAGTCTGACGTATTTGTTAAAGACTGATTTTCGCAGCAGTAATTCCAGCTGACCGCGGTGTATGCTCTCCGGATAGATATTGGCCAGTGTGTCTGCATAACCGGGTGTATTTTTCAGATAAGCGGCGATGTCGCCGACCGATTTCAGACGGACCAGCTCATGATAGTTTTCACTTTTCAGCCGTTTTCCATACATGGCGTGTGCTTTGGCGATCATTGCCTGGCCGGAAAAGCTTCTGAACATGACAAACCATCCTTTCTGC
Organism: uncultured Clostridia bacterium; assembly: GCA_944386455.1. Taxonomy (GTDB): domain Bacteria; phylum Bacillota; class Clostridia; order Oscillospirales; family Ruminococcaceae; genus HGM13222. Next base: position 19,311 of record CALXBC010000022.1, on the reverse strand, counting down.
TGTTGTGACGAATCAGTTTATGCTCTGCCCAACACCTTGTCGAACAGTTCCTTTTCCCAATTTACATGATTCTTTTCGTAGAGGTGCTCCAAAGCACTTTTCTGCTGATTCAGGCTGGCTGAAAGCGATTCCATCCGCTCGTTATAGAGTGCTTCCTGTGCAGCACGAACCGCGTTAAGCTTATCCGTACATTTTTTTGAAGTATCCGCATCCAGACGGGATATCTCACTATGAATTTCATCTTCTGTTTTTTTTCGATAGGCGTCTGCGTCAATGTATTTTTGTTGGGCACGGCGGTCAATATCAATGATTTCGTTGATGATATTATCCATAAACAATGACCTCTCCTTTTTTACACAACGTTATCTATGTGCGTCATCCTGTTTAGTATTGCAATTATAAAAGGATGTATGTATCGGTTTTGCAACCAAAACATCATCCTCATTTTTCTTTAATATCATATACCCTTTTAAATAAATTGGCAATATTCAATATATCGAATATTGCCAGTCTTTGTAGTTTTAAATTGTAAAAGATCACAAATAGTATGAAGGGAATGTAAAAGAAAATTCATTGTCCAAAATCAGTTTTTCAAACTCTGAAGCGGTGCGGGGATTTGTCCGCCACGCCCGATAAATTTTTCTGCCGAATTCCGGTTGACTTTCATAACAGGACCGCTTCCCAGCAACCCGCCGAATTCCAGTTCCTCGCCCATCTGCTTGCCGATGGCGGGGATCACACGGACAGCGGTTGTTTTGGAGTTCACCATTCCGATGGCGGCCTCATCCGCGATGATGGCAGATATGGTCTCAGCCGTCGTGTCACCGGGAATGACAATCATGTCAAGCCCCACTGAGCAAACAGCGGTCATGGCTTCCAGTTTTTCGAGAGTCAAGGCACCGCATCTGGCGGCGTCGATCATACCAGCGTCCTCCGTTACTGGAATAAAGGCGCCGGAAAGACCGCCCACCTTGGAAGAAGCCATGACGCCGCCTTTTTTTACGGCGTCATTGAGCAAAGCAAGTGCAGCAGTTGTGCCATGCGTCCCGCAGCGCTCCAGTCCGATTTCTTCCAGAATATGCGCAACGGAATCCCCAACGGCAGGGGTTGGAGCCAGAGACAGATCAACAATACCAAACGGAACCCCCAGCCGGCGGGAAGCTTCCATTCCAACCAGCTGTCCCATACGGGTAATTTTGAATGCTGTCTTCTTGATAATATCCGCGACCTCGGTGATGTCCGCATCCGGCGCTTTGGAAAGGGCAGCGCGGACAACGCCGGGACCGCTGACGCCAACATTGATAATGCAGTCGGGTTCTCCGACGCCATGGAATGCCCCCGCCATAAAAGGATTGTCTTCGGGAGCATTGCAGAAGACCACCAGCTTGGCACAGCCGATGCAGTCGCGGTCTGCCGTGATCTGTGCAGTCTGACGGACGATTCTGCCCATCAGTGCGCACGCATCAAGATTGATGCCCGTTTTGGTGGAACCGACATTAACGGAAGAACAGACATGCTCGGTTTCGGACAGGGCTTCCGGGATCGAGTTGATCAGTTCGACATCACCCGCACTGAATCCTTTTTGAACAAGCGCAGAGTATCCGCCGATGAAATTGACGCCGCAGACCTGGGAAACCTTTTCCAGTGTGTGTGCAAATTGAACCGGGCTGCCCTTGCAGGCAGCAGAAACAATGGCAATCGGTGTGACAGAAATCCGCTTGTTTACGATGGGAATGCCATATTCCTTTTCGATATCCTCCCCAACCCGGACTAAATTTTTGGCACAACGTGTGATTTTGTCATATACCTTTTGACAGGCGCTGTCGATGTTTGGATCAATACAGTCCAGAAGGGATACTCCCATTGTGATGGTACGAATGTCAAGATTTTCGTCCTGTATCATCCGAATCGTTTCCAATATATCATGAGCATTCAGCATGAGATGCAGTCCTCCAGTATTTGTTGGTTCGGGTAAAATCAGATACGGTGCATGGAATTGAAGATATCTTCATGCATGACATGAATCGAGAGATTCATGTTTTTTCCCATCTCTGACATTTCATCAGAAAAATCAGCAAACGGAACATTCAGATTCTGAATGTCGATCATCATAATCATGGCAAACATATCCTGAAGAACGGACTGGGTGACCTCAATGATATTGGCCTTGTGCTGGGCGCAGACCGCACTTACCTTAGCCAGGATTCCAACGGTATCCTTTCCGATCACAGTTAAAACAGCGCGCATTTTGTTACCTCCAATTAATAATCATATATTTGGTAAGACCATAAACCCGTTCGTTTTTTCAATCCTGCTTTCCGGCTGTCAGCTCATGCAGCAATGTGTCAAAACGGCAGTCCGACGGCAGGAAAAATTCCGCTGCCGAAAGATTCACCTCCGTGATAGCGGCGGAATCCGGCGCACAGCTGCGTTTGAACTGCCCTCCGGCCATGCGGCGGAAAAACAGGACGCATTTTTCCCGGATAAATTCCGGTGTAATATGGGGAAAAGCAAGGCATGCATATTCCGCTGTTTTTTCGGGCGGCAGGCCGTACTTCACAAAGTAATACAGAAAAAAGTCATGTAATTCATAAGGACCGAGAATTTCCTCCGTTTTTTGGGCAATCATGCCGTTTTCATCCGGCGGCAGAAGCTCGGGGCTGACGGGGGAGTTCAAAATATCCTGGAGTGCTTCATTTGCATCGGGGAATCGTTCTTGTTCCACCAAACGCCCCACAATTTTGCGGATCATGGTTTTGGTGACGCAGACATTGACATTATAGTTGGCAATATGATCGCCTGCAAAGGTACACCAGCCGAGCGCTTCCTCCGACAAATCGCCCGTTCCCACCACAAGGGCGGCATTGTCGTTTGCAACGTCCAGCAGAATCTGGGCGCGTTCTCTCGCCTGCGCATTTTCATAGGTAACATTGCGGTTGTCCGCAGCATGCCCGATATCCTGTAAATGCTGCGTCACGCTTGCAGTGATATCGATTTCCCGAAAATCAGCATCCAGCGCTTTGATCAGGCTGACTGCATTCAGATATGTCCGACCGCTTGTACCAAAGCCGGGCATGGTGATTGCAATCACGTTTCCCCGAGGCAGAGACAGGCGGTCAACGGCGGATGCTGCAGCGAGAAATGCCAGTGTGGAATCCAGTCCGCCCGAGATGCCAAGCACCAGCTTGCGGATTCCGGTGTTGCACATACGGTCGGCAAGAGATTTTACCTGAAGGTCGAAAATTTCATCCAGAAGTGCGTTTTCTCCTGCCTTGTCGGCGGGAAGATAAGGATCCATCGATACGCTGCGGTATAAGTTATGATGCTCACGGGCAGGTGTGGAGAACAGCGGCTCTGCGATTGAGGAACGACAGCCTTTTTTTGCCCTGCATCCGCGAATAATATCCAAATCAAAGTCACAAAAGGTGACATGGCCTTTTGCACCGCTGCTGCTCCCGCAGAGCAGCACGCCATCTTCAACAGCGCCGCAGTAGCCTTTATATAAATAGGGAGAACTGGTGTCTCCGAAGCCGCCGTTACAGAACGCCAATCCGGCGCCAAGCGACTGGCTGATCATACGGAAGGTGTTTGCTGCATTTTGGTAATCGCCTGCCTTATACGGATGATAGGCCGGAAACAGAACGATGTCGGCTCCCTCCCGATACAAATCCCCGCAGCAAAGCGGAAGCCGGCGGTAGTCGCCGGTATGGACAGAAACGGCGGCATCCCCGCAGCGAAACGCCGGACTGCCATTTGAAGATGAATAAACCTGACCGCGGTATAAAACCACAGGGACTTCTCCGTCTCCGAGAATAATGGGGCAATCCTGAGAAGCATACCGTTCCGCCAAAAGCAGAATTTGTTTTTTTACAGTCTCTTGGAAAGAAGAAACGGCAAACAGTCTGCCGCAGCCAGCTCCCGTCAGTGAAAACAGCGGAGTCAGAATCAGATCGGTTTTATCTTCCAGGGCACTGTCGATCAGCGGAACGAGCTGTGCAGCGGTCACAGCAGGATCGGCGAGTTTGACTCGATTGACAATAAGGGCGGTGCGTATGATATGCTTCAAGGCGTTCTACCTCCAGACGATCGCGGCCATAAGCGAATGTTTTTTGTTATTATACCATATTTCGGTAAAATAATAAACGGCCAGTTGTTACAATTTTTTGAAAATATCCCTTTTGAAAATCATGGAAATGTGTTACAATAAAAACAGACATGCCAATACGGCTGTGTGCGAATTTTTTAACGGATATTGGACGGCTTCATCCGGGGCGCATGTTTTACTGCGTGCCAATAATACTTTTGTGGCAGACTGAATAAAATTTGACAGGAAGAAAAATGAAAGGAGCTTTGATATGCTGCAAAGCTGCAAAGGACTGGCGGATTGTCACACCCATACCTGCTATTCGTTTGATTCAGAAGCAGATCCCGCCGAAATGCTGGCTCGTGCAGATGAGCTGGAACTTTTTGCATACTGTGTAACCGATCACTGCGAAATGAACAGCACCGACCTTGCTTCTTTGGAACGGGATATGAAAGCATCGGTCCGGGCGGTGAAACAGCTTCGCAGCAGCAGATTTCAAGACAGCGCAACCCACTTTCTGACCGGACTTGAACTGGGACAGGGATTACAAAACCGTACTGAAGCGGAACGATTTCTGAGGGAAATCCCCGTGGACTTTGTGATTGGCTCCCTTCACAACCTGGCTGGAGAAGAAGATTTTTACTATCTGAGCTACACGGAGGAAACAGCTGCGGCTTATCTGGAACGGTATTTTGACGAGCTGCTGGAGATGGCGGAATGGGGCGGCTTTGACAGTCTGGGCCATCTGACATATCCGCTGCGGTATATTACGGGAATATATCGTATCAGACCCGACATGACGCGGTACCGGTATAAAGTTGACGCGGTACTGTCTGCACTGGCGAAGGGAGACAGGGCGCTGGAGGTCAATACTTCGGGGCTGCGGAATGAAATCGGGGAGACCCTGCCGACGATGGAATATTTGGTACGGTTTCGTGAATTGGGCGGAAAGCACATCACCATTGGCTCTGATGCCCACGAAGCGCAGCATGTTGGCGCCGGGCTGGAACAAGCGGCCAAAATGATTAAAAAAGCGGGATTTCCCGGGATCACCTGTTATATTGGACATAAGCCGTTTCTGATTCCATTTGACAAATAAAGGAAAAGGCGTAGAAACGCCAGTTTCAGTATAAATATCAACCATGAAAAAGATTACAATTTGGTAAAAATTCCAGTTGCTTTTTTATTATGAATATTATATAATGATTTCGTAAATTAAATGCAACACTGTTTCTATTTTGTTCATAAAGGAGTGGTACAATGCCATTCTGTCCACGATGCGGCACCAATCTGCCGGATGGTACGATTCAGTGCCCGCAATGCGGCCTGATGCTTCAAATGCAGCAGCCCCAGCAGGGATATTGTCCGCCGCCTGTATATCATCAGCCGTACAATCCTTATCCTTATTATAATCCTTATCAGATGCCAATGGAACCAGGCAGCAGAAAACTTAAAGTAGGGATGCTGGTTTGGTCGATTGTGCTGATGGTAACGGTTTATGGCTTCATTTTTGGACTGATTGCATTAATCATGACGGTTTTAGCCAAGGACGAAATTTATGCACAGGGAGAACGTGGAAAACTGAATGTTGCCAGGGTCTTGAATATTATCGGAACGGTAATTATCGGCTTGATTGTTCTGGCATTTCTCAGTATGATTTTTATGATTGAAAATTCTTACAGCAACAGCTATTATTACTATTGATCTGTTTGCCGGAAAAAGTGAATTTTCCTCTGGGCAGTAAAAAGTTCTGTCTGATTTTTGGCTGATCAGAGGTTGTTGCTATATTTTGAAGCGCCTGCTTTCAGCCGGTGCAAGAAACTACACTTTGTTGTACTTATATTTTTTGTTTTCAGCCGATCAGAGATTTATGGATATGAAACAAAAAAGTCACATGGAAATCCATGTGACTCACAAAAAATATGAGGTGTAAAAGACTGTAGTTATTTTCATTGTCAATGGCTCCTATGATAAGGAGTACATATAATTCATTCCAGTTTAGGAGGATATATTTATGGCTTTTTGTCCGAATTGTGGCTCAAATGTGCCAGACAACACGACTCAGTGTCCGCAGTGCGGTGCAGCGATGAACGCACAGCAGCCGCAGCAGAACGCAGCTCCGCAGGGAAATTATCAGCAGGTTCCCCCGCAGAACTATCAGCAGGTCCCGCCGCAGGGACAGCCTTATCAGCAGATGCCCCCGCAGGGTAATCCTTATCAGCAGCAGGTTCCTCCGCAGGCTCCGATGGGTCCTGCACCTATCCCGCCGGGATATCAGCAGAAGAGCAAAATGGCTGCTGGTCTGCTCGGTATCTTTTTGGGTTCACTTGGCGTACATAACTTCTATCTTGGTAACACCGGAAAAGCAGTCGCACAGCTTTTGCTGACCTTGATCGGCTGGATTGCCTGTGGCCTCGGTCCGATTGCAGCAGGCGTTTGGGGCTTGGTTGAAGGTATTATGATCCTGACCGGCTCCATCAACACCGACGGTAAAAATGTTCCGCTGAAAGATTAGAAAACAGCAAAAACGGCGCACTTCGATGCGCCGTTTTTTTTACAGTCTGTCGAAAAAGTCGACACGCTCTCTTTTTAATCGATTCCAAAAGTTAGCATTGACAAACGATAGGGAATATGGTAACTTGATAGCAGTGAACTCAGTCGATCAGTGATTTTGGAGGGGAATAATGGGGAAGGCATTGCTATGGGTTGCAGCCGGTACGGGTTTTACCTTTTTGATGACGAGCCTTGGCGCTTCATTGGTTTTCTTTTTCCGCAAAAAAATCAGTATTTCGGTTCAGCGGATTTTTTTGGGCTTTGCGGCTGGTGTTATGATTGCTGCCTCTGCCTGGAGCCTGCTCATTCCTGCAATCGAAGAGGCAGAAAGCAGGGGGACGCCCGGATGGCTGCCTGCCGCCGGAGGATTTGTGCTTGGAATCGCATTTTTGATGCTGCTCGATGCACTGCTGCCGCATCTTCATCCCGGAGCATTGAAAGCGGAAGGACGGTCATCGTCTTGGAAACGCACGACATTGCTGATGCTCGCGGTTACGCTTCACAATATCCCGGAAGGAATGGCGGTCGGCCTTTCTTTTGCACTGGCGGCACAGCATATGGGAAATAATGCAGGTATTGCAGCTGCTATGGCGCTGGCGCTTGGTATGGGAATCCAGAATTTTCCTGAGGGTGCGGCCATTTCGCTTCCGCTTCGTCAGGAAGGGGTCTCTGCCGGTAAATCTTTTCTTTATGGGAGCTTGTCGGGCATTGTAGAACCCATTTTTGGCATTCTGGTGGTTTTAATAGCAGGAAGTGTCGGCCCGTTGATGCCATGGCTGTTGAGCTTTGCTGCCGGAGCAATGATGTATGTCGTGGTGGAGGAACTGATTCCGGAAGCGCATCTGGGAGAGCATTCGAATATTGGAACGCTTGGTGTGATGGGCGGATTTTTGGTCATGATGATTTTAGATGTAGCATTGGGATGATAGCCAAAAACAGAGGTCTGTTTCCTTTCAGGAGCAGACCTCTGTTTTTTATTCCTGATTATTTTGCAGCATAGAATTCCTCAACAGCTTCAAAGAATGCGTCGATATTTTCCCACTTGCTTGCCGGAGGGATGTCGCAGCCTGAAGAAATTACAAAGTTCGGATGGCTGCAGCATTCAGACATAATCCTTTTGGTATCCGCCTTGATGGATTCCACTGTCCCGCTGCGGAATTGCGCGGCCGGATCCACATTTCCCATGGTGATAATATCGGCAGGAACCTTTTCCAGCATTTCCTTCATACTGATGGAATTACCGAAATGGTAAGCGGCAGAACCGGTGCGAAGGATTGAATCGATCATCTGGATCGTGTTGTTGCCGCAGTTGTGATAGATCACAAGAAAACTATCGTCTTGGACAGCGTCTACGATCTCTTTGACATAAGGCTCAGAAAATTCCTCCGCCATGGCCGGGGAAAGCAGTCCGGTCAGCGGTTCAGCCATCACGATGCCATTTGCCCCCACAGCCTTATACGCTTTCGCATATTCAATCAGGAAAGCGGTCGCTTTTTTCATCGTGGTGTGAACCATATCTGGTTCGGTATAACAGTTAACCAGCGCTTCTGTCACGTCCATCAGCCGTCCTGAGAGAGAAAAAGGGCCGATAATTCCTGCAAATACGGGACGGTCGGTGATCAGCTCACACGCTTTTTTGATTGCTTCCACATATTTTCCGGTGCGTCCTGCACCTACTGCAGGAACCTGCAGAGCATCTGCCTCTTCTTCGCTTGTAACAATCGCTCCAACAACAGTCGGAACTTCATCATCAGAAACTTTGATCTGGGAGCCAAAAGCTTCCGCTTCAACAGACAGGTCCATCATGCTGACAGAAGCCGCGGAACGAACACGGTCGGCCACCATCTTCATGCCTTTAGCCTGCAAGCTGCTGTCACTGATCAGCTCTCTGACCGTAATTCCCATCAGACTAATGCAAGGAAAAGACAGTACGGGCATTGCTTTTTTGTGTGGTGTCGCTTTCAAATCATCCAGCCATTTTTTCATATCCATGATGGGCAACTCCTTTTGTGGGTTCTTTGATAATAAAACTATACCGCACCATCATGAAGAAACTCTATTAAAATGCTGAAAATTTTTGTATTAAATTATCCACAAATGATATGGTATGGGCGGAAGTGTTCCAGTGTAAGGACTTTGCTTTCTGTTTTTTTCGCGCAGCAGGCGAATGCCATGCTGCGGCTTCTTGACATATGTTGAACTGAATAATGGATTAAGGCATGCATTCTGGTTCCCCATGGCAAATGACATTTTTCTTGGCAATGAAATAGGCAGCGGTGAAGTAGAGCAAATATACAACGGTCAAAATAAACAGAGTGAGGATGGCAACTTGCCGCAGGGTACGGCCATCGGCACCATAACCATCAAGCGAGATCAGCTGTTGGGCAATCAGGACTGCTGGAATGCTCATTAAGGCAGGGAAGATATAAGGGAAGAAAAAGAAGCTGAACAGCTGTTGGAACAAGGTGCGTTTCTGTTCCCGTTCCCCGATACCCAGCCGGTAAAGCAGGCGATATTTCTGCCGGTCGCCGGAAAGGCCTGAAAGGACCTTCAGGGCAAGCAATGCCATTGACATAAAAAGAAAGACTGCCGAGAGATAGAGTATACTGACGATGATACTGGCGCTGCTGCTGTTTTTCAGCTGTCTGGCGCTTTCTTTGAAGCTGACGTCAAGGTTCTGAATATTCATATCAAACAGCTGATTGTAAAGAGCCATGCCGTCAAACCGCTGATCGTCAAGATCATAGACAAAACCTTGGATTTCAACCTTCATTTTTGCAGCTGCGGAATCCGGGATGACAATGAGTACAGGAGAATATGGCGGAGAAAAGCTCTGCTGCCCGGAGGTGCCGCCATAAGCATAGCACTGGCCTTCAAGCGTCAGCCTGCTGCCAGACCAGTCCTGCTTCATATCGCTTCGGGACAGAATTAAAAATTCGTCGGCAAGCTGGATAGCCTTTGCGCCTCGCAGCTGATAGAGCTTGTTGTAGTCGCTTTGCCTGAGAAAATGGAGAGCCGTGCTGTCGGTCGGCTGTGCGCCATCCAGACAGCTGCTGTCTGCAATATAGACGGTGTACGGCACTCTTTGCCTGATGGAAACATAACGGCTGACAATCGATTCCAATTTGGTATAATCGACTGAAGCGGTTTCTTCAGGCATGTCATTTGATGCAACCATGTCAAACGGATAATAAGTTTCCAGATAGGCTTTGACATTGATACGCTGAATAAAACAGGAGAGGGAGCCAATCACGGTACCGCAGATCAGCAGAGCGAGAAAGCCGGTCATCACCGCATTGGCGCTGAGCTGGCCGGAAAGCTGCCGCAGGACAAACACAGCGGTACCTTTACAACGGAGACAGCTGCTTTTAAGCAGAAGCCCGACGATACTTTTGGCAAGGCTGATATGGAGCAGGACGATTGCTGCCGCTGCCGCTATACCGCTTATAATGATCCCAACAGGATTGGGAGCTGTTGTGTTGTGATACATTTGATCCAGAAAAACGGAAAATCCTATGCAACCGCCGATCAGAGCTGCAAGGGACAGGAAAGCAGCCGCACTCCAGAACCGGATATGGATATTTCCATGGTGCGTATATTGATCGCCTTGGACCAGACGGTAAATACGCGTTGTTCCTAAATATCCCGCAGAAGCGGCAGCAGACAGCAAGAAGACGGCGCCAGACAGTACAGCTGTAAGCAGCAGGCCCTTGACGGAACAGAGGGAAAACGAAAATTCCACTTCCAAAAGCGCCGTCACCAGTGCCATCAGACCCTGATACAAAAACAGGCCGAGCAGAATCCCTATAATGAGCGCAACGACGCACAGGAAAAGAGTCTCCAGCAGAAAAAGCAGCAAAATGTTTTTTCGTGTCATTCCCATGGTCAGGTATGTTCCAAATTCTCTTTTTCTGAACCGCAGCAGAAAGGCTGTTGCATAGCCGAGCACGAAAGCAGAGACCAGAGCGGCAAAAACAGTAACCGCAATCAGGGCACCGCGTACAGGCGAGCCCGCCGCCATGTATTCCAGCAGCTGCTGGCTGAATATGACGTTGTTGACCGCAAACATGAGAGCAACGTTGATGGAAACCGTGATGAAATAAATCAGATAATTTCTGATCTGTCGTCTGACATTTCTCAAGGCAAGTCTAGTGAACACCGAGGTCACCTCCGAGCGCCGCCATGACGGACAAAATATCGCGATACAGTTCCTGACGCTCTCTGCCGCCTCGGTCCAGTTCATTCCAGATGTTTCCGTCTTTCAGAAACAGGATCCGGTCTGCATAAGAGCCGATCACCGGATCATGGGTCACCATCAGGATCGTGGAACCGAGCTTCTGATTCATCTGTTCGAAACAGTTCATCAGCAGTTTTGCGTTTTTAGAGTCCAGCGCTCCTGTCGGCTCGTCCGCCAAGACGAGGGCAGGGCAGGTGATGATCGCTCTGGCACAGGCAGCCCTCTGCCGCTGACCGCCTGAAAGATCCCGCGGGAACTTGTCGAGCTGGTCATGAATTCCCAATGCATCCGCCACGCGCTTCAGTTGCTTTTGGGTCTCTGCCGCACCGATATGCTTGAGGTTCAGCGGCAAAGTAATGTTTTCCCCAACCGTCAGGGTGTCCAGCAAATTATACTCCTGAAAAACAACCCCCAGCTTATCCCTGCGGACAACGGACAATGAACTTTCCTTTTGTTCCGTGAGGCTGATCCCGTCTAAATAGATTTCGCCGGCGCTCACCTTATCGATTGCGGCAATGATGTTGAGCAACGTGCTTTTGCCAGAACCGGACGCCCCCATAACAGCGATAAATTCTCCCTTGCGGACAGAAAAGGAGATGCTGTTGAGTGCTTTTGTGGCAACGCTCCCGGAATTGTAGTATTTGGTGACGTTTTTGACCTGTAATATGTCATCCATATTGGTTTTCCCCTTTCGGACAGAAACGGCGATGGTTTCCTGTCAGATTTAGGATAGCATATAACGACGACTTTGGTTCTAACGCATGCTTTCCGCAGCCTTACATTTATGAAAGGTTTTGAAAGGACAGCTGGATACGGGTGTATTTTCCTGATTCAGAGGCAATGGAAAGCCGGATTTCCAGCTTTTTGCACAGTTCGTTGACAAGGTACAGCCCCATTCCTGTACTGCTGCCGTTTTTCCGTCCGTTGGAACCCGTATAGCCGCGCTCGGTCACATGCCGCAGTTCATGCTGCGGGATTCCAATGCCATTATCCTCTACCGTTATAGTGTTTTGTTCAGCTGTGATTGTGATCAGGCACCCGGGGCAGTACTGGGCACAGTTGATCAGCAGCTGCTTCAGAATAAAGCGCAGAGCACTGCTGTCCGAGCATAGCAAAAAGTCACCGTTTATCGCAACCTGGATATGTGCTGCGATCAGCAGTTCCATTTGACTCTGCACTGCCTCATGAATGACGGAAGAGACGTTGAATTCCCGGATTTGTAAATCCTTTTCGGCGCTGCGCAGCCGGGCATAATACAATATGCTTTCCGTCAGGTTGTCTGCGCGTTTCAGCTCTTGCTTGAGTTTTGCGGGATCACTGCCGTTTGCCAAAATCAGAGAACAGGCGGTCAGCGGGGTTTTGATTTCGTGGACCCAGCTTTCCACATAGCTGCAATAATCGTCCTTTTCCCGCAATGCCTGCTCTGTAACGCCGATTGCAGAACGGGAGACCGTTTTCATAATATCATAATATTCTGCTTGGACCGGATCAGTGGGACGCGGCAGGAGCTCTCCCAGCAAATATTTGTCTGGAAGTCCCTCTATAAGCCTTTGCAGACGAAAGAGACGGGCGCGCTCCAGCAGCCAGGAGACGATCAGCCAGCAGGCTGTCAGCAGTACAAGAAAGGAGAGCAGAACGCCAATCAAGGCAGGAGAAGTCTCGAGGACGGCCAGAATGAAGGCGCAGCTCAGCGCACCGATCCCAATAAAACAGAGTGTGACCGTTTTGGAGCCAAGATAGCTTCGTAATGTCATAACCGATACCCCACTCCTCTGACCGTCTGGATAAAGTCCGCGGCGCCCAGTTGCTTCAGTTTTTCCCGCAAACGGCTGATGTTCACATAAAGCGTATTTTCGTCCAGATAAAGATTGTTTTGCCAAAGCTCCTCGATGATCTCTTGTTTGGCGCACAGTTCCTTTTTCATAAGACAGGCCATAATACGGGCTTCATTTTTGGTGAGCTCTGCTGTTTTGCCTCCAAAATGTATCTTCATGCCCGCAGTGTCCAGCGTCAGTCCTCTGACCGTACAGTCGGTGCTTTTTCGTTTCAGCAGACGTGCGATCCGTGCCAGCAATACAGAAGAATGATAGGGCTTGCGGATAAAATCATCTGCACCTACACTGAATCCCAGCAGTTCATCGTCAGCCGAATCCCGTGCGGTCAGAAAGATTACGGGAATATCAGAGGTCTGACGAAGCTTTCGGCAGATTTCGTAACCGTTTTCCCCGGGCAGATTGATATCCAAAATTGCCAAGTCGCACGGCGGTTCCGCAACAGGAAGATATCCATTGGCATGTAAAAGCGTATACAACTCCTGCCTGATACCGGAATCGTCTTCTGCTACCAGTATTTTTTCCATTTATCTTCGCTCCGTTTCACAGATGTAATTGTGTTTTTCAAGGCTGCCGGAAAGCCCCGAACGATAATCGCGTTTCTGGGCTTTCGGAATGAAAATGCAGACAGATGGGCTGCATCAAAAGCCTGGCCGCGTATCGTAAAATGGTTTGTAAAATGCCTGTATGCTCTAAGCAGACCGTAAAAAGATGCTTTCTGAACGCGAGGCACTCTGACTTTGAAAAAAGAAAAACCCCGAACGCGACTTGCGCGTCGAGGCTTCTCGACTGGTGGGCCTTCAGGGATTCGAACCCGGGACCTGTCGGTTATGAGCCGAATGCTCTGACCAGCTGAGCTAAAGGCCCAAATATAAGAAAACGACGGCATCAAAGTTCGACTTTAACAGATACCGTCTTTCTTATGTAGATGGCTCTTGCAAGCCTAAGTGGTGACTCGTGGGGGAATCGAACCCCCGATGCCGCCGTGAGAGGGCGGAGTCTTAACCGCTTGACCAACGAGCCGAATTGGTGCACCATCAGGGACTCGAACCCGGGACCCACTGATTAAGAGTCAGTTGCTCTACCAACTGAGCTAATGGTGCAGATAAACCGCGTATCTATGCGATTTTATGTGTTGCCAAAAGAAAAAACCGAGCGTTGAGGGCAACTGATTCAAATTTTTTCTTCTGTCAACTGACTTAAATTATTATACCTTACTGCGGACCCTTTGTCAATACTTTTTTTAATAATCGTCCTACTTTTTACAAGTTGTTTGCCTAATATACAGTCACGTTCTAATTCTGCCATTGCTCCGAATACCGTTGGCATAGACTTTTTGCTTACTGTTGTTGTGTCTATGATTCCCTTAACGTTTACAAAACCAACGTCTTTACCGTTTAATTGTTCACTATATTTTTTAATTATGAAATATTTCACTAATGATATTCCGAAATACATTACGCTTTTTTAGCGCTTAAACACTAAAAAATAAAGCCCTTTTTGAGGGCTTCAATCTTTGATATATTCTATGACATCTTCTACCTTACAGTCCAGTATCTCACACAGCGTCTCTATTGTCTTAGTGCTTACCGGCTGATTGTGTTTAAAACGGTGAACGGTACTTGCTGATATTCCTTGTTTAAAAATCAAGTAGTATTCTGTTAGCCCTTTTTCTTTTAAAGTTTTATATAAAGGCTCAAAACTCATCATAACTAATCACCGCTATCAGTATATCACTCAGGATTAGTCGATTATGCTCGTTATAACGATAATCATTTTTCCCGTTTATGATTGATTTTTCAATAAAACAAAATATTATAGGGATATAAAAATTAATAAAATATCTATTGAATATGACAATGTTTTTCGATAAAATAAAATATATGTTGAAAATTTTTATATATTGGAAAGGCCGGAGGTGCGTATGAAACTTTCTTTTTGGGGAGCAGATCATGAGGTCACGGGGAGCTGCCATTATCTGGAAGCATGTGATAAAAAGATTTTGATCGACTGCGGAATGCGCCAGGGAGAAGACGACGATGATGGAGAGCGGGAAACACCGATCGTTCCGGCTGATATCGACTATATCCTGCTGACCCATGCGCATATTGACCATTCCGGCAGACTGCCGCTGATGGCAAAATATGGATTTCGGGGCAAGATTATTGCGACTCGCGCAACTGGAGAGCTATGTTCCATTATGCTGCGGGACAGTGCGCATATTCAGGAGTTTGAGGCGGAATGGCGCAACCGCAAACGGAAGCGGTCCGGTGAGGAACCTTATGAACCGCTTTATACGCTGGAAGATGCAGAACGGGTGATGAAGTGCTTTGTTACTTATGAATACGGTCAGATAATCGAACTGTGTGACGGAATTCGGCTGCGCTTTGTGGATGTCGGACACTTGCTTGGCTCTGCGAGCATTGAACTTTGGGTTCAGGGAGGAGATACCTGCAAAAAAATTGTATTTTCGGGAGATATCGGCAACCTGAACCAGCCTCTGATCAAAGATCCCCAATACGTCAAACAGGCTGATTATGTGGTGATGGAATCCACATATGGCGATCGGAATCATAAACCGGTCGGCGATACACGGGCTGCCCTGACAGCAATTATCCAACGTACCTTTGACCGTGGCGGAAACGTTGTGATCCCTTCCTTTGCCGTTGGCAGAACACAGGAGTTGCTGTATTATCTGCGGGGAATTGTCAATGACGGTGATATCAAGGGGCATCCCGGCTTTGAAGTGTTTGTGGATAGTCCGCTTGCTGTAGAAGCAACCAACGTATTTAATCAGAATATCAATGGATATTTTGATGACGACGCAATGAAGCTGATCAGACAGGGAATCAATCCGATCTCCTTTCCCGGGCTGCGGGCTTCTGTCACAAGCGACGAATCCAAAGCGATCAACTTTGATAACCGCTGTAAAATAATCATTTCGGCCAGCGGCATGTGTGAAGCAGGCCGGATTCGTCATCATCTGAAGCATAATCTGTGGCGCCCGGAAAGCACGATTGTATTTGTCGGCTATCAAGCAGAAGGAAGCCTTGGCCGTGCTTTGCTGGAAGGTGCCAAACAAGTCAAGCTGTTTGGCGAAACGATTACCGTCAATGCCGAGATTACGCGTTTGGACGGTACCAGCGGGCATGCTGACCAAGCCGGGTTAATTCGCTGGATTCAGGCGTTCGAACAAAAACCGCAGCGTGTTTTTATCGTTCATGGCGAGGATGAAGTCTGTGATTCTTTTGCCGCACTCGTACATGAACAGCTGGGGCTTGAGACAACGGCGCCGAATTTTGGAGCATCATGGGATTTGAAACAGGATATCTGTTTGGATTCTGGAACAGTATTCGTTAAGAATAAGCAGCCGGAACAGCGCACCGACCGTCAGTCGACAGTGTTCCGCCGTTTGCTTGCTGCCGGGCAGCGCTTGCTCACTGTTATCCGTCATAATGAAGGCGGAGCAAATAAGGATTTGGCAAAGTTTGCGGATCAGGTCAACAATCTGTGTGACAAATGGGATCGATAAAATTAACGCTGCTGTGATTATTAATTAACAGTCAATTCATAATTTATTATTGATAAATTTGACATATTCATATTATAATATAAGTAAAATATCTGTGATTTTTTTGTGCTAAATAGAAATTGGGAGAAGTGGCATACTGCTTACTGGGCTGAGGGATAATAAGAAAAAGGAGGATGTTTGGTATGGAGCAAAATGGAATCAGTAAACTGGATTTAAAACGTCGGAATCGTATGCAGATTATTAAATTGCTTCAGCAGCAAGGGCCCACTTCGCGTATCGATTTGTCAGCGCTTTTGGAGTTAACACGCGCGGCTGTTACGATTATCACGAATGAAATGATTGAACAGGGTGTGCTTTATGAAAAAGGAGAAGTCAGTACTGTTGGGCAAAAGGCTTCCCGCGGCAGAAAAAAGATTCTGATTGATATCAACCGCAATTATAAATTTGCATTCGGCATTGCGCTGGATCATAAAAAAATATTTATCGGCCTTTCCAATATCGGCGGGGAGGTGTTGGAAAAAAGGGTTTATGAATTGCGCGCAAACGATACAAAAGAGAGCATGATGCAGCAGATTTTTATCAATATGCGCGAAATGATGACAAACAATTGTCTGACCGAACAGCAGATCTTGGGTGCCGGAATTTGCCTGAATCGCCGTGCAATCCGCTTCCTGAACTTGAAAGTAGAGCAAAATGTTGTGGATTATAGTTCCTTGGAGCGGATGTTTGTCAGAGAGTTTCACATGCCGGTTGTTTTTGATTCCATCATCACCGGACTGGCTGCGGCTGAGATCGATTTTTCGGGCAAATATCCGCCGGATAAAAGCGCTGTGGTCATTCGATTTGCGGACAACGTTGATGCCACGCTTGTGGTTGATAATGAAATATACAGAGGATATCACAACAATGCAATGAACCTTGGGCATATGATCGTAAATCCGGATGGGAAACCGTGCAGATGCGGAAAAAGAGGCTGTGCAGTATGTGAATTTTCTGATGAAAGCGTTTATGTTGATATTGTCAATATGTTTTCAAAGGAAAGAACGCCAAATCTGTTTGCCGCCAAAAACGGGAATCCGAATCTGCTTCGGGTGGCTGAGGTCCATGAATATGTATTGTTAGGAGATGAGGGGGTAGAAGAGCTGTTTGACCAGAGGCTGAAGAGCTTTGTCCTGTTTTTAAATAACCTCATTGCAATTACTGATCCGCAAAGAATCATTTTTTGCGGACATCAATTTGAAAACGAAGTGTTTATGAAGCGTTTGAAAGAATATGTTGCAAGAGAGCTTGGATCTGAAATTGCTGATATGGTAGCGGCCAGTTATTTGAGTCAGGATCACATTTATCTGTCCGGCTGCGCGCTTGCAATCCGGCGCTTCTTTGTGGAGAGGGGCGGATTTGGTACTAAAGCAGAAGAATAAATCATAAAGGTGGTTAATTGTAAAATGAAATTAGTGGTATTGATTTTAAATCGAATTGAAATGATGGAAAAGCTGTTGTGTGGTTTCTCTGAAGCGAAAATTTCGGGTGCGACCATCATTGAAAGCACGGGAATGGCGCAGGCGCTTTATAATATGGAAGATGGCGCGTTTTTGGGCTCTCTGCGTTTTTTCCTGGATCCTGCCAAAGAAGACAACCGCACAATTTTGATGGTACTAAAAGAGGAGCAGATCCCAGATGTCAAACGGGTCATCAATGATGTGATCGGCGATTTGTCAGAGCCTAATACCGGTATCTTGTTTACGCTGCCCATTGATGAGGTTGAAGGGCTTCACAAATAAGGCAAATCGTCATTGAATGATACATATGGTAAAATGTCTGTAAAAAGCATAAGATAGGACACAATCACATCCCTCAAACCTGTTATGGCTTGAGGGATGTTTTGTGATACTTGCAGACATAGTGGAAAACGGCTATGCAATTGTCAGCCTGTCAAAAGTCTCACAAATCCATTTTGTCATCATCTCATTTGTTTGAGAAAGCAAAAATATCATCTCCAGTCATACAGTTTGCAATAATCTCAATTGTTTTCAGAATAGATTGCATGAGTCGAGGCGCCATGCCGACGCTGCGGACGATTTAATCATCAAGTTCTCAATAGCAAGACCGAAGAAAATCAGAAAAAACAACAAAAAACCGAAGAGGGTTATTTGCCCTCTCCGGTTTCAGTCTGTAGAAAAAGGGGTAAAAAATAAAAAATCGTCACGCAGGCGGACATGCGCCGCCGGAGTGACACCTTGAGAGAAAACCGGCGGTGAGCAGAGACAAAGTCTCCTGCGGAGCCGGTTTTTGACTGAAAAGGGGGAGTCGGGGGAAAAACGCAGAACAAGGCTTTGCCGCTGTGATTGTGTTTGTCCCTCGAGAGCGTGTCGACTTTCTCGACACGCTCAAACCGAAGAGGGTTATTTGCCCTCTTCGGTTTTTCTGTATTATAGCCACTGTTTGTACTTCAATAGCCGTAAAACAATGAAACTCGTTGGGAATACTGCATTACCCACAAAATTTTACGACAATCCTGCATTTACTGTTATGATTCATTTTGTGCTTTGTAATCTATTCCCCATTGTTCCATCGCTTTGATGATAGGACGCATGGATTCGCCTAATTCGCTTAAAGAATATTCCACTCTCGGAGGAACTTCGGGGTAGACTGTTCTTGTTATGATTCCATCTTCCTCCATAGAGCGCAGACTGTCGGTCAGTACCTTTTGGCTGATCTCCTCCAAATCCTTTCTTAATTCATTAAAACGCCATGGACGGTCAAGCAGGTTTCTCATAATCAATAATTTCCATTTGCTTCCAATTAATTGTACAGTGGTTGCAACCGGACAAGCAGGCATTTCTTCTTTTGTCAGCATATAGATACCTCCAGAATTTACATTAGTTTATATTTGAATATTACATCTAAATTATAGTGCTGTATGCTCATAAAATCAAGTACGACATATAGGGAGGAAAAAATTTTTAATTCTGCAATTCCCATAACAACGCAAAAGTTATAGGATGGCAGCGCACGCAACTTTTGCCATGGCGTCACAAACGCGCCCCGGGTGCGGATGGATTGCCGCAGCAAC
>CALXBC010000021.1 GCA_944386455.1 uncultured Clostridia bacterium | reverse complement strand
TATACAAGCAAGGCGTTATCAAAGGAATGTTTGTGAATACGGGCGGTAAAGGAAAGAAAGTCTTTCCAAGCCGACTCGTTTCTCATTATCATACGTGCTGCGGTTTCATAAATCGTTTTTAGCCTTTCGTCTGTACGCATTTGTCAACACCTCCGTTTTAAGCAGAAGTATTGTCCTCTGCTTTTTCAAAGTACAGGGCAAGTGCCTTATCAATTATTTTTTCTATCTCGCTTGCTTTGGTTTCGTGTGAAAAATATTTTGAATATACGGTATGCTTGATTTTTACGGGCGGCGGTACATTTGATTTCGGTTTACGGTTTTTCACCCCCGAAAGGATTTCATACACCGTATCCTTATCAAGCTTTTTGCCGTACTCGCGCAAAAGGGACGCCTTTTTAACATCAACCTTCAGTTCACTTTCACAAAGCACGGCTTCAACATATTCCTGTGACTCATTTGAAAGGTAGGAAAGCCCTACCGCCGCCATCAAAATAATCTCACCATCATCAAGTCTTTTTTTCAATGTCGGAATAAGCGAATTAACACGAATATAGTTTGCAATAGACCGTCCAGTGAGGGAATATTCGGCACCAACTTTATCTCTGCTTTTCAACTTGTGGAAATCATTTCCACAAGTTGAGTTTTCCCTTATATAATGCGGATTTTCGAGCCTGTTAAGCTCGTCAATTATGTCATTTCTTTTGCCCTGCGAAAACATTTTGGAATACCGTAAGCCGAGTACGGCGGCTTTCTCCGACGGCAGCATATCCGTAAAGGAACGCTGCATTACATTTGTTTCGATTACATATATCCAAGCGTCCTCATCCGAAATATTTTCCTTTACAATGCAGGGTATTTCTTTAAGCTCCGCAATAACGGCAGCGTTTTGGCGGTTATGACCTGCAAGCATTTCATACTCATAGCCGTTTTCGTCCTTTTCGATTTTTCGGACGATTGTAGGTGCAAGTATGCCGTTTTCTTTGATACTTGCAATCAAATCGTCAAGTCTTTCGCCGTCATATAGACGAAACGGATGATTTTTAAAGGCTCTTATTTTACTCGGTGCGATGTACTTGATTTGGTTTTTGCCGTCAACATTAACAGCAGGGATAACCGCACTTTCATACGGTTCAGTTTCTCCGCTGTCAAAAAGGTCATTAAGCGATTTTATTCTCGGTTTCATTTTTTCCATTCTCTGCCACCTCCTTTGCAAGTTCCGTGTAAGCAAAGGCAGCAGGGTTTGAGTGTTCGTATTCTGCTACTGCCAAAGCGTTGCTGTTGGCTTCTCCGACCTTTACCGTTAAAGGGATAACACTTTTATATATGGGTATGTGGGGGAAATAGTCTGCGATATTTTGTCTTGCCGTTTTATACAGGTTGGTTCGGGTTATGCTCTTGACGAACAAAATACCGCCGATTTTAATATTGGGGTTTAAGTTTGCTTTTACTTTTCCTATGGAATCCATTAAGTCATTCAAGCCCGTAATTGCAAACAGTTCGGGGTCGATAGGAATAATCACTTCATCACAAGCGGTCAAGGCGTTTATTGTTAAAGCACCGAGCGAGGGGTTGGTATCAATAATGATGTAATCATAAACCTCTCGCAAGGGTTCTAACAATTTAGCAAGATACTTATTACTGCCGGGGGTGATTAGCATATTGACCTCCGCAACCGTTAAGGCTCTGCTTGCAGGAAGTATGTCAACCTTGCCGACAGTTTGGATATATTCGCTGTTTTCGGGAAGTTCTTCCTCTGTAAGCATACGGGTTATTATTGTGCCTGTGGTATGTTTGGCTTTTTTCGGTGTAATTCCAAAGCCGATTGTCAGGTTGCTTTGGGGATCTAAATCAACTGTAAGTACCTTCTTGTCAAGTTCGGCAAGGGAATATGACAGATTTCGCACGGTAGAGGTCTTTGCCACACCACCTTTTTGGTTCGCAACCACAATTATTTTGTTCATAAAGTGTAAAAACCTCCGTTTTCATAAGATTTACCCACATAAGTAGGTATAAAAAAATAGGGACTAAATTAGCAAACCCTCTGTTTATAAGGATTCTCTAACTTTGTCCCTATTGTACCTCAATCATAGCATAATCAATATCGATGTTCAAAACCTCATAGCGCATTTTTCGTCACTCCTTCTTGTTATTATCTGTTGCGCTCCTTCATTGCACGGTCCATCTCCCGTTTCGCATCCCGTCTGGCCATATCCTCTCGCTTGTCATACAGCTTTTTGCCCTTGCACAAACCGACCTCAACCTTGACATGAGAATTCTTAAAATATAGGGAAAGCGGAATCAGGGAATAGCCGTCCTGCTTGATAGTGCCAAACAATTTCATAATTTCTCTTTTATGCATCAGCAGCTTGCGCACCCGAAGCGGATCACGGTTGAAAATATTCCCCTTTTCATAAGGACTGATATGAGCGCCCATTAAAAATAGTTCTCCGTCCTTGATGCTGCACCAGCTGTCTTTCAGATTGACAGAGCCCGCACGAAGCGATTTGACCTCTGTACCAAACAGTTCGATCCCTGCTTCATAGGTTTCGAGTACAAAGTAATCGTGCCTTGCTTTTCTGTTGAGTGTTATCACTTTTGTACCTTCTCCTGGCATTTCCGTCTCCCCTTTCAGCCGGATGGCAACAGACTGCTGCTGTTAGATTTCGTTTCGATTTTCCAGCGCCTTATACAGTGTAACCTCATCTGCATATTCCAGATCACTGCCCACAGGGACTCCATATGCCAGCCGTGATACTTTAACCCCCAGCGGCTTCAGCAATTTGGAGATGTACATAGCAGTCACTTCACCTTCCGCGGTCGGATTCGTCGCCATGATAACTTCCTTTACACTTCCGTCTTGAATCCGCGCCAGCAGTTCTTTGATGAATAGCTGTTCCGGACCGATACCGTCCATCGGAGAAATCAGACCGTGCAGAACATGATACAGTCCCTTATATTCGTGAGTACGTTCAAAAGCAACAACATCCTTGGCATCTTCCACAACGCAGATAGTGCCTTTATCGCGGGACGCATCACTGCAAATATCGCACACGGGAGAATCGGTATAATTTTGACAGATTTTGCAGTTGTGTATCCTTTCATGCGCCTCTAATATTGCATCACTGAACGCTTTTGCCTCATCCTCCGACATGGAAAGCACATAAAACGCCAGCCGTCCCGCGGTTTTGCGGCCGATTCCGGGCAGAGACGCAAACTGCTCGATCAGATTTTCCAGAGGCAGCGCATTGTAGCCCATAACTAAAACAGACCGGGAATGTTCATCCCGCCGGTGATCTTCTGCATCTGCTCATTTGATTCATCCTCAACCTGACGCAGTCCCTCATTCACCGCGCTGATGATCAAATCCTGAAGCATTTCAATATCTTCCGGATCCACTACATCCGGCCGAATCGTCAGCGAAAGGATTTCCTTTTTTCCCGATATGACAGCTTCCACCGCGCCGCCGCCGGCAGAGGTCTTATATTCTTTGGCTTCCAGCTCTTCCTGAGCCTTTTGCATATCCTCCTGCATTTTCTGAGCTTGCTTGATCATTCCCTGCATATTGCTTGGGCCGCCGCCCATTCCTTTTGGCAATCTTGCTTTCACGTCCTAAAACCCCTATCCTTTGTTATTTTATTCCTTTGATTTGCAGATATTACAAAGCTGCTTTAATGTATATGAACATCCACGCCGCTTTCTTTTGCCCGCTTTGCCAGTTCCGCCAAGGGATCTGTTCTCTCGCTGTTATCTGCCTGTGGCTGTTCCTTCGCGGTTTTCAGCTGTAAGCGATACCGTATTCCCGTGTAGGCCTGCACAGCTTCCAGCAGTCTTGAAGCACAGCCGTCCTTTTTCAGCATCTGCCCCAAAAAGGCATTGGGTGTATCAATAAATAATTTTTCCTCATAACAGTAAGCCTTTGAATCAACCAGCATGCCGTAAAGCGGTTTATCCTTTTCCGAAAGATGATGTAAAATTTCGCTCCAGCAGCCAAGCGGTTTCAGCATACTGCTGTCAAATTTTGGCTTTTGATCCTTCCGCTCAGGTTTTTCCGCCGGGCTGTTTTCCTGTGATGAAACGGCAGCCGCGGCAGTCTGTGCTGGTTCTCCTATATCCGCAGGAATCGGCGCCGGTATTTTAAAGGTGCCCGACTTCAGCTGAAATTCCAGATCATCCAGCCTTCGCGCCAACGCATCTGTCGACGCATCCAGCTTTGGATTGCACAGACGGATCATACACATTTCCAACTCAATCCGTTTTCCGGATGTTCTGCCAATCCTGTCCAGACATTCCTGTAAAGCTGCAAGAGCATGCAGTACGGCTGACATCGGAAACGCCTTTGCCAAAGCTCTGAGGCGCTCGCTTTCTTCCGGCAGGATCGTAATCATATCGCCGGGATCTGAAACCGTTTTCAGAATCATCATGTTGCGAAACTGCATAATCAGCTCGCTGCAAAGCTGCTGTAAATCAATGGAAAGCTCGTACAAGCGATCAATGACTTTCAGCGCGCCGGCAGCATCCTGCGCTAAAACTGCGTCGCAAAGCTCAAACAGATACTCTCTGCCGGCAATCCCTGCGGCACTGCTGACCGTTTCGGCGTCAATATGATCAGAAAAAGCAGCGCACTGATCCAGCAGTGACAGCGCGTCCCGCATTCCGCCGTCAGCCAGTCTGGCAATCAGGCGAGCGGCATCCGCGTCCAGCGTCAGGGCTTCCTGTGATGCGATATAGAGCAGGCGCTCGGTAATATCCTCCGAACGGATCCGATGAAAGTCATACCGCTGGCATCGGGACAGAATGGTTGCCGGAACCTTGTGCACTTCTGTTGTCGCCAAAATGAAGATAACATGTGCAGGCGGTTCTTCCATAATCTTGAGCAGAGCGTTAAAAGCGCCTTGACTGAGCATATGGGTTTCATCGATGATATAAACCTTATATTTACAGACAGCGGGAGAATACACAGCTTCCTCACGCAGTTCGCGGATGTTATCCACCCCGTTGTTGCTGGCTGCGTCAATTTCGATGACATCCATAATAGAACCGTCATCAATCCCCTTGCAAACCGCGCATTCCAGACAAGGATTTCCATCCTTTGGGTGCAGACAGTTGACAGCTTTTGCAAGGATTTTGGAGCAGGTGGTCTTTCCAGTACCGCGCGAACCAGTGAACAGATAAGCATGGGCAACACGACCGGCCTTCACCTGATTTTTCAGCGTAGTCGTAATATGCGGCTGGGAAATTACGTCTTCAAAAACGCTTGGACGCCATTTCCGATATAGTGCAAGATACATGGGATGACGACCGCCTTTCCACAACAAAATGAATCCAGAATAAAAGTGCCTTGCAGCCTCATACACGGATACATAGGTTTGCCTGCGGCACACCGAAAAGACCGTTTAATGCTGCTCGGTTCCCCGCCTGACATGGTTCGCGGCATTCAGTCGCACAGGGCCTATATACCCGTATATCAAACCGCAAAGCGCGATTACTAAAATATTATACTATACCAGAAAGCAAATTGCAAGTATTTCATCCATCAAAACAACGGTCAAAAAATATTTTTTCTCCCATGATTCAGGCATATCCCTCCCGGTAGGTTCATATTTATTACTAAAACCCCAAAACGGAAAGGGCGGTTGTCACTTTGATTGGGAATATTGAGGACAGAAGCGTTTTATTCGGAAAATACATCGTGGAAAACAAGGCCACCGTCAGGGCGTGTGCCAAAAAATTTCTAATCAGCAAAAGCACGGTTTATAAAGACGTATCAGAACGCTTGCGTAAAATCAATCCGTCTCTTTATGCACAGGTCAAAGAGGTGCTGGACGTGAATAAGCAGGAACGGCATATCCGCGGCGGGATCGCCACCCGGATCAAATACAAGGGAACCTGAAACAGAAATACCCGGCACTGTTTTCAGTGCCGGGTATGAACGTGTCGAAAAAAATCGACACGCTCTCGAGGGACAAACACAATCACTGCGGCAAAGCCTTGTTCTGCGTTTTTCCCCCGACTCCCCTTTTTCAATCGAAAACCGGCTCCGCAGGAGACTTTGTCTCTGCTCACCGCCGGTTTTCTCTTGTGGTGTCACTCCGGCGGCGCATGTCCGCCTGCGTGACAGTTTTTTATTTTTTACCCCTTTTTCTACAGGCTGATACCCGGCACTGTTTTCAGTGCCGGGTATTTCGATTAAGCATAACCATCAGTCGTTTTTCGGTATTTTCAGCAGCTGTCCCGGATGTAAAACTGAAGTGATCTTCAGACCGTTATATCTGGCAAGCTGCAAAAACTTGAAACCGCTGCCTAGTTTTTGCTTCGCTATTTTCCAAAAGCTGTCTCCCTGTTTTACGGTGTAATAGGTAAAGTTTTTCCCTGCTCTTTCATTCGTCAGAATCAGGTCTGCTGTATGGAAGGCCGTGTTGATTCCCTTTTGGTCCAGTACTGCGCGGTCCCCCTTCAGCTGGTCGATCACATAATGTCCTTTATAGACAAAAGACGCAATCTTTTTTCCCTCATAAGACTTTGCCCCCTTCTTCACCATCACGACATCTCCGACTTTGAACGGGACGGCAGGCGGTTCCTCTTTGATCAAAATCAGATCCGCTGTATGGAAGGCCGTATTGATTCCTTTCTGATCCAGTACTGCGCGGTCCCCCTTCAGCTGGTCGATCACATACTCTCCCTGATAAACAAAGGATGCAATCTTCTTTCCTTCATAGGATCTGGCACCCTCTTTTACGCGCACAAGATCTCCGACCTTAAACGTCGTTCCGGGCTCAGGCGTTTCTTCTTTATCCCAGCCATTCAGCCCCGCTTCTCTGATAATCGCAGGATAATTCTTGTACGCAATATCGGTATCGACCCTGCCCGTAATCCCGGCGATGTCGCCGTTATTGCTGTTTTGCCAAATACCAAACGGCTTTTGATAGGTCGGTGCAGACGCCCATTGTGCCAGCCATTTGTCAAACCGGTCCAGCTTGTCATTATTCAGCTTATGAGTAAACCAGTAAAGATTTGAATATATCCCGGCATAATAACCGGCTCGTTCCAGACTGTCGCATACAGTATCACAGATATCAACGCACATCTGGTCACTGACATCGTACTTTTCCTTGTAGCCGTCTGCATCCTCCATATCAAGAAAAACGGGATATTGCGGCCTTTTGCCTTTCAGCAGACGAATGATATGCTGATATTCGCTCTGTGCCTGCTCCAGATTAGTGGCATAGCTGTACAGATAGGTTCCCCACGGAATTTCGTTTTTTTCACACTCCGCAACATTGCGTTCAAAATATGGGTCGTCCTGTGACTCGTAATTTCCGCCGTATCCACAGCGAATGAGTACAAAATCTATTCCGGCGGCCTTCACGCGAGCAAAATCAATTCTGCCCTGGAAGGCCGACACATCAATTCCTTTATAGGAATATGCTGATTTCATGAATGATCCTCACACCTTTCTTTTGCCAAGGACAGTGGCACCGCACTGTCCTTGGCTGTCGGCTCTCGCTTGCGCCGATCACGGCACGGCGCATTGCCGCTTGGCGGCAACCTCTGCGAGCCGCTCTTTATTTTTTGCCTTTTAAACAACACTGGCACCGCACTGTCCTTGGCTGTCGGCTCTCGCTTGCGCCGATCACGGCACGGCGCATTGCCGCTTGGCGGCAACCTCTGCGAGCCGCTCTTTATTTTTTGCCTTTTAAACAACACTGGCACCGCACTGTCCTTGGCAATTGTGACTCTACTACCAGAATATGCAGTTCTCTGTTAAAATGGCACAGGCACTTATTGTATATTTACAGCAAAAGACGGAAATATAATATCAGGTCTGTCAGTCACAATCAACGGCCGGAAAGGATACAAAAAAATGGAGGATAATATTGCACTACTCAATCAGCTATACAAAAATGTTAAAATGGGTGAGGAAACCATTTCGGCTTTAATTCCTTCAGCCCAGTCAGAGGCAATGAGAGGCGCACTGGAAAAACAGCGCAGCGGTTATTCAAAATTCAGCCAAAAACTGCGGCAAGAGCTGCAGAATCATCAGGCAGAGCCCAAAAAATTCAATGCAATGACAAAAATGTCAGCAGAGATTGGAATCAAAATGAACACGATGATTGACAAAACCGACAGCCATGTTGCCGACATGATGGTACAAGGAAGCACCATGGGAATCACAGAAGCGACAAAGGGACTGCATAACCATAAGAATGCTTGTCAGCCTGCCCGTCAGTTAGCAAAGGAGATTGTGGCATTTGAACAGCAAAACATTGAAGCCATGAAACAATTTTTATAGCAGGCAAAAGCCAGCCACAGGACAATTGTCCTATGGCTGGCTTATTTCATCAAAAACAGTTACAACAGCACAGTAAAATCAGCTGCTGACCATTCTCAGCTTTTGTGCCGCTCTAAAAGATAGAACCGCGGCATTCCATTTTCATCCTTTTCCTGCTCTGCACATCCGCGGATCAATGGCAGCAAATAGCGCTTGGCGTTTTCCCGGCAGACAGGATCGTTCATATCCCGCATCTGAGGAGGGACTGTCCGAACTTGGTTTGCGATTTGTGAAACCGGCTTGCCGGTAATTTCAATTTGATATGGCTGGTCGGAAATCCGATGGAATACCACCATTTCGTCAGTCGCCCCGGCAACTGCTCTTCTGACAGCTTCCCGTCCCGCCGATTCTGCTTCATCCAAATCCGTCTGTGAAGCCAGGTGGGCGGCACACCGCTGCATGAGATTGACCTCTATTGACCGCACTTTGCATCCGATCTGCTCCCGCACGACCGTTTCCAGATACTTTCCCACACCCGACAGATACTGATGGCCAAAGATATCGGTCACACCGCTTTTTGCTCCCTGACCGACATAGCTGCCGGTCTTATCACGCAGCCCTTCGCTGACTACAGCAATAACGTTATTGGTATGGTCAAAAAGCCGACGGATCCGCTCCAAAAAAGCGTTCTCTTCAAAAGGCACTTCCGGCAATGCCACTATGTCCGGTTTGGAACCGCCCAAAATTCGCGGCAAAGCGGCTGCAAGCGTCAGCCATCCGCTGTCCCGTCCCATGATTTCCATGATCGTTACGCTTTTTGTCGGATAGATCGACGTGTCACGGATGATTTCATCCACAGTAACTGCAAGGTATCTTGCTGCGCTGCCAAATCCAGGCGTATGATCCGTTTCCACTAAATCGTTGTCAATCGTTTTTGGCACGCCGATGATCCTGACATCCATATCAGTCGAGGAAAAATACCGCGACAGCTTATCAACGGTGTCCATTGAATCATTGCCGCCGATATAGAAAAAATATCCGATATTATATTCCCGGAACACCGCTTCAATCTTTTGATACTCAGACAAGCCTTCCGGAAGCTGCGGCAGCTTATGTCTGCACGAACCGAGCGCCATAGCGGGAGTATGCTTGAGCAGTTGGAACTGTTTTTCATCCGCTATATCATTCATTTCCACCAAATCTCCACGAAGCACTCCAACGATCCCATTGACAGCACCGTATACCTTCCCGATCCGGACTGAAGCAATTCCCTCAGCAAGCACGCCTGCCAAAGAAGCATTAATTGCGGCACTTGGGCCGCCGGACTGGCCGACCAACAGGTTTTTGACTTCCATTTCCAGCAAAACTCCGTTCATAAAATAATATGTCAGAAAAAGTATAACATAGTTTGCGTCCAGATGCAACCAGGCAAAATACATCTTTTTAAATGATGTCGAATAACGGAGTTTTCAAATATGTTAAAGGAAAGTCAGCGCGGCGTCAATGAGCTTTATATGAGAAAGATGAGAACAAGCATAAAAGCGGGGGCAGCATACCCCCGCTTTTCTCGAACGGCCCACTCAGACACACAGCCCGGCTGTCAGTCCGCAATATATTTTTCCATTTCTTTTTTCAGCTGCTTGATGATCCGCTTTTCCAGCCTGGATATATAGGACTGTGAAATTCCGATTGTATCAGCCACTTCCTTCTGTGTCCGCTCTACCCCATCCGCCAGTCCAAACCGCATCTGCATAATCATCTTTTCTCTGCTGTCCAGCTTATTCACACATTCCTTCAAAATATTTCGTTCTGCCTCAGCCTCAATATTACGGTTGATACTGTCGTTTTCTGTTCCGAGCACATCGGACAGCAAAAGTTCGTTTCCATCCCAGTCCACATTCAGCGGTTCGTCAATAGAAACATCATTTTTATACTGGGTGCTTTTACGCAAAAACATTAGGATTTCATTTTCAATACACCGCGAAGCATAGGTTGCCAGCTTGATATTTTTGGTCGGACAGAAGGTATTGACTGCTTTGATCAGTCCAATGCTTCCAATTGATATCAAGTCTTCTACACCGATCCCGGTAGATTCAAATTTTCGCGCAATATAGACAACCAGCCGCAGATTGTGTACGATCAGCATTTCCTTCGCCTCGTCATCATGCTCCAGCAGCTTTTGAAAAACGATTTTTTCTTCTTCCTTGCTCAGAGGCGGCGGCAGAGTTTCAGGTCCGTTTATGTAATGCACCTGACTGATCATGCCGACGCGGTTTAAAAACAGAATCAGCCAATTGTGCGTTTTCCTTTTTGTTTCAATCAGAACATTCATATAAGAGGACTCCCTTTAGTATGATTTGCGGCTTTATTTAAATACATGCGGAAGAAAGGACTGCCTGATATTCACCATGAGACAGGATACTGTCTGTCACGCCAACCAGCACCTGTTTTTCCTTTTCCCGTCTGCCGTCCTTTGTTAAAAGGCAAAAATAGTCAGGCCGGAAGGCGGGCAGCAATCCGCCTTTGCCAATGGTGCTGTACGGCAGCACCCGGATTCTGGAGGACCAGCTGCGCGCTTCCAAATGAGAAAGGTTATCCATTCCGCCTGAGCGAAAGCAGCAGAGAATATCGGGCGGGATCAGGCTTTCAACGCCCGAAAGCTCACAGATCACTACCGGATAGCCGCTCATCTGGTCAGCCAGCTTGTTTCCGGTATCTAAAAATCCGCTTAAGATCAATTCTTTTCCATCGACCCCGATCACAAACCGTCGGATTTCGTTTTTGCGCACCCGGTTGTCAAATAAGTAACCCGCCGTCCGAATGACCAGATACGCAGCCAGCGTACCGATCACCAACGTAAAGGCAGAAATATTGAAATAGACCACGCCGTTGTTGACATACATGCCTGCCGGAGAAAACAACATCCACACTGCAAACATGACGCCTCCGAAAATAAAATTGACTGCAAAAAAAGAAAGCACCGTCTTTATGTAAACCGTTCTGCTTGAAAATCCAAATACAATCAGCACAAGCAATGCCGCAAGCGGAAGCTTGATTGCCACAGTCAGCCAAAACGGGATATCGACCAGAATCAGAAAAGAAAACAGACTGCCGGCTGCCGCCCCAGCAATCAGCCGAAGGCGCTTGGGCTTAGAATGAAAAAAGCGGGCAGTGCCTAGAAACAAAAAGTAATTCACAAACAAATTTAAAACCAGCAAAACATCCAGATAAATTACTTGTTCCATTCTTTTTCATTTCCTTTCCTGCCTTTCGGACAGATGCGGTCTTCTGTCTTTCTGCAGCCCTGTTATCTATTATAGATGTGGAATTGAGCAGATACGGTCGAAAAATGCCAGGCAGGAATGCACCTTTTGGAATTTGGCATTCTGCCGCAAATCGAGCTTGTCTGTTTATGCAGCTTTCTCTCCCGCCTTTCTGCTGATGTCAAATTTCTGCCATATGCATATAATGAAGCGGGAAGGCAAACCTTCCGAGAAACTTTAGAAAGAAGTGTGGCCTTATGGCATGTGATACACAAAATTGCTGCGGAGAAGCCGCTGCAATTGCTGCGGAAAACAACAGCTGCGATAGCTGCCGTCCTATTTTGTGCCAGGAGCAGTACCGTCAAAGCTACCGCACCTGCTGTGATGAAAACGGCTGCTGCTGTAAATATCCCTGTTCCTGCCGCGACCCGTTCTGGCCGGAATTTGCTCATCCGCGCGGACTCCGCTGCGCAGACCTGTACAATGGCGGTGACAGCCGCTGTATGACAGCTGACGCCGCCCAATCGGCAGAAAACGGCTGCGGATGCAGCTGTAACTAGCTAACATACAAAAAAATCCTTTGCCGACCGGCAAAGGATTTTTTAGTTGAAGAAGCGCTTATATTTAATAAAATTAATATTGACTTTAACATTATTGAATGCTATAATGAAAACAAAGAAATTGAAGGATTGATGATATGCCGGATTGGATAAACCACCTGAGCGATGAAGATTTAGCATTTATTAAACGGTTTGTACTGGCTTCCGGTTCTCTCAAGGAAATCGCCAGACAATACAATGTCACTTATCCGACCGTCAGGCTGCGTCTGGACAAGCTGATTCAAAAAATTCAGCTCTGCGAAGAACCGGAGCCTGACCCCTATATTCAACTCATCAAATGCCAGATGCTGGACGGCAGGCTAAGTGCCGATACGGCAAAGCTTCTCATCCACGCCTACAAAGCTGTCCAAAAGGAGGAAACAAAAAAATGAGTCCCCTTATCTTTCCGGCTGCCATCGCAGCTATTATATCCCAGATTTTTCTTTCCAAGCGGCCTTCCAGATGGATGAAGCTGATCCTGCCGGCTGTATGGGTATTGTTCTCAGTGATAGTATGTATATGGTTTGTGCTGTCTGTAACAGCACAGATAAAGGAGCCCTATCTTGTATCAACCTCGGATGATCAGACATACAGCTTCGCAACAGAAGCAGAAGCGGCTGAATTCATGGACACCAGGCCTAAGCAAAACATCGAAAGCTATACGCACATCACACAGAAGACAATCTATCCTTCTGGACTGATGCTGGGTACGGCGATTTTGTTCCTTGGCCTTAACATCGTCACACTCATTTTATTGCTGATCTCCCGTCATTATCGAACGTTTCGAGAAAGCCGGATGAAGCATGAACTGATTTCCATGCAAGTACAGGATTTGGAATAGTTTGACAGTTGACGCATGAAAAATCCCGGGCAGGTTATTTTCCTGCCCGGGATTTTTATTCTTTCTTAGAGATATTTGGTAACCGACTCCGGCAGCTCCGACTGGTCTGCAGAAATGGTAAATACCAATGTTGTATTGTTCTCTTCCGCAAGGACATCCAGTGAAGCAAGCACTTCACCAAGTTTGTCAAAGTCACGTCCGCCGATTTTAAGAATGGAATCTACATAAAGATCGGTTATATCATAGTTTCCGGCCAGCAGCCCGGCCACAAAGCCATAGAACATGCAGTATCCGTCAATTTTATAATGCTCAACATCGATCAGACGGGCGGTATACTTCACATCAAATGTCAGCTTTGCGCCCTTTTCCAGAACAACTACATTTCCGCCGGAGGTTTCAAGGGAATGGTTCACCATGTCAATCAGGATTTTGGTCTTTCCGGTGCCTTTTTTGCCAACGATGAGTTTTATCATATCAATTCCTCCAATGTAATAAGATTTTATGGAATATGCGGTTATCCCGCATAAAACCTTCCTTTTTCTGAAACGTCCGTAAATTTTGACGTTTTTTATTTCAGCCTTGCTTCCAGCTGCTCCTTCTGGCCTTCATAACCCGGCTTGCCAAGCAGAGCAAACATATTCTTTTTATAGCTTTCCACGCCCGGCTGATTAAACGGATTGACGCCCAGCAGATAACCGCTGACGGCACAGGCTTTTTCAAAGAAATAGATCAGGTAGCCAAGTGAGAACTCCGTCGTGTCCTCCATCTCCAGCACAAGATTCGGCACGCCGCCTTCACAATGGGCGAGAATCGTCCCTTCAAACGCTTTCTGATTGACCACTGACATATTCTGGCCGGACAGAAAATTCAGTCCGTCAAAATTATCAGGATCGTCCTTGATAAAGAAGTCCTGCTTCGGCTTGTGGATATGGACAACTGTCTCAAACATCATACGGGTGCCATCCTGGATAAACTGGCCCAGCGAATGCAGATCCGTTGAAAAGGTGACTGCCGATGGGAATAAGCCCTTTCCGTCCTTGCCCTCACTTTCGCCAAACAACTGCTTATACCATTCCGCCATCATGGCAAAGGCCGGGTCATAGCTGACCAGCAGTTCCATGGATTTTCCTTTGCGATGAAGCGCATTGCGGATCGCGGCATATCGATAGCAGTCATTCTTATCCAGCTCCGGATTCATATAAGCGGTTCGTGCCGCACATGCACCTTCCATCAGCTTATCAATGTCACAGCCGGCAGCGGCAATCGGCAGCAGCCCCACTGCGGTCAGAACAGAGAAACGGCCGCCTACGTCATCCGGAATGACAAAGGTTTCATATCCTTCCCGGTCGGCCAGTTCTTTCAAGGTGCCGCGCGCCTTGTCAGTTGTACAGAAAATCCGCTCCCTAGCGCCTTTCTTTCCATATTTTTCTTCCAAAAGCTCCCGAAAAACGCGAAACGCCAAAGCCGGCTCTGTAGTCGTCCCCGATTTGGAAATGATGTTCACCGCAATATCCTTGCCCTCACAAATGGAAAGAATCTCATTGAGATAGGTCGGGCTGATATTGTTGCCCGCGAAATAAATTTCGGGGGTATCTTTTTTCAAATTGTTGTAAAACGGAGATTTTAACAGTTCAATTGCCGCTCTGGCGCCAAGATAAGAGCCGCCGATCCCAATCACGATCAGGACGTCGCTCGTTTTTTTGATTTTTTCCGCTGCCTGCTTGATTCTGGCAAATTCTTCCCGGTCATATTGCTCCGGCAAATCCAGCCACCCCAGAAAATCATTTCCCAAGCCCGTGCCGCGGTGAAGCTGCTCGTGTGCAGCCGAAACCTGCGGCTGAAGCGCAGTCAGCTCATCGTCATTTAAAAAGCCTGTCAGATATTTTGTGTTTAACTTTACAGACATTCCTGTCCCTCCAGAATTTTGCTCTTCCTCCCTGTTGCAACCAGGGAACTTTATGTATTAATTTTACTATATCCGTTTGTTTTTTTCAAGGCTAATATGTGAACGTTCGTAAAATTGTATATGTCTACAAAATATCCGATTTTAATTTTCTATTCTGGAGAAAATACCGTCTACATTCCGAATGCCATCTCAAACAGCATTCGCAAAGAGGCAAAAAAGCCGCGTTTTTCCACTCCTTGAGTTGTTTTAATCGGTATTTCGCAGAGTGTTTCTCCATCCAGGCTGACCGTGATTTTTCCCACAGTCTGCCCCTTTTCAACAGGAGCCTGCAAGGAATCGGAGATTGTAACCTTTTCTTCGATGGCGTCCTGCTTACCCTTGGGAATCACAGCGGAATAATCGGTATCTGCACCGACGGGCACCGTCGGAGAAACACCTCTTGTTACTTTAACCGGCGCAAAGCTTTTGCTGTCCTTGGCAGAATACCGCTGATAATTGGCGAAGCCATAATCCAAAAGCTTTCGTGCGGCGGAAAAACGGTCGTCGCTGTTAGCTGCCCCCATTACAACTGCTATCAATTCCATATCGCCGCGTTTTGCAGACGCAGATACACAACAGCCCGCTCCATCTGTTGTTCCGGTCTTGAGCCCTGTGCAGCCCTCATAAAACCGCACCAGCTTATTGGTGTTGACAAGTCCTGTTTTTCCGTCGCGCAGACTGTCCTGCCAGATCGTCGTATATTTTGTCACGTCCCTGTGATTGAGCAGCTCACGGGACATCAGCGCAATATCATGCGCCGTTGTCAGATGGCCGTCCGCATCCAGTCCGGTCGCATTGTAAAATGTGGTGCTGTTCATACCAAGCTGTTTGGCACGGCGGTTCATCAGGTCGACAAAGGTCTCCTCGCTGCCGGAAATATGCTCTCCAAGCGCAACCGAAGCATCGTTGGCAGAGTTGACGCAGGTTGCTTTCAGCAGGTCTTCCACCGACATTTGCTCTCCGACTTCGAGCCAAATCTGCGTCCCGCCCATGGAGCTTGCATGGGCAGTACAGGTTACCATGTCTGTGTATTTCAGACTGCCTGCCTCTATTTCTTCCATGACCAGCAGCAGCGTCATGATCTTTGTGATCGAGGCCGGCGGCATTTTTTCGTCCGGGTTCAGGGAATATAGGATTTTCCCCGTGCTCTGCTCCATTAATACCGCAGACTTGACCGGCAGCTCCAGCTTTACACTCTGCTGTTCCTCAGCCGCCGCAGGCCAGGCCGCGGCAGTCAGTATAAATACAGCGGACATCACTGCTGCAATTTGTTTCAGCATAAAAAAATCCCCCTGTTCTGTCTGGTATGTTCTTACTTCATACTTATGCAGAGCGGGGAGATTTTATCATTCTTTTTCGGCCAGCCGCTTATCCAGCATAGCACAAAGTGTTGGTATCTGCGACTCAAAGCCCACGCCGTACCAGCGCGCATCCTGATCGGCAGCCGTTGCCTCGATGCAGTCAACGACATAATCCGCCGCCAGAGAAAGAGAGTCTCCAAGAGTGAGCCCACGCATCAGGCCGCCCAGCACCGTCGCGGAATAGAGGTCTCCTGTCCCATGAAAGCTCTGGGGACAATGGCGGGTAAAATAGGTGAAATAATGCCCGTCCCTGTCCTGATAAACAACGCCGAGTTTCCCGGCCTCAAAGCTGACACCGGTGATTGCTGCCGTTTTACAGCCTAAACGAAGCAGCTTTTCCAGCAGGCCGCGGATATAGGACTCATCATAGGATTCCCGATATGGCGTGCCGGTCAGCAGACATGCTTCTGTGATATTCGGCAAAATCACGTCGGCCTTTGCGCATACCTTTGCCATTTCAGCCGGAAAGCCGGCGTCAAAGGCCGGATACAGCCTGCCGTTGTCCGCCATAGCAGGATCTACCAATACCAGATTATCGGGAGTGGAAAAGCGGTCAAAAAAGCGGCAGACCTGTTCGCACTGGCCGGCAGAGGCCAGATATCCCGTATAAATTCCGTCAAAACCAATTTGTTCCCGCTCCCACGCGTCTGCAACAGGCTCGATCTGATCAGATAGGTCCTTGCAGGTAAAGCTATGGAACATCGTATGCGTGGAAAGCACTGCCGTCGGCAAAATACCGCATTCCACCCCCATCGCCGAGATCACAGGAAGGGCAACAGTAATCGAGCAGCGCCCTACACAGGATATATCCTGCAATGTTACAATTCGTTTCATTCGTTTGGTCATTCCTTTCCAAATGTGAAAAACATTTCTATAAACCAGCATACCGCGTCAGCGTTTGTTCCTTTGTCAGCCAGAACAAACAGCTTTCCAGCATCACGCCCATCCGGGGATCCGTCCCATAGCCGTAGGTCGTCTTGATGCAAAGCTCCAGAAATTCGGTTGCCCGTTCCATTGCCATCGGCAGACTGTCACCATTCAGCAGTGCTCCCACCGCGACACTTGCAAAAATATCCCCTGTCCCCGGATAAGACACCGGAACATACCGGCAGTCTACCCGCCAAAAGGCATTTTTCTCCTTATCATAGCCAAGGTTTGCCATCTGACCGTCCGCCATCTCCACACTGGTAATGATCACATAGCCAGGTCCCAGCCCGGAAAGGCGCACCAGCGTCCTTTTCGCCTGTGAGACCGTCAACGGCACCGTAGGATATTCCTCGCCCAGCAGCATATATGCTTCTGTCAGATTCGGCGTGATCAGATCGGCGCGGCAGACCAGCTCCCCCATCCGGCGGCACATTTGGCCGGTATAGGTTTTATAAGGCTTGCCATGGTCTCCCATAACCGGGTCCACAACTGCAAGCGCTTTCGGATATGCTTCCAAAAACTCGGCGCAGTGAGTGATTTGTTCCTCGGAGCCAAGAAAACCACTGTAAACACAATCAAAGTTCAGCTCCAGCTCCTGATAATGGCGCAGTGCCTCATTAATATAATCCGTCAGATCACGAAACACAAAATTTCCCAGTCCTCCCGTATGAGTGGACAGCACAGCGGTCGGTACCGGGCAGGCCTGTACCCCCATCACCGACAGCACCGGAAGAATCACAGACAGGGAGCACCTGCCTACCCCGGAAAGATCGTGAATCGCAGCGACTGTTTGATTATGTTGCAGCATGGACGGCTTCCCTCCACAACGCCGAAAGACAGCCTTGCCTTTCTGCCTTAACAGCATATTTTTATTATATTGCCGTTTTTTCAAAAACGCAAAGCACATGAAAAAACAGCAGTTACATCAAAATTTATCATTTTGTGCCAAAAACAAGGCTATGTAATCGAAATAAATTCAATAAACTGCCGCAAAAAACAAAGAAAGAAAACGCCCTGCTTTTATCGGATTGAAAAATTCACCAAAAAGCAATCGATTTTTATCATTCCAAAGAGTCAATTAGTAAATTTTGAAAAATGAAATCCGGATGATATTTTAGCATTTTGGGGAGAAAATAACAATGTACCTGAAAAAGCGTCTGATTTTAAAAAGCCGCCTGACTGCGTTTGCCGGTTTTGCAAAATCGGGCGTTTTTTCAGGATTTCTTTAGAAAGGGTGAAAATCAAAATGAATAAAACCGCAAGCAACGTAGTCAAAGGACTGGCGGCAGGCGCCGCAGTCGGAGCCGCAGCCTACATGATCACCAGCGCAAAAAGCAAAAAAAGCAGCCGTGCGCTCAAAAAAGGCGCAGGAAAAGCCATTAAAGCAGTCGGCACCATCGTGGACAATGTGGCAACCATGATGAAATAGCGGCTTTCTGCCAACAGGAAAAACGGCATGCAGACAGATGACTGCGTGCCGTTTTTCCTTCCCGTCCAAGCCGGTTATTTCCGGCAGATCAGCAATGCATGTCCCGCAAGTCCCGTGCAGCTTATATTGGCAGACACCGCCTCTGAAAAAGCCATTTTCCTCCCCGACGGCATCATGACAGACGCACGAACGCTTAAGCCAGCCCGTTAACCTCAAATACGCTCAGCATATTGACATTCAGCAGCTTTTTGGTCATCAGCTCGCGGAACTTGACAGAGCTCGTTTTTCCCTGGCGGCGCAGCTCCTCAAGCTGTTCTGCAATATGATTCTGCTCTGCAGTCAGCCTGTCGCAGATATCTTCAAATCTAGCAAGCTTCTCGATCGCTTCCCCGTAAAATCCATTCTTGCCGCGGGTAAGTGCAGATTCGGGGAGATAATGCGTTCCCTTTTCTCCCTGTGTGAATCGGGCCATGGCACAACGCCTCCTCTTCCATCAAAAGCAAGTTTATACATTAAACCGAAACAGTACGATATCGCCGTCCTGCATTACATAGTCTTTGCCTTCCAGCCGTACCAATCCCTTTTCCTTGGCGGCGTTCATGCTGCCGCAGCTCATCAGGTCGTCATAGGACACCACCTCTGCCCGAATGAAACCACGTTCAAAATCAGTATGGATTTTACCTGCCGCCTGTGGTGCCTTTGTTCCCTTTTTGATGGTCCAGGCACGAACCTCCTGCGGCCCTGCGGTCAGATAAGATATCAATCCCAGCAGCGAATAGCTGGCTTTAATGATTCGGTCAAGGCCGGATTCTGTCAGGTGCAGTTCATTGAGAAACATTTCCTTATCCTCACCGGACATATCGGAAATTTCCTCCTCAATTTTGGCGCAGATCGGGAAAACAGCGGCCTGCTCTGTCTGAGCAATGCGGCAGACCTCCTGATAAAAGGGATTTGTTTCAATGTCGTTAACAAAGTCATCTTCGCACAAATTAGCCGCATAAATCACCGGTTTGTTGGACAGCAGCGCGATATCCTTTACGATTTCCCGCTGCTCCTCGGTATAATCAAAGCCGCGCGCAGAATTTCCTGCTTCCAGATAATCTTTCAGCTGCTCCAGAAACTCCAGCTCCGTCTGATATTTCTTGTCGCCCTTCACCAGCTTCCGAGTCTTGTCGATCCTGCGCTCCAAAATTTCCAGATCGGAAAAAATCAGTTCCAGATTGATGGTTTCAATATCCCGTGCCGGACCGATCTCACCGTCCACATGAACGATATCCGGGTCTTCAAAGCAGCGGACGACATGGATAATGGCATCCACCTCACGAATATTAGAAAGGAACTTGTTGCCTAGTCCTTCTCCCTTTGAGGCGCCCTTTACCAGGCCTGCAATATCCACAA
This sequence comes from uncultured Clostridia bacterium, assembly GCA_944386455.1. Lineage (GTDB taxonomy): Bacteria > Bacillota > Clostridia > Oscillospirales > Ruminococcaceae > HGM13222. The sequence continues at coordinate 25,601 of CALXBC010000021.1, read as the reverse complement.
ATTCCAATGTTGCAGGGGTAAATTTTTCAGGATGATACATTTTGGCAAGCTCGTCCAGCCGTTTATCCGGCACGGAAACCACGCCGACATTCGGCTCAATCGTACAGAACGGATAGTTCGCCGACTCTGCCCCTGCATTTGTCAACGCGTTAAACAGCGTGCTTTTTCCAACATTCGGAAGCCCAACCATGCCTAATTTCATATTGATATCATGCCTTTCTGTTTCCATGTCAAATCATCTGTACCAGCCCGCAAGTCCGGCAGGCTGCTATACTTCCCTTATGATACCACAAAAGGCTGCGGGAAACAAGTGCTATCCCTGTTTTCCATACAAAATTTCATAGTTGCGGCGGATTACTCCGCTGCCGCGGAAGCCAAACGCCCTTGTTTTAACCAATTCCCCAATTTCATGATAGTCTACATATGGGATTATATTCTCTTGAAAGGCTGCAATCTCGGTTTCGGGAATGCCGTGGTTATAGGGACAGACTTCCTGGCAGATATCACAGCCCCACAGGCTGTTTCCTTTCCGGACCAGCGTTTCCTCTTCCGGCGTCAGCGTTCCTTTTTTCTGGGTGATGTGGGAGAGACAGCGTTCTCTGTCTATGCCCTCCGGGCCGATCGCACCTGCCGGACATGCTGCCGCACAGCGCCCGCAGCCAATACACGCGCCGTTTGCCTTTGCGCCGGGGACAGTCAGGTCTGTCACAATCTCTCCGATAAAAACAAAGCTGCCATATTTCGGATGAATCAGCAGTCCGTTCTTTCCAAGCACGCCCAGCCCCGCCCGTACCGCACTAGAAACTTCACGGATGGGAGAATTGTCTGTGAAAAAAACAAATTCGTTTTCGGGAAATGCTGATTTTAGTCTCTCACAGGCTGCTTTCAGCATGTTTCCGGCAACAATATGATAATCTTCCACCATGGCATAGCGGGAAATATTCCGCCGTCGCGGTTCTGCCACATGATATGGGAACAGGCAGACGATCACGCTTTTTGCCTGCTGCGGAATCCGTGCCTTTGCTCGGCATTCCAGCAGCGGAAGAACGTCTGCAAAGGAAGCAAAACCGTATTCTGTTATTGTGCACTGTTCCAACGCTGTACTGATTTGACTCCACACATTCACAACACCGACCCCCATAATTTTAATGAAACGGGAATATATATATGATAAACAATCTAAAGGAGATTGGCAATATGGTCATAAAGCTGTCCTATAAAACCCTCCTGTTTTTTCTCTGCGTTATGATGGTTGCAGCGCTCTGCTTCTGGGCAGAGCGACAGCCGCGCTTTTCCGTCACCGTCAATACGGCGCCGAAGGGCACCCCTGTTCCCATTATCATGTATCACCATATTATGGAGCAGGAAGAGGACGCCGGGGATTACGTCATCACCCCGCAGGAATTTGAAAACGATCTGGTATATCTAAAAAGCAAAGGATACACCGGGGTCACCGGAGCACAGCTCATCGAGTACGCCGAGAACGGGACACCGCTTCCCGAAAAGCCGGTTTTTATCACCTTTGACGACGGCTATGAAAGCACCTACCGCTATGCCTTTCCCCTCCTTAAAAAGCACGGATTTCCCGCAGCCGTGTCCATTGTGGGAAAGTTCGCTGATATTTATTCCGGCAGTATTGCAAAGGATATTTCCTATTCCCAGATGAACTGGCAACAGATCAAGGAGCTTTCCGACAGCGGCATCATCGAGATCGGCAACCACACCTATGATATGCATGAAGCCAATGGCAGCCGCAAAGGATGCCGCATTAACGAAGGCGAGTCGGAAGAGCAGTATGCCGCCGCACTGGCAGATGACATCGGCCGGCTACAGGATAAGATCAATGTCATGACTGGAAAAAAGCCCCAAATCTTTGCCTATCCGTTTGGTTTTTTCTGCCGGGAAAGTGTGGATACACTGAAGCAAATGGGGATCAGACTGTCACTTGGCTGTGAGGAAGGAACTGCGTATGTCTCAGATTCGGACAGCCTGATCAATATGAAACGTTATAACCGCGCCCATGGAAAAACAAGCGAAGCATTCTTCAAAAAAATACTGAAGTAAGTTTTTCAAAACAGCGTGGTCTGCTTTTGTAAAAATGAATGTACCTCCCGCTGTGTTACAACATCGTTCGGCTCCAGATTCCCGACCAGCAGCGGACTGCATGGGTCATGACGCAGCGCCGCTGCAGCGGGAATACCATGGTTGGCATAGCAATAGGTACAGCCGTTTAAACAGGTCTGATAAGCTCCGATATCCACACTCTCCACGCAGCCGCAGCCCTTACGCTGATTTTTATCACGTCGCGCCGCAACCGGACAGCCGCAGAGCTGTTCGACTGTCTCCTTGCTGATGCAGCTCGCCTGCTTCACGCCAAAGGGCGTGAAATCGGTCTGCTCGCAGCAGGCCGATGCAGCGATCCCATACCGCCGTGCGATCTCGGCGATATATGAGGAAAGTTCGGCCATTTCTTCATATGTAACAACACGCAGATTCCTGCCTTGGTGACGGTTGTACCAATCCACAAAGCTGATTGTCACACTTTCTGTATCCGATGCAAGCTGCTGACAAAGAGATTCAAACTGTGTTTTGTGGTAATTCAAATCAAAGCTGCCGTTCAGGATAATAGGGTCATACCGCCACTTGATCCGCTCCCTGCCGATTTTCGCCGCCAGGAAGTGAAACGTTTTGATAATCTCGGCCTTATCCCGCAGATTCTGTTCCACATCTTTGCCATAGGGGGTAAGCGTAAACTGAAAATAAAAACGATAGCCCATTGCTTCCATTTCATCGAGATACGGCAGCAGCGGCGCAGGATCCTTCGTCCAGAACACAATGCAGTCTATAACGTGCGGCGACAGCGGAATTCTGCTGACCTGGGTACGGCGGTAGGGATTGCGAACACAAACGCTGCCTTCCCGCAGACGGTTTATCATCCATTGCGCATAGCAGCAGGGAATGTCTGTTCTGCGTGACGCTGACAATATCATTTCAAGCTCACCCTTCCTGTTTTTTGTTAAAATACCGCATAAATTCCATGCTGAAAGGAACGCCGCCCGCAGTCACGGACGACGTTCTTTCATTCCTATTGCAACGCCTTGAACGTATAGCCTTTCTCTCTGATCCCGTCAATAAAAGCGCCAAGCATATTCGTATTGGTTTCAGATACCGCGTGCAGCAGATAGACTGCGCCGCCATGCGCATATTTGAGCGCTTTTTCCAGCGAAGCGGCCTCTTCCGGCTGGTTTTTCGGATCCCAGTCCTTATAAGCATAGCTCCAGAACACGGACTGATAGCCAAGCTGCTGTGCAAGAGCCAGAGTCTGCTCAGAATACTCTCCCATCGGCGGCCGGAACAGTGTCATTTCATATCCAAACTGTTCCTTGACATAATCATGCAGCTTGGTAATTTCCTGCGCAGCCTGCTCCAGCGAAAGCGTCGGCATCGACGGGTGTGTCCAGCTGTGGTTGCCGACGACGTGTCCTTCTGCAATCATGCGCTTCACTAAATCCGCATTCTTTTTGACATAATCCTGCGTCACAAAAAATACGGCGGGGACATTTTTTTCTTTTAACACATCCAAAATTTTTGCGGTAAATCCGTTTTCATATCCTTCATCAAATGTGAGATAAAAATCCCGGTTGTCCTCCTTGATAAACACTGCCCCATACTTTCCATACTTTTTCTGATAGGAGGTGCAGGAGACCGGACGGTTTTGTTCATCTACCTGTGTTCCCTGGCCCCATCCATTTTTCTTGTCGTCGAGCTTTGCAATATCTGTATAATCGGGGTTCATCACTGCTTCTTCGCTTTCTGCGTTGCTGCTCTCTTCAGAGTCAACATCCGAGCTTAGCGTTTGCTCTGAAGAGACAGCTGCAGTACTGCTTTGCTGCTTTCTGCTTTCCGAATGACTCTCCATGGAACTGGCGTCCTCAATCTTCCGGCAGGAGCCAAGCATCATGACCAATACCAATACGGCTGCAAGCCATCCTAGTTTTCGCTTCATTTATTTTGTGCTTCCTTTCCTGCTGACTGCTGTCGATATCGATTTGCTACTGCATGTCGCTTTTGATGTCAGACATGGTATCTTCCGCCTTGCTGACAGCCCCGGAGACCATATCCTTTCCTTCGCTGACGACTTCAGAGACAATGTCTTCCGTTTTACTGACAACAGACTCCACCTTGGAGACCGTATCTTCTACGGTTTTACAGCCAACCGCAACACACATCAGCGCCAAAGCGGCGGCTGCAGTTACTATAATTCTTTTCATTCTGCGTGACCATTCCTTTCTTTCTGAAAAGCGGTACAGCTGCCGCTGCGCCGCAATTAAAGAAGAATACCGGCAGATAGGATACACGCCGCCGTTCTCCTTCAGAAAAATTTTTGCAGGCAAAAAAGCCCGCAAAATTATTATTTCAAAATAGTCCGCAGAATATTCTGTTCTGTTTTCACAATAACATATTTAGCTGTCATCGTCAACTGTTTTCAAATTTTACCAAATATGGTAAAATTAAATATATAGAGAGGAGCCTTTGATATGGGAAACAAGAAATACTGGCAGGTCATTATCGACCGCCCGCTCGGCAGCCGGCATCCATATTACAAAAACATCCGCTATCCCGTCAACTATGGTTATATTCCGGGACTGCCGGCTCCGGATGGAGAAGAACAGGACGCCTATCTGCTTGGGGTAGAATACCCTGTAGCAGTCTGCCGCGGCAGACTCCTTGCTGTCATCCGACGCCGGAATGACGTCGAAGACAAATGGGTCGTTGCGCCGGAAGGGTTTTCCTTTTCAAAAGATGAAATTCAAAGGCAGACCGCATTTATTGAGCAGTATTTTGATTCGGAAATCATAATGATGAATCCGCCGTGTCCGTAAGCTGTATCCTGTCCTTCAACTTATGCCCGTCGGTTGGCAGTCCATCCTGCCCGTCAATGCGCGGCGGCACATCCGGATCCATCTCGGTCAGATGTTTCCAATACCGCTTTTGCATATGTCCCATCCGGCAGCGTGGATTTTCCCGTTCCTTGATACCAATCGTCTCATAATAGCTTTTCCAAAGGGAGCGAAACAGCCGTTCTTCAGTCCCGGGCAGCGGAAGCTCATAATTCTCAACGGGGATGATGACATAACGATGCGGCCGGTACAGCAGCATCTCCCGGTTTGTTTTGTCAAAGATGAGAAAGGCTTCATTGGCATAACGGTCGGAAAAGTGAGGCGCCAGCAGCGGCAATACTCTGTTTTTCGGCTCAATGACCGCCGCAAGTACACCACCAGCCTCAGAAAAGCGGACAAAGCCCTTGTATTGGTGCGCTTCCCCGGTCAGATGCTTCAATGCATTTTCCAGCTCTGCCACTGTATCATCCGCCAGCATCCAGCAGACCCTTTTTCCCAGCCGCATCCCCAATCTGATAAAACGCAGCAGCAAAAGCTCCTTTTCCGGATGACAGGTATCAAAGCCCAGCCGGACCTTCTGCCAGCCGTTCTCCGACATTCTGCTCCGGATGCCGGCGCGTACCCGGCTTGCTTTCTCTTTATCCGTCTCGATTTCTTTTATGGGAAACAGCACAGTCTGGATCTGATCCCGTGACATGATCTGTACAGGCTGCTCCTTCTTTTCGAAACTCGTAAAGACAACAGACAAAAAGCCTGCAAAGCTCCCGTCATACCGATAAATCACAGCTCCCCTGTCAGGCATTTTGTCACATCCTCTCTGGTGATTGCAGTCTGAAACAGGCTGAGCTGTTCGGCCTGTTCCGGCAGCATCGCGCGGCAGCGATCCGATATCAGCGACCGCATGACGGCATCCGGCGTAATTTTCAGCCCCTCAGCGGTTTTCCCGCGGCAGAGGATAAAATACTGAGCGCGCTTGAGCACAACGCCGATTCTTTTCAGTCCTGCAAAATCCAACGTACCGTTTCGCCGCGCAGTTACGATACGGTGCGCAGATTTGACGCCAATCCCGGGAACCCGCAGCAGCATTTCCAACGGTGCTTTATTGACCTCAACCGGAAACAGCTCCATATGGTTGAGCGCCCAGTTGCACTTGGGATCGACGAGCGGGTTGAAGCTCTGGTGCTGCTCGTCCAGAAGTTCTCCCGCCTCAAAGCCGTAAAAACGAAGCAGCCAGTCTGCCTGATACAAACGATGTTCCCTTAAAAGAGGCGGTTTCGTATCAAGGGCAGGGAGCTCGGGGCTGCTGACAACCGGCACATAAGCAGAATAAAACACCCGCTTCAGCCCGTATTTGCGATACAATGCCGCAGACAGCTTCAAAATTTGGTAATCGGTATCCTGGGTCGCGCCCACGATCATCTGAGTGCTCTGGCCTGCGGGTGCAAAACGCGGTGCATGACGGTACTGTACAAGATCGCTGGTATTCTCCTGAATCCGCTCTCTGATAAAACCCATCGGGCGCAGAATCGCTTCTTTGGTTTTGTTGGGAGCGAGCAGCGCAAGACTTTGCTGTGAGGGCAGCTCGATATTGACGCTCATACGGTCTGCCAGCTGTCCGAGGCGGTTCAGCAGCAAGCTGTCTGCACCCGGGATCGCTTTGGCATGGATGTATCCGGCAAATCGGTATTCTTCCCGCAGGATACGAAGCGTTTCGATCATTTTTTCACAGGTATAGTCCGGATTTTTAATGATTCCGGAGCTTAAAAACAGTCCCTCAATATAATTGCGGCGGTAAAAGCTGATGGTCAGGTCTGCCAGCTCACGAGGAGAAAAGGTCGCGCGCGGCACATCGTTGGACGCCCGGTTGATACAGTATTTACAGTTATAAATACAGGCATTGCTCATCAGCACCTTCAGCAGTGAAATGCATCTGCCGTCAGAGGCAAAGCTGTGACAGATGCCGCAGGCCACAGCATTGCCAAGCGCGCCGCCCTGAGAACTGCGGTCCACACCGCTGCTGGTACAGGCGGCGTCATATTTGGCGGAATCCGCAAGGATCTGAAGCTTATCAAACAAATCCATAAAAATACATTTCCTCTCTCGTCCTGTATTTTTTACAAAATTGCTGCTTTTATTATACACGAACATTTGTTCTTTGTAAAGAGAAAAGGCATAATTTATTTATTTTTCAATCATCTGCTTGCTCTGTGACAGCAAATAAAAAACAGCCGCAGCAAAGTCAAATCATCCTGCTGCGGCTGCTTTTTTACTTTTTCTCAACAATAGAGATATTTTCGTTGAGTACATCTACCTCCTGTAAAATAATATCCTTGATCTGAGCCACTTCTTCTTTCTTTAGCCCTTCGGTTTTGACAATCAGCCTTGCTTTTCCGTCGTCCAGATAGGCCAGGCAATCAGCAAATCCTTTTGCCTTAACCATGGTTTCGATATTCTTTTCCGCCTCGATTTGCTGGTTGAGCGCCTCTGACTTTTCTTTTGCCGTTTTCAGTTCCTCAGCCGAAAGCGTATCATCTGCAATCTGCTCACTCAGAGTTTCAACAGAAGCGTCGCGGGTCTTTTCCTTGTCAAGATGGGCCTGCGTAAAATAGTCGTCGGTCTGGTTAACCAGCGCGGCATCCCCGTAATTCTTATTCGACACTGTGTTTCCTGTTGTCAAATCGAATTGACCATCGTTTTTGGCAAACTGCCAGTTGAGATAAACAGCCACGCCCAGAATCATGACCAGACTGGCCAAAACGATTTGCTTTTTCCCGACGATCATATTCAGTTTTTTCATGATAAATCAAATCCTTTCTTTTGGCGCGGCCCGTTGCGCGGGGCGGCCGTTTAATTTTCTGACAGCTTGGCGACACATACCTTATTGGAAGAAATATCCAAAGCCGTCGTAACAGCGTCTATAATACTTTTTTCAACTTCGATATTTTCACCTCCCTGGCAAACGATGACGACTCCCTTTACTTTCGGTTCCACAGTTGTCTTTAAAAGCGCTTCCTTTCCATTGCTTCCCTCAACTAAAATCACATTTATTTCATAATCGTTTCGTTCCTGCTCCTTCTCTGTCTGCCCATCCGAATAATCCTTGGTAGCATCTGTCGTTTCCCTTTTTTCACTCTCATATATGTATTCCGTCGTGTTTTCCAGTGTAATCATCACCTTTGCTTTTCCTACCCCCTGGATTCCGGTTACCATGGTATAAATCCTTTCCTCCAGCTTTTCCACATACTGTTCAGAGTCAAAACTCTGCGTCCCCTGAGCGGCATTTTCGTTCCCTTTTCCCCCAAACAGAGAAGATAAAAAGATGAGAAGGATCCCTGCTATCCCAATGATGAATATAAGCCTGACCTTTTTGTCCGCTCCAAACAGCTTATCGGCTGCTTCCTTAAATTTCAGTTTTTCACCCATTTGCACTACCGTCCTTTTCCTCACCTGCCGCACCGGATACTTCGATTGCAAGTCCGGTCTGCTGTCTGAGGAGTTCCCTGACTTCTTCCCTTCGTCCGCTGTCCCTTTCGGACAGGACAACACAAACCTTATTAATAGATACGCTGTTGTCCTCTGAGATATGAATATCTGCCTCAATTTTTTCCGCTGTTATTTTTTCTGCCTCCAGGATATTTTGCACAATCCGTTCTATGTTGCTTTTTGACAGCATTCCAAACTGTTTTTGCATGGTTTCCTCGATATCATCATAATCTACCGCCGCAGCTGCCTCGGTATCCAATTTTAATTCAGGCAGACCAGTAAAAAAGGGCAGCAGCAGACAGCAGAGAAAAAATACACTGGTCGCAAACTTCATCACTTTTTCCATACTCCCATGTGGGATCAGCATGGAAAAAACTCCGGTAACCACCAGCGTGATGCAAATGTTGACTGCCCATTGTTTGATCTGTTCCATATGATATCACTCCCTTTCCGCGGTTTTTCTCTTTATCCCATCCCGATCAGCAGCAAAATTGTGACCGAAACCACCAGCAGCAGAGCAAACATCAAGATAATCCCAAAGATCAGGGAAAGCACCGAAGCTGCAGATTTCAAGATTCCCCCTACCTTTTCGACCGACATCAGCTCCGCCACGCCGGCAGAAAGGTGCAGTGTCCCCATCAGCAGCAGTATCGTCAGCAACAGCGGCAAAAAGGTGAGCACGCAAACGATGATCCCCAGTGACCCCACAGAAGAACGGATAACCCCCATACAGCCCTGGACGGAGTTGAGCGCCTCACTCAGCGCGCCGCCCACCACCGGCACAAAGCTGCCAAGCAGGAATTTGGTGGTTTTTGTCGCCACAGTGTCTGCAGACCCTGCTACAATCCCTCTGATGGTCAAAAGGCCGACGAAAATCGTCAATAAAAAGCCCAGTGTCCAAATCACGACTTTTTTCACAGTCGAGATAATTCCTCCGATATTGATTTGACTGTTCAGCGAACCTGCAATGCAAAAAGCCAGAAATATTCCAAGAAGCGGCACCAAAACCGACGCAGCAATCTGTGAGACTGCTTGAACCGCTCCAAACATAACAGTCGTGTAGCCCGCCGCCGTAATTGGCTTTCCTGATGCAGCCACAACGCCTGTAAACACAGGAATAAAGGCCAGAATAAAATTTCCACACTGGCGGATCGACTCCGCCGCCCGGCTGATGCATTCGACAACCGGAGCCAGTACGGCGGCACAGGCGGCCAGAACCGAAACGACGGTAAACACCTGGGTATACCCTTTTTCCTCGACAGTCGAGCGAAAGGTCCGGAACAGACTGCACAACAGCACAATGGCAATTGTTGCCAATAAAATGCGCAGCGGCAGCAAAAGTTCTTTTTTCAGCATCTCCCACAAATTTTGGAAAAAGCCGCCTACCGACAAATTCATCAGCTTGTCCGGCTGAAGGCTGTCGACCCCGTTTTTTTTCAGAAGTTCTTCCGTTTCTTCGGGGATCTCTTCAAAAAGGTCATTTGCGCCGCTGATCTCAAGCTGCTCTTCCAGAATTTCCTGCTGACTTTGCTGTTTAGTTTCTGCCGCCGCAGCAACAGGGCAACAAATCAGCAGGACAAACGACAGCAGCAGGACAGCCGCTCTTTTGATTTTCCTGTCCATTTTTAACGCCACCCGATACCAATAACGCCATACGTTGTTGCCTGATATCGTTCCTTTCCTTTTATCCCGGATGCTGACAGCCTTTCTGCGTCCTGGCTGTCAGTATGCCTTTTCTTTATATTGCAATCAGTTCCAGCGAAATTTCCACAATTTTTCCAAACAGCGGCAGTGCCAGAACGACCACCGCAACCTTGGCCGCCAGCTCGATTTTTGCAGCAATTGCAGTCTGTCCCGCATCACGGCAGGTGTCTCCTGCAATCGAAGCAACATAACAAATTCCCAGCGATTTGATGAGCACCTTAAAATATTCGTTGTTCAGGGACGCTTTTGCCACATAACGCTCCATCTGGTCCAGCACCGGAGTGAGGTTCAGCATCACCATAACAAAAAGCAAAATACCGCTGCATAAGGATACGAGCATTGCAAATTCCGGCCGGTACTGCCTGACCAAAATACAGATGGCCGCTGCAACGACACCAATCCCGGTGATCGCCCAAATATCCACCGCCCGCTCTCCTTTCTTACCACAGTCCAAAGACCGATTTGATTGTTGAAAACAGGTCGCTGATTTCATTGATGACCATCATCAAAACCACAATCAGTCCGGCGAGCGTTGTCATCATTGCCTGTTCTTCCCGACCCGAACGGATCAGAAGCTGGTTTAAGACTGCAACAATGATGCCGATAGCAGCAATTTTAAAAATCAGATCTACTTCCATATGTACCGTCCGTAATACAAGCTGTCCAAAGAGCTTGTACCGTTCCTTTCCCTTTATGTTTCCCGATTACAGCATAAAAATGGCGGCACCGATCCCAAGCAGTACGCCGAGGGAGCGATACAGCTTTCCGCCTGTGTTTTTTTCCGCAAGCGCTTCCTTTAAATTCTGCTCAAGCAGCGTAATATTCAATTCCAGGGCATGAAGCTGGCTTTCATAATCACTCCCGCCCAGAATGTCCGCTATCGTTTCCAGTACTCCCTTGTCCCTGTCGGACAGTTTACTGCCGTGAAAGCTGCGCAGCGCTGCTCTCCACGCATCCGGGAACAGATCGCCCGCTTTCATTCGTTCCAGGCACCCGCTTAGAAAGGTGAAACCTGCAAATCCCTCACTCCCGGAAAGCCGGCTCACCATTTCGGCGGTCGGCATCTGACCGTACCGCAGATAAGTCTGCATCTGTTCCAGAAGCCGGATCGCCTGTTCCAGATCGCTGACTCTCCTTGACAAATTCGATGACAGAACAGCCCCGATTGATGACGAAGCCGCAATCACCAGTATGATTCCCAAAATCTTCAGCATCTGCTTTCTTCCCTTCTTCCGGCAGCGGCTCATTCAGCCTGTCCGCAGACAGGACAGAACAGATTTTTCCTTTTTTCCGCCCGCATTCCAGAAAAACAAAATGAGAAAATGCACCAGTGTGGAATAGAGAAGGGAAAAAAGGTTTTTTCAGCAGTTCCTCTCTGTTTTTCGCATGAATGGTTGCGACCATTCGCACGCCGGAGTTGACCGCATAACGTACTGCCTCCACATCCTCGCGATTTCCGATTTCATCACAAACAAGAATCTCCGGTGCCATTGTCCGCACTGCAATTTCCATTCCCTTGCCTTTGGGATAGCCTGTAAACACATCACAGGTGAGCCCTAAATCATTTTGGCGCGGCGTTCCGCGTTCTCCGCCGATTTCGCCTCGCTCGTCCACCACTGAAATCTGCCAGTACTTTCCGGTGGAACCATTTGCCAGCTGCCGCACCAGGTCCTTCAGAATCGTTGTTTTTCCCGTTGACGGTGCGCCCGCAATCAAAATCCCACCACCCCCATCAGTAAACAAAGGAAGCAGTCTGTCCGCAGCCCCGTCTATCTGACGAGCGATTCTGATATTGATGGAGACAATCTTTCGCACAGCAGTGATCATGCTGCCCTCGGTAACAGCAGTACCGCAAAAACCGACCCGGTTTCCGTCTATGGTCAAAAATCCGTTTTTTATTTCATTCTGATAGCTATGCACAGAATAACCGCAAACTTTTCGGAAAGACTTTTGTACGTCGTCATCTCCGACAAGATAAACTCCCTGTCTGTTATGATAAGAGATATCTCCGTTTTTCATCACAAAAACAGGTTCTCCGTCTGTCATGATCATCAGCGGCAGGCCTGTCCGCAGCCTGATTTCAGTTGCACGCCGCCGGATTCCATCCGGGATCCGCTCCAGCTTCTGCATGATATTTTCGCACAGCACCGATGCCGCCCGCTCAAACACATCATTTTCCATTTCCGCAATCATTCCCTTCCCCTGCTGTTTGACATCCGGGTCTTGCCCCTTTCCCTACATGATATGTTGCGGCGGACAAGTTTAGAACCAAAAATATCGAGGATGTCTCAGATCATCTTTAACGTTTGCCGCAAACGACAGTGTTTAAAGCTGTCGCTTTGTCGCTCAAAATGCTGTTTTTTCAGCCCAATCATCTGCGCGCCATACACTTTTTTGACTCGCTGTTTTCCGATTTTCCATGCTTGTTTATCGTCATTATAAATAATTTTTTTATTTTTATTTGCCCGGATTCATTGACACAGTAGTATTTTATTTAGCTGCTAAACAATACTTGACAATTATTTTATGCAGAGGTATAATAAATACAAATCAAGTATATTTTAGGAGTATCAAATGATACAATGCGAAATTGCACGGCAGTTTTTTGAAACGCTGGATGCGGTCACATCTGAACAGAACATTCCGCGGGAATACAGCGGCGGGCAGACGTTGTACCGCGCTGAAACGGAACTGCTGGAGCTGATTGAAAGATATCCTGCCGCCAACGTCAGTATGCTCTCCGAAAAATTTGGCGTCACCAAGAGCGCCGTTACCCAAATAAGCGCCAGGCTTTTGGACAAGGGATTGATCGAGCGGTATCAAAGCCCCAAGAATAAAAAAGAGCGTTATTTTCGTCTGACCGAGGCCGGCCGCCGCATACGAGCAGAATATGCTGATCGGAATCAGAAAGCAGCTGATTTGATGTGCAGGTATTTATGTTCTCTTAACGGAGAAGAAAAAAAGATCATTCTCAGCTTTATGAAAACAGTCCGCAGCTGCATTCCGCTTAGCGCTTTTCCCTGCCGGTGCGGGGAGCAGAGACAGGCATGCCTTTTAACTGAACAAACAGAAAGAACGGGTGAATCATGTTAGAACTGAAAAATATTTCATTTTCCGTCACAGATGATGCGAAGCATAAATCGAAAGAAATTCTGAAAAATGTCAGTCTTACAGTGGACGAAGACAGTTTTGTCGTTATTACAGGCCCAAATGGCGGCGGCAAATCTACCCTTGCGAAAATCATTATGGGGATCGAAAAGCCCACAAGCGGCCGTATTCTTTTCCAGGGGCAGGATATCACTGAGCTTGACATCCATGAGCGTGCCAATCTTGGAATCGGCTTTACCTTTCAGCAGCCGGTCCGGTTCAAAGGGCTGACTGTAAAGGATCTGCTTCGTCTGGCAACCAAAAAAGATATGCGGACTGACGAGCTTTGCGTCTATCTGTCCGAAGTGGGGCTGTGCGCCGCCGATTACATCAACCGTGAAATCAATGCCAGCCTGTCGGGCGGAGAGCTCAAGCGGATTGAAATCGCAATGCTGCGTGCCCGCGGCGTTGAACTTTCCGTCTTTGACGAGCCGGAAGCCGGAATTGACCTTTGGAGCTTTCAAAATCTCATTCGGGTGTTTGAACGAATCCGGGATGAAAAGCACGGTTCGGTTATCATCATTTCACATCAGGAGCGAATTCTGGAGATTGCTGACAAAATCGTCGTGATTTCCGGCGGGGAGATCGCCAAAACAGGAAAAAAAGAGGAAATCCTGCCTCAGCTTTTATCCGAATCTCCTGCCTGCTGCGAATTTTACAAGGCTAAAACGCCGAGAGAAGCCTAACATCCAAAAAGCCAGAAAGGAGAAAACAGAATGAGTAACGCTCAAACTGCATATTCTGAAGACGTCCAAGATATGCTCAAGGTGATTGCAGACCTGACCGGCCCGCCGGCGGGTGCTTATAATATTCGAGTTGACGGCAAAAGCGTCGGCCGCCAGAGTTCATCCAACATTGAGATTAAATCAAAAGAAAACGGACAGGGGATCGAAATCTATGTGCGCCCCGGCACGAAGGGAGAATTTGTCCACATTCCCGTCGTGGTTGATCAAAGCGGATTTTCTGATATTGTATACAATGATTTTTACATCGGGGAAGGAGCCGATGTCGATATTGTGGCCGGCTGCGGTATTCACAATGACGGCACCCATCTTTCCCAGCACGACGGCATCCATACCTTTCATGTGGAAAAAAACGCCAAGGTTCGCTATACAGAAAAGCATTACGGAGAAGGAAACGGCAGCGGCGAACGGGTTCTCAATCCGGTGACAGTGGTGCATTTGGAGGAAAACAGCTATCTGGAGATGGAGACCGTCCAAATTGAAGGAGTCGATTCCACCAAACGGGTCACTAACGGCGATTTAAAAGACGGCGCCCGGCTGGTCATCAAGGAAAAACTGATGACCAGCGGGAAACAGCGCGCCACTACTGAATTCAATGTAGAATTAAATGGTGTCGGCTGCAGTGCAAACGTCATGTCCCGCTCCGTCGCAAAGGGTGAATCCTTTCAGGCATTTTACTCCAAGATTGACGGCAACAATGTCTGTGCAGGGCATTCCGAATGCGACGCCATTATCATGGACAATGCCTGCGTCAAAGCAGTGCCTGAAATCACTGCCAACCATGTAGATGCTTCCCTGATCCACGAAGCAGCAATCGGAAAGATCGCAGGGGAACAGATTACCAAGCTGATGACGCTGGGACTTTCACAATCGGAAGCAGAAAAGGAAATTGTCAAGGGGTTCTTGAAATAATAGAAGAAAAACAGCCGGGACAACGAAAAAACGTTGTCCCGGCTGTTTTTCTTCCATGCCGTTCTATTTGATAATAAAATGATCCTTTTGTATCATGCTTTTTACGGTTTCAATATTTTGCTTCACTGTTGAAGAAAGCTCGTCCAAACCGCTGAATTTTTGCTCTCCACGCAAAAAGCAAAACAAACTCACCGGAATATGCTGTCCATATAAATCTCTGTCAATTCCAATGATGAAGGTTTCTGCCAACGGGCTGCGTACACCGGCTATCGTCGGCTTAACCCCGATATTGGTCACCCCCCCGTAAACCTTTCCATCCAAAAGCACATGGGATGCATAGACGCCAAACCGTGGCACCAGCTGACCGGGCGCAAACTCCTGGTTGATTGTGGGAAATCCCAATTTCCGCCCGTTTTTCAGTCCGTCTATAACCTTTCTGTCAATCGTGTATTCATAACCAAGCAGACGATTTGCCCCTGTGATATCGCCGCTCTTCAGGCAGTGGCGAATCCGCGTCGAACTGACCGGTTCCCCGCCCTCCATCATAGGCGGCACTACAACGGCACGGATACCAAGTTCTGCACAGAGACGCTGCAGCAACTCACAATCCCCAGCGGCATCCTTTCCAAAGCGAAAATCATAGCCGCAGACGATCTTTTTTGCCCGCAGGGACTTTGCCAGAATTTCTCGGACAAAATATTCGGGAGCAAATTCCCGCACCTCATCGAAGTGAATTTTATATATCGTCTCCACACCGAGTTCAGACAGCTTCTGCTGTTTTAAGCTGTCTGTCAAAATGACGTCCTGACCGCGTTTGTTGACTGGCCTTTGCCGTCCCATGTGAAAGGTGAACACCACAGGCAGAAGCCCGTCTTCTCTGCCGTTGACAGCTTCTCCGATCACCGCCTGATGACCGATATGAACGCCGTCAAAAACGCCCAGTGCAACCGCAGTATCTCGCTCCGGCGTGCAAATATGCTCCATGACCGTCAAGCCGGACTACTTCCTTTCTGCAAATATTTTTTCAATTACAAGCTCCATTTTATCAAAGTCGAGAACTGCCAGTCCCAAAAAGCCGCCTGAATTGTCATAAACGGCGTGACTTCCAGGAAGCCGCTGATGACGAACTCTGTTTATGTCCAGCCGAAGCCCGTTGCAGAATTTTTTGCTCTGGACCTCATTCAGCCGAATAGCGGGCAATGAACGAAAAAGCCGTCCCACAGGCAGCAGAACACCGGAAAAATCCCCGCTTACGGCACATTTTTGCGCTTGCTCCAACGTGATGCAGTCCTTCAAAGTAAAGATTCCCGCCTGCGTCCGTACCAGTCCGGTCATTACACCGCCGCAGCCAAGCCTTTCTCCCAGATCATGGCAAATGGAACGGATATAGGTTCCCTTGGAACAGACAATATCCAGTCTGCCGCACTGGCGTTCTTCATCAAATTCCAAAAGCTCTAGCGATGTGATTTCAACGCAGCGCGGCTTTCGCTCAATCGTTTTTCCTTGACGAGCAAGCTCATAAAGCCGCTGACCGTTGACCCGCACTGCGGAAAACATTGGCGGAAGCTGCTCGATCCTTCCGCGAAAACCAGCCAGAACCGCTTCTATCTCACTGCGGCTGCAGGAAGCCTGCTGCTCTCTCAAAATCTTTCCCCATATATCATAGGTATCCGTTTCCAGCCCCAGCTGAAAATCCGCCGTATACCGCTTGCCATCCTCCGGCATCCTGTCACATGCGCGGGTGGCGCAACCGAAAAAAAGAGGCAGGACGCCGGTTGCCATAGGATCCAGCGTTCCCGCATGTCCGATTTTTTTGGTTCCTGTAATACCCCGCATTTTTGCCACAACATCAAAAGAAGTAAACTCCTGCGGTTTATTGATACAGATAATTCCGTTTAACTCTGTCATTCAGCCTAATCCCCGTTCCATCCTGTGCTGTCCGCAACAGCCTGTACAATCTTTTGCACAGCCGTCTCACAGCTGCCGTCCACAACGCAGCCGGAAGCACGCATATGGCCGCCGCCGCCCAGCAGTTTACAGATCTTTGACGCATCCACGCTTTCACCTGTGCGCACTGATACCTTAAATTTTCCGTCTTCTCTTTCCCGCAGCGTAACTCCAACCTGAACTCCCTCGATCTGACGCGGAATGGCGCTGACGCCATCCAGTTCACTTTCATCCGCTCCGGATGTCGTGATCATCTTTCTGGAAATCACCATCAGCGCGCATCGTTCTGCAAAAAAGAAACGGATCGATTCCAGCGCCTGCCGTTCCACCAAAAGCCGTCCCTTGGATTTTGTATCAAAAAAGCGGACATTGATTGAAAGATAGTCTGCGCCAAGCTTCATCAGCTCTGCCGCAGCCAGATGGGTTTCAGCCGTGGTATTGCTGAATTTAAAGCATCCGGTGTCAGTTGATATTCCCATATACAGAAAGCTGGCGATTAAAGGCGTGATGTCCGTTCCAAGCACACCAAGCAGATGGTAGACAATCTCACAGGTTGCAGCGGCCCGTTCCGAAAGGAGCAGTCTTTTGGCATAATGGGTATTGGTAGGGTGATGGTCAATGCAAAGTGCAACACGGTCAGCATATGATATCATCGCCGCGCCAAGAAGCTTACTGTCTGCAACATCGACTGCTACCACCGTTTGGGGTTCAAACCCGGCAAATTCCGGGAGAGGACAGAGTCGAAAACGCTCCGGAAAACCGTCTGCGCACGCAATCTGTGCCCGCTTTCCTAGCTGAAGCAATGCAAAATACAGAGCGAAAGCGCTGCCCATGGTATCACCGTCCGGGCTCTGATGACACAGGATCAAAAAGTCATCCCGCTCTTTCAGAAACGCCGCTGTTTCATCCAATTGAACTCTCATGCTACACTCTCTTTCCTTCACCAGTTCATTTCTTCTCCGTTTAGCCGGCATCGGACAAACCAAACAGAATACCGCATCATGCCGCAGTCTCCTGTTTTCTCTGTCCGACGCACATTACAGGACGGGAAATACTGCCTGTTACTTATTTTTTCCTTCGGATACATCCTGCAGCAGCTTATTGATCTGCGCACTATGCTCAATCGAGTGGTCAGCAACAAATCGCATCTCCGGGCATTTTCTCAGATGTAAACGAGCGGTCAGCTCCCGCCGAATAAAACCAGCCGCACTTTTCAGTCCTCCGACAGATTCTTCTGTTTTTTCAGCGCCTTCAATTGCACTGACATGGACCGTACAATAGGACAGGTCTCCGGAAACCTCGACGCGGATAATGCTGAGCAGGCTGCTGATGCGCGGGTCTTTTAACTCCCGCAGCATCGCGCTCAGTTCCCGTTTGATATCCTCGGACAATCTCACTAGTTTGTAATTTGCCATTGCTTTCTTTCCCTTCTATTCCAGGCTCTGTCTTTCTCCTGAATGGAACAGCACCAAAAGAAAGCGAAAGGCATAGCCTGTTTTTAATCGCGATATTCCTCAATGATAAAGCTCTCAAAGATATCGCCAACCTTGATATCACTGTACTTTTCCAGTCCGATACCGCATTCATAGCCCTGCGCGACTTCCTTCTGGTCGTCCTTAAAGCGTTTCAGCGACGCAATTTTATCCTCTGTCAGTACGATACCGTCGCGCACCAGACGAATCAGTGCAGAACGGGCGACCTTGCCCTCCAGAACATAGCAGCCTGCCACAGTGCCAACATTGGTGATCTTATAAACCTCACGAACCTCGGCACGTCCAAGCGCAACCTCTCTCGTCTTGGGAGCCAGCATACCCTTCATCGCCTGCTCGACATCCTCGATCGCATCATAAATAACACGGTACAAACGGAGCTCCACATTTTCTTCCTTGGCATCATTTTGTGCAACCGGGTCAGGACGGACGTTAAAGCCAATGATAATTGCATTCGAAGCGTTTGCCAGCATCACATCCGACTTGGAAATCGCTCCGACCGCTCCATGGATCACCCGCACGCGTACTTCATCATTTGACAGCTTCTCCAATGACTGCTTCACTGCTTCTACCGAGCCCTGTACATCGGCCTTTACGATTATCGGCAGTTCCTTCATTTCGCCTTCTTCAATCTGGCTGAACAGGTTATCCAGCGTCACCTTCTGATAAGCGTTGAAGATTTCTTCTTTCTCATGATGCTTCCGCTGCTCCACCAGCTCGCGCGCAAGGCGTTCATTCTCAACCGCGTTGAAAACGTCTCCGGCGGAAGGTACTTCAGCCAGACCGGTGATTTCGACCGGCATAGATGGTCCTGCAGACTGTACGGCTTCACCCTTGTCATTGATCATAGCCCGTACATGACCGACAGAGGTACCGGCAATCAGAATATCACCAAGCTTGAGGGTGCCGTTCTGTACCAGTACGGTTGCAACAGGGCCACGGCCCTTGTCAAGACGTGCTTCAATAACTGCGCCTTTTGCCATACGGTTAGGATTTGCTTTCAGTTCCTTGACCTCAGCGACCAGATTAATCATTTCCAGCAGATCGTCAATTCCCTGCCCTGTTACAGCGGACACCGGGATACAGGGAACATCACCGCCCCATTCCTCAGGCACCAGCTCATATTCGGTCAGTTCCTGTTTGACTCTATCCGGATTTGCATCCGGCTTATCCATTTTATTAATCGCTACAATAATGGAAACATTGGCAGCCTTGGCATGGTTGATGGCTTCCACCGTCTGCGGCATGATCCCGTCGTCTGCCGCTACAACCAAAACAGCGATATCCGTAATGGAAGCGCCGCGCGCACGCATTGCGGTAAACGCCTCGTGTCCCGGCGTATCCAAGAAGGTAATATTCTTCCCGCCTACATTGACCTGATAGGCGCCGATATGCTGGGTGATTCCGCCTGCTTCCGTCGCAGTGACATGCTCCTTGCGGATCGCATCCAGCAAAGAAGTTTTTCCGTGGTCAACATGTCCCATAACGACTACAACCGGACTGCGTTCAAAGAGATCGCCGGCCTCGTCTTCAGTTTCATCAAACAGCCGTTCCTCGATCGTAACGACCACTTCTTTTTCCACCTTGGCACCGAGTTCCATCGCTACCAAAGAAGCGGTATCAAAATCTATTGTTTCATTTAACGACGCCATTACTCCCAGACCCATCAACTTTTTGATGACCTCAGATGCGGTGACCTTTAGCCGCTGCGCCAGCTCTGACACAACGATCTCATCCGGAATACTGACCTTCAGCTGCTGCTTTCTGGCCCGTTCCAACGCCAAGCGTTTCAGCTTTTCCGCCTCAGTTTCTTTTTTATGGCTGAACTGCTGTTTTGCACGCTGATGGGATTTTTGCGTCAGCTTCTGTTTCTTCTGGTAGTTTTCCTTGACCCGTCCCTCAGAGGCAATATTGTCATATTTTTCATTGTATTTATCCAGATTCACATGTGCCGCACGGGTATCGACATGGCGCACTGTACGTTCCACAGGCTGTACATTTTTCTGTTCCTGCTGTCCCTGCGGCTTTTTATGCTTCTGCGCAGCCAGTCTGGCGCCTTCCTCGAATGCCTTACTGTCGATCTGAAGCGATGGCTTGGCAGGCTGCTGCGGACGATACGGCTGCGGCTTGCTTGCTTTTTCTTTCCGCGGCTGCTCCTGCGTCTGCTTCTTGGGCTGCTCGGCAGCAGGCTGCGGCTTCGCGGCGGACTGCTTTTCCTTGGCAGGTTCTGCCTTTTTCTCTGCAGCAGGCTTTTCCTTTTGCGGTTTTTCCTTTGCTTGTTCCGGTTCTGCCTTTTTAGGGGCAGGTTTCTCCTCCTGTTTTGGCGCGGGCTTTTCCTGTTGTTTGACTGTTTTTTCCTTTTGAACATTTCTGGATGCAAAATACGCATTCAAGTCCTTGACTTGATTATTTTGTGTGTAATATTCAAAGATATAGCTCAGTTCTTCTTCCGCCAGGGCTGTCATATTCTTTTTGACCCCATCGAATTGCTTTGCCAGCAGTTCGATAATATCCTTGGCCGGAACGTTGAGATCCTTTGCGACCTCATGAACTCTGTATTTAATCGTCATATGTTGTGACCAATCCTTTCTTCCCTCAGACAAATCTCTAGCAGCGCCAGTATTTTCTCCGCAAATCCCTTGTCTATGACTGACAACACACCTGCTTTTCTTCCCAATAAGTACCAAAGCTCATCCATTTTAAACGGAAGAATCCGCAGCATGACATGATGTGTTTGACAAAGATATTCCGCTTCTTTTCTGGTCTTTGGAGAAACATCATCCGACAGCAGCACCAGCTTTGCAGTCTGGTTTAAAATTGCTTCTTTTACAGCATCAAAACCCACCACCAGCCGTCTGGCCTTTTGGGACAGGGTCAATGCCGACACCAGTTTTTCCATGGTTTTCTCAGGCCGGTTCATTCTTTTTCCGATCCACCTCCGGCAGATGCCTGCTGTTCCAGCTGCCGCTCCAGCTCGTCATAGATTTCATCCGGAATTTTGGCGGAAAAGGAGCGTTCCAGTCTTTTGGCCTTCCGCGCTTTTTTCAGGCATTCCACATCACTGCATATATATGCGCCGCGGCCTGCCTTTTTCCCCGTCAGATCAAGAGAAATTTCTCCTTCCTTTGATCTGACCACTCGGACAAGCTCCCGTTTCGGCTTCATCTCTCCGCATCCGCTGCACATCCGCAGCGGAATATGTTTCTTCTGCACCGGCTGCCACCCTCTTTCTCTGCTGTAACGCGTCTGTATTATTCTTCCTCGTCTTCGCCAAAGAAACCGCTTTCCGGCCGGATGTCAATTTTATATCCGGTCAGTCTTGCAGCGAGCTTGGCGTTTTGACCTTTGTTGCCAATGGCCAGAGAAAGCTGATGATCCGGCACCCTGACACGACAGGAACGGGCTTCGCCGTCTAAAATCTCAACACTGACTACTTCTGCGGGAGACAATGCCTGGGAAATAAACTCAACCGGATCTTCACTGTATCGTACAATGTCGATCTTCTCCCCATTCAGTTCCTCCACGATATTGGAAACGCGGCTTCTTTTCGGCCCGATGCAGGCGCCGACAGCGTCCACATTTTCATCCTTGCTGTATACCGCAATCTTCGTCCGGGAGCCGGCTTCCCGTGAAATCGCTTTCACTTCCACAGTTCCATCATAGATTTCAGGAACCTCCATTTCAAAAAGCCGTTTCACTAAATCCTTATGAGTGCGTGATACTTTCAGGCTGCATCTTTTGTCCGAATTCAAGACATCTGCAACATATACCTTGATCCGCTGGCCTTCTGTCAGTTCTTCTCCCGGAAGCTGCTCATTTTTGAACAGCACCGCTTCATTTTTATCAATCTCAATCGTGGCATTTCCTGTTCTTGGGTCAATTTTTTCAACAACCGCGGTCACGACCTCATTGAGCTTACTTTCATACTGAGCCAAAATCTGTTCCCGCTCTCCCTCACGGATTCCCTGACGGATCACATGCTTTGCGGTCTGGGCTGCAATCCGTCCGAACTGCTTGGGCTCGAGCTTAATCTCTACCGGAGAGCCGGCCTGTGCCTTTTTGTTATATTTCCGTGCTTCGTCCACGCTGATTTGAGTAACAGGATCCTCTACCTCATCCACAACGTCCTTTATGATGGAAACCTTAAATTTTCTTGTTTCCGGCTCGATCTCCACATTGACGGCTTCCAAACCGCCGAAATCACGTTTCACTGCAATCACGATTGCTGCTTTGATTTTTTCCAGCAGATAATCTGCCGGAACGCCCTTTTCTTTTTCCAGCAGTGACAATGCGTCAAAAAACTCATTATTCATGATGATCACTCTGGCCCAGCCGGGCCAACACCCTTTCTGTATAAAAATATTAAATCGTTTCCATATCAAAGTCATCGACCAGTCTGACATATGCACAGTCGGAAACAGAAAAGCTCTGTTCTCCGTTTTCAAGTGCAAGGGTCAGACTTCCGTCCTGATAACCGGACAGTACGCCGGTAAACTCTCGTATCCCATTCTGCAGACGTATCAGCTTTACCAATACAAGATCACCGATACACACCTCAAAGTGCTCAGGTTTTCTCAGCTCCCGTTCCATTCCGGGAGAAGACACCTCCAGATAATAGGACTGCTCGATCGGATCCGTCTCGTCCAGCAGCTTGCTCAGCGGACGGCTGACCGCCTCACAATCATCCAGCGTAATACCGTCATCACTGTCGATGAAGATTCTCAGATACCAGTCGGCTCCTTCTTTTTCAAAGCGGACATCCCAAAGATAAAGTCCCAGCTCGTCCACGATCGGCCGCACCAGCTCTGTGACCTGTGCAACCGTATTGCCGCCTTTTTTTCCCACATGCAACCTCCCCTTCAACATAAAGGAAAGACTGGGCAGCGCCCAGTCTTTCCACCTCAGACTATTGAAACTATAGACAGTATACCACGGCTGTTTAAAAAATGCAACCCCTTTTTCCAAATTTTTTAAGATTCCATTTGTTTTCCTAAAAAAAGCGCAGCAGCCTGTACCAGCTTTGTTTGTGCCTCATCCGCTTTCTGGCCGTCGGAGGTGATAAACATCACCGCTCCGGCTACATCTCCAGCCGACAGAATCGGGCAGCCGACAGAAATCTGCCGTTCACATCCTTCAACCGGCTGGATGCTTTCTTCTGAAAGTGAAATCGTCTTGCGGCGTTCCAGCGCATCTTCCATTTCAGCAGAAATTCTTCGCTCCAGCAGCTCCTTTTTGGGAACTCCTGCTACCGCAACAATATGATCTCTGTCACAGATCACTGCCGGCAGCCCGCCCACCTTGTTAAGAGCCTCCGCAAATTGGGCAGAAAACGTGGACAATTCTCCGATCGGAGAATATTTTTTGAAAATCACTTCACCATCATTATTTGTATAAATCTCTAAAGGGTCACCCTCACGAATACGCATGGTCCGGCGTATCTCTTTCGGCATGACCACCCTGCCGAGATCATCAATTCTTCTGACAATACCTGTCGCTTTCATCTTTTTTGTTCCTCCCGCTCTCATAAATAATTCGTTTGCCTGTGTCTGCTTCTATTATTTACTACTGCGGGAATTTTATGCCATGTCCTTAAAAAAATAAGTGTCGTGATTGAAATCTTTTATCATTCAAAAGCTGATGGCTCTTCTTTCGCGTCTATGCCGATCTGCTCCAAAATAAACGGAAGCACCTGTTCCGGCCGAATTTTAAGCACCAGCGCAAATTCCTCATACAAAATCCGTTCCGCTTCTTTAAAAAAGTGTTCATCGGACAAGTGGAGTTTCTTTCCAGATTCATTTTGTTTTTGACGATGTAAATACAGGGTTTTGATCACGCGAACCAGCTCACTGCGGTCTCCGCGTGCCAAAATTTCACGGTATTTCTCCTTCCGCTCGTTTTCATCCTCAATCCAAATCGATTTTTGCTCCGGCATTGCATGAATCAAAGCATAGATTTCATCAGGAGACAAAATCCGCCTCATTTTTTTCTTTAAATTTTCGTTGTTAACCGGTACAAAAATCGTAGAATCAGGATTGCCATTTGAACGAAGAACAAAATAATCTTCCGATGCTCCGTAAAAGCACATCCGGGCAATTTTTTCAATCCGGTAAATCCCGTCCATTCCATATGAGACCAAATCCCCTTTTTGAAACATCATGACCATTTCCTTCCGATAAATTCTTTCTGTTAATATCATACCACTTTTTTATCGGTAAGGTAATACCATACTGGTGCGTCAGCCGAAAGTTTGTTTATATTGCAGGATATCAATGGGGGATATTTTCATTCAAAATGACCAGTCCGATCTAATCTTCCAACAGCAACTGCATATCTGTGCTTTTTGCTTTTCTGAACTGAAGCGGGGAACACCCCAGCTTTGCACGGAAACGGTGATTAAAATAGTTGATACTGGTGTAGCCTGCCAAAAGCGCGATTTCCGTTACCGGAAGCTCGGTTTGCTGCAGAAGTGCACAGGCCTTATTCAGCCGCACAGCATTGATATAATCAACAACCTTTTCTCCCGTCTCCTTTTTGAAATAACGGCAGAAATAGGACAAGGAAAAGCCAAACTGCTCTGACAGCGCTTTGGTGGACAGGCTTTCAGCATAATGCTCCGTTATGTACGATGTGATACGAGACACCATCGTACCCGCGCGGGGTGTGCTTTCCATTCGATGCTTTTTCACTGCCTGACTCATAAAGAGCATCAGATAAGAGCGTATATACATTTCATAGTATGGTTCTTTTTCCTTATTTTGAGAGACTACCCCCATTAATAGACGATACATTTCATCATCTTTTATTAAATTAGAAATGCGTATGCGGGAATTCTGTATTTCCAGCAGTGTTTTATCACATACATCCATGTTAATGCTGACCAAAAAATTGGGCTCCATAATGATGCAGTAATAGACAACGCCCAAATCCCCTACAACTCCGGAGTGCAGCTGGCAGGGATTGATAAATACGATGTCTCCTTTTCTGGCATTGATGACGCAGCCATCGCAAATGACCTGCATATTTCCTTCACAGACCACCAGTATTTCAAATTTTTCATGCCAGTGAGATTCAAATAAGCTGCCGCTTTCCCGATCAAACAGCATAACGCTGACCGGAATATTCCGGTCAAGCAGCGAAAAAATCTCATGAAAATCCTGAATCATGCCCGGATACCTCCAAAAGTCAAAATAAAGTAATTAATGTCTACTGAATAAAAGAAAACTCAAAAAATCCGAAATATAAAAAGTGCTGTTTCAAAAAGGCAGTCAAAGAAA
>CALXBC010000020.1 GCA_944386455.1 uncultured Clostridia bacterium | reverse complement strand
CCTCATTCATTTCGCTTGTGCTGTTATTGTCTGGCGTAAACTTATCTGCGTCCATCTATAATTTCGGGATAGGCTCTTATACCTTGGCACTGATTATCTCACAATCAGTGATCTGGCAGATACACAGCTGATACCACCGAGAATGTTTGCCCTTATTTGTAACGCTATGGCAATCAGGAGATTCGGACTTGATGAAATCAACTTTAAGAATAGGAGTGATAAAGAGTGATTACTGCAACGGTGAAACACAACGACAATTATGCAGATATTGAATTCCCCTGTAGTGAGGCGTACCTGTCAGCTAAACTTATGGAAATTCATGTTGATGACTTAAGCAGCATAACACACTATATTTCAGCCATTACAGAGCCAAAGGAACTGTCGTTTTTAAAAGACCGGTTGGTCAATCTGGATGAGCTGAATTACCTTGCGAAGCGCATGGATAGTTTTTTCGGAGATGAAGAAACTCAATTCTTTGAGGCGATAAAACTGGAACATTTTACGGAGATGAAAGATTTAATCAATCTGACTTTTAATCTCGACAAATATACCCTGATAAAAGATGTCAGCGATAGCGCATGAAATCAGCCATATCCTGATCAACAGGGCTGATCCGACTCATACAGCTCCCTGTTTTAACCGTGTCTATGATACAGAAAGACGATATGACCTCAATGAATTGCGTGACAGAATGAATCTCGGTGAGTGTCAGGCAAACACAATGGCAGCCATCATCCTTATGCCGAAAGATCTTCTTACCGCATCTGTCCGCAGGCATTTTCGGAAAAACAAGATTCCCGTATATGGTGACTGTGTGTTTCTGCCTGAAATGAAACCAGTCATGCAGGTAATGGCGGATGAACTTGGCGTTTCTTTCACAACTATGCTGATTCAGTTGAGAAAATACGGTCTTCTGGAAGAACGAGATATGGCAGAATACTTTGATAAGATAAAAGGCGGTGATAGAAATGAATAACTGTCAGAGCAAACAACGATACGACCGTCCCCCGCCCCCGCCTGAAACACAGAAGAAACTTGATTTATGCGAAGAAGAAGCGGCTGATTTACCATGAAGCGCATTGCAAGCCTTGCGGAAGATATTTCGGGTATTACCGCGGATAATGTGAAGTCCAGTGACAAAGAGATCGTCGAAAAGGTTAAGGCCGATGTGGAAGCGGTGGATACCACACACGCTTCCGATGCAGAAAAGGACGAACTGAAAGATCTTATAGATCACTGTGACGCCTTGCTGAACACCATCAAGGATGTGGCGGATGAAACAAAGGACGTGATAGACGGCATAAGCAGCTATGATCCCGATACAGTCAAATCTTCTGATAAGGAAGACCTCGAATCACTTGTCAGTCGGATCGACGATCTGCTGGCCGGCGATCATCTTACAGAGGAAGAACGGGAAAAGCTGGAGTCTGTAAAAGGTGAAGCGGAATCCCTGTTAGACAAGATTAGCGAAGTAGTGGAAGAACTTGACCGTATTGCAGAAAAGGCCAAAGGCTATGACTTGGGTACGGTCACCGCAGACGACAAGGAGGCTTTGGATAAGCTGATAAACGATATGGACCAGATCCTGCAGACGGAAAATCTGACCGATGAGGAAATCTCGGATCTCAATGGTTATAAGACAAAGGCGGAAAACCTTTTGGACCGGCTGAAAGGCGTGGAAGAACTGATCGGCGGACTGCAGGAAGGGGTTGGCGGCTATGAGGATTCCGCGGTGAAGTCCACAGACAAGGGGGCTATCGAGCAAATCATAAAAGATGCTGAAAATTTGGCAGGTACAGGCAATGTAACGTCGGAACAGCAGAAGATTCTTGAAGACATTGTAGAAACAGGTCGCGAGCTGCTCGATCAAATTGGCAAATCCATGGACGCGGTAAACTCCGACTCCATTCAGGCAGCCGAAGACATCACAGCGGATAATGTTTCGCTTGAGGACAAGGATACGCTGAACAAAGCCCTCGACGATTTGAAGGGGGCGTTGGAGAACTACGGCGACAACTATACGGAAGCGGAGCGGACGCAGCTGCAGACGAAAATCGATCAGATATCCGATGCAATCCATGTGATTGAGAACACAGAAAACGTGGCCGGAATGATCGAGGCCCTGCCTGCCCCGGATAACATTCAGCTGTCTGATGAAACAACCATTCGGAATGCGCAGCAGGCATATGATGCATTGACAGATCGCGAAAAAGAACTGATCGGCTCGGAATGGAAAGAAAAGCTGGGTTCGGTGCAGGCGGCGCTGGAACAGGCCAAGGAAGACGCAGCAGCCGATGGGACGCCGCAGACCGGTGAGAATCGTAATCTCTGGTTGTGGCTGGCTCTGGCATTCATTTCCGGAGACGCGGTGCTGACGCTGACGGTCAAACGTAAAAGGCAAAAGGGATGATAGTGAAAGCGTAAATCTCAACGCTCGGATATCACTGACCAAGTGATATCCGAGCGTTCTTTATTTGTTGAAAAGGCAAAATATAAAAACACCTAAGTATGCGGAAGAACGTCCCGTAATAGAAAATAGCCTGACAATCGCCGGCAAACGTATGAAATGCTCATGTTGAACAGAGGTCGAGATTTGGAACTCAAAAATGAGACATCCAAATTTCAGCCTCTTTTTCTATGCTGAAAACCGAGAATTCAAGCCATCTTTTCGGTGTTTCCCTCTTTTGTGGAAATGAGACACCCAAAATGAAAAACCGAAAAATCGCAATGTAAAAATGAAAATGGATCAAATCTGAACCCGGAATTTTCATTTTTAGAGGGTATCTTTTTTGTCAACGCTTCCCACGTCGGAGCAAGCTTTGCATCGCTTGCTCCGATTTTTTTGCAAAAATCAGAGCGCGCTCAAACCGATGCTCCTCCCTTCCGCAAAAAGTTGGCAGCGACAGCCTGGAGTCTCGACGCACTTTTGCGCTTGTTTGCTTAAATAGAGAAAGCTAACACCTGGGGACAGCACTATTCCAGTACCTTTTGGAAGCGACAGGAGCCTCGCGGTCAGTTCACGCACTGTAATTTGATATTGATTTTCTCGTCAAAATGGATGCCTTTTTATATTTTTTTGCAAAGGCTCCTGTATTTTTCCCTTGAGAATAACGGCCGGACCTTATGGCTCGCCTGTGTCTTGATTTTTCCGTTGAAATACGATATAATACCAGCTATAATAAATAATCCAATTTCTATGGAAATAGAGGAGATAAGTATGACAGATACCATTCAAATTATGATCACCATGGGTCTTTATATGGCGGTGGTTATCGGGATCGGCATTCTCTTTGCAAAAAGAGCAAACAAAAACTCTGAAGCCTATTTTATCGGCGGGCGTACTTTGGGACCTTGGGTCACAGCCATGAGTGCAGAAGCCTCTGACATGTCGGGCTGGCTTTTGATGGGGCTGCCCGGTCTCGCATACTGGTGCGGGATTGCGGATGCAGCGTGGACGGCGATCGGTCTTGGGGTAGGAACATACATCAACTGGCTGATTACCTCCAAAAGGCTGCGCCGATACAGCGAAAAGGCGGGAAATGCCATCACGCTTCCCGAGTTCTTTTCCAACCGTTTCCATGAGAAGAGCAAAATCGTCATGACCGTGTCAGCCCTTTTTATTCTGATCTTTTTTACGGTCTATGCAGCGAGTTGTCTGGTCACCTGCGGCAAGCTGTTTTCGACTTTGTTTGGACTGGGCTATATCCCGATGATGATCATCGGAGCTGTTTTTGTGCTGGTGTATACCATCATCGGCGGATTTCTTGCGGAAAGTGCTTCCGACTTTATGCAGGCAGTCGTGATGATTGTCGCACTGGTCATCATCGTGATCACTGGTACCGCTGCGGCTGGCGGTCCGGGCGCAGTGATTGAAAACGCAGGAGAAATTCCGGGATTCCTTGAATTTTTTGGGCTTGCTGCTCCGACTACTGCTGATGGTGTGCAGCAGGTCGTCAACGGAACGCCGCAATTTGGTGCAGCCGGCAGCTATGGCTTCCTGAATGTTATTTCGGCACTCGCATGGGGACTTGGTTATTTTGGCATGCCGCAGGTCCTGCTCCGGTTTATGGCAATTCGTACCGAGCGTGAACTGACAAGCTCCCGCCGCATTGCAACCGTTTGGGTAGCTATTTCTTTGTTTGTCGCCGTTTTTATTGGTGTGATGGGACGCGTCCTCTATCCTGACGCACTGTTAACCGCTTCTTCAGCAGAAAACATTTTTATTCTGCTTTCTACCCGTCTGCTGCCGCCATTGCTGGCCGGACTTGTCATGGCCGGAATCCTCGCGGCGACCATCAGTTCGTCTGACTCATATCTCCTCATAGCGGCATCCGCTTTTTCCAAAAACATCTATCAGGGAGTCCTGCATCGAAAAGCGTCTGATAAACAGGTTTTGTGGATTTCCCGCATTACGCTTCTCGTGATTGCAGTGATCGCCATTATCATCGCATTGGATGAAAACAGTGTCATTTTTACAATCGTCAGCTTTGCGTGGGCGGGATTTGGCGCCACTTTCGGCCCGTTGATGCTCTTCAGCCTGTTCTGGAAACGTATTAACCGTGCCGGAGCCATCGCGGGAATGATCGGCGGAGGATGTATGGTGTTTATCTGGAACCTGCTGATTCGACCGCTTGGCGGAATATGGGATATCTATGAGCTTTTACCTGCGTTTTTGTTCTCCTGCCTGTGTATTATCGTAGTTTCTCTGCTGACAGCACCGCCGTCAGAGGAAATCCAAAAGGAATTTGACGAGGTCAGGGCTGGTAAAATCAAGGAAGAACAGCCCGAGATGCCGCAGATATCGCAAATGCGTACAGACAAATAAATTTTATCTTACAAATAACCCCGGCCCTGTTTAAAAAAGCAGAGCCGGGGTTATTAATAAGTTAAGCTTAAATTTGTCTTTGTCAGAGCCAAACGGCCTGTGCTGTCACCCCATATTTTCCGTCGGCATAAAATAATAGTCAAAGGAGGAATCCCCTTTGACACATTCCAAACCATTATCTGTATTGAAAAATCCAGAGCTGGAAAGCCAGCTGGAAACCATCATACGGTCAGAAGACCATATACTCATCATCCTGCTGGCAACCTTTCTATCCTATTATACGGTGGATGTCCAGCGAAAACAGCTGATTTGTACCGCAACCGATCCTGAACTGTGCCAATGCTTGCCGGATGTCCTGCCAATCCGTAAAGCATCCAGCATTCTGATCGTTTATGCTCTTTGCTTTTTTACACGGCTTTCTGCCCAGGCACTGGAGTCACCGGACCAGACGCCGAAGCAGCATAGAAAAAACGAATGGAATCATCTGTCCAATTTACTGGTTCTCACAGCAGCAGTCATTCACTTTGGGCTTTTGCTGCAGGATGAGGAAAACACATAAAAAATGAAAATAACCAGTGTCTTTCCATAAATCAGGAGAGGCACTGGTTATTTCATTCCGATAAACTCTCGAAATTCAGGGATTCCTGTTTTATCCCGATTGCTGACTAAAAAAATCTGTTTACAGCCTGCAAGCTTTAAATTCTTGACTGCCCAGTCAATATCCTTTTGAGAACGTGCAATGTCAATTTTAGTCACCACACCGATCATGGGCTTTGCAAACATACTCGCCAAGCCCGGTGCAAAAACACACCGCAGATCCGTGCAGGACTGTACCAGAACCACAAGATCGGTATTAGCGGCAGTAATTCCAAGGGAACGATAGCGAAACCGCTGCTCCAGATATTCCCCTGGGGTATCAATGATATTTTCTTTGAAATCGATAGCCTGCGTCTTATGATAGCTCAAATCTCTGTCGTAGATTGCCTGCATCAGGCTTGTCTTGCCCGCGCTTACTGCTCCGACCAGCATAAAGCGTTTCATATTGCATCCGCTCCTTAGCTTCTGGTGATCTGAACAGGCGCAAATTTCATCTTCTCACAGAGCAGCTCCAGAATTGCACGCAAAGCGGCCTCTACGCTCTCAACATCTCCCGACACAACAACCGAGCCGCTGAAGCGGTCTACGAATGCAAGAGATACCCCCGCTGCCTTGCTGGCAACATCTGCCGCGATGATAGCGCCTTCACTGGGCGTAATGGTCAGAATGCCAAGCGCATGATTGCCCTCTTCTAAAATACCAAGCTTTTCACACAAATCAGGAACAGGGTTCGCAATAATATGCGCCAGGGTAATTTGTTTTCCCGGTACAAATTCCTGTATAATTCTTTGCTTTTCCATCACAGACATCCTTTTTTGAGGTTAGAATTCTTATCAAAACCATTATAATACAAATATTCTCATGATGCAAGCAAAAAATCAGACAGGAAAACAAAAACCGTTAAAACTTTGATACATCCATTTCGTTATCTGCCTGTTTTTCAGGCGGAACGCTCATCAAACGGATGATCGCCTTTTGATTTTCGTCAGCGCGGTACGAATTGTCCGTGATCACTCCATAAGCAAAAAGGATGCCGCCAGAAATGATAATGCCCACCAACCACAATATGGAACCAAACAACAATTGCAGCATCATTATAATTGCAGTTTTATCATCTAAACGGTTTTGCGCGTAAAAGACAAGAATAAGGATGAATCCAACTAAAAAAATAAGAGACAACAAAACAATACCGACAACCGCCAGAATTTTAGCCCATTTTTGAATTTGTCTTCCAATCGTTTCTCTTTCATAGAACATCTGTTTCTTCCTCCGTTTCATTTGAATGATACTGTATCCACTTATAGTATAGTCATAATTATAGCTATAGTCAATATCCAAATCCGCCTGTATCATAAAAAACAGAGCATGATTGTGATTCTTTGGAAGGAAATTCATTCTAATGATTGTTTATACGCCTTTTTGGGCCACACTGGAAAAATCAGGCGAAAGCACCTATACTCTGATTCATAAGCACCACATCAGCAGTGCTACCATTGATCGTATTCGACACAACAAAGGTATCAGTACCTTAAAAGTCAACGATCTCTGCCGCATTCTTCACTGCCGCGTGGAGGATATTCTTCAATACATTGACAGCGAGGACGATCAACCGCTGTAAAAAGCAGCAGCCGAGACTGAAAATCCCGGCTGCTGCTTTTTGCTTACACAACCAAATCTGCATATTCAAACCGAATCACTTTTTTCAGATCATCTGGCTTCATTTCCACCTGATACCCAATCTTTCCCGCGCTGAAGCAAAAGGTATCCAACTGCGCAGCCGTCTGATGGATCATCGTCGGAAACGCCTTTTTCATTCCTATCGGTGAGCAGCCGCCATGAACATATCCTGTCAGCGGCAGCAATTCCTTACTTTTGATCATCTCTACGGATTTTTCGCCGACATTTTTGGCAGCCTTTTTCAAATCCAGCTCTTTTTCAACGGGGATAACGAACACATAATGCCTGCCCGACTTTCCCACAGTAACCAGCGTTTTAAACACCTTATCCGGCGGCTGGTTTAGCTGCTTCGCAACCTCCACTCCGCTGACTGCGCCTGTTCCGACATAGCAGTGGCTTTGATATGACAGCTTTTTCTGATCCAGAATCCGCATTACATTCGTCTTTTCTTCCATCTCATTTCTCCTCTGAATCGAACTGCCTACATATCATCCCGCTGCCAGACGGGATACCTGCTCGACAATAAATACAGCCGCTGTTGCTCCCAGTGCGGCCGGCATCAGACCCTTTTCAAAATAGGACAGAAGCAGCGCAACCGCCAGTCCTGCCAATGCAGAAAGCATGCTGGATGTAGAATAAAGAATGTCAGGAAAGGTCATTGCCCCCAAAACCGCATAGGGCATATAACTCAAAAAAGACTGAACATATGGATTTCTGATTTTTTTCCGAAATACTGCAATCGGAACCACGCGCGGCAGGTAGGAAGCCGCTGCCATCAGCAGCACACACAAAAACAGTCTTGTCAGATTCATTGTTCCGCCTCCCCCGTTTCTTTATCAGGATAGGCAGTATGCAGCACCGGATACCGCAGCGCACCGATCAGGGATGCCGTAACCCCGCAGATAATAACTGCCCAGCCGCTGGAGACCTGATTCAAACCAGGAACATATTTGAACATGCAGCTCATTGCCACTGCAATTAAAACTACGATCACAATTGGCTTGGAGTGTTTCGCAGGCGGTATGATGATTGCGATAAACATAGCAAAAATTGCGATTCCAAGTGCACTGACAATCGCCTGCGGCAAAATGGAGCTGGCGACCGAACCGATCACTGTACCAAGCACCCAGCCGGAATAGGCGGACAGAATGAGTCCGATCATATAACGAAAGTTCAGCAGCCCTTTTTGCTGCATCGAAACCGCAAAGATTTCATCCGTATTGCCAAAGGCAACAATCATCCGCTGCCACAGCGGCATTCCGTCCTCCAGCTTTTGAGAGAGAGAAAGCGACATCAGAAAATAACGGATATTGATAATAAAAATTGTTATGGTGATTTCGAGAAGGGCAACGCCATTGGCCAGCATCGTCACACCGACAAACTGACCTGTCCCGGTAAAGCTTGTCAGAGATATCAGCGTTGGTGCCCAAAAAGGGAACCCCTGCTCTGTGCCCAGCATACCGAATGCAAATGCCACAGACAGGTATCCCAGTAAAATCGGCAGCCCGTCATGAAATCCTTTTCCAAAGGTTTGCCCTTGCTTTCTCACGTCTTAACTTCCTTTTCCTTCCGTCTGTTTGGCATCCGGCTGTACAGCCGTTGAAGCATTACAAAAGCACCATGTATAAACACGGTGCTTTTGTTTCTACATACGATTAAACAAACAACAGACACTTATTTATCCAGACCAAAACGCTTTTTAAATCTGTCAACACGTCCGCCGGTATCAACCAATTTCTGTTTACCAGTAAAGAAAGGATGACATTTGGAACAAATTTCAACCTTAATATCCTTTTTTGTAGAGCGGGTCTTGATCACTTCGCCGCAAGCGCAGGTGATTGTTGTTTCCTCATATTTCGGATGGATTCCTTCTTTCATTGATATCACCTCTTTCACAGATAATCTACCGAGAATTAATCATATCATATTTGCTCGAAAAATGCAAGCCTTTTTTTGATTTTCTTTCATTTTCTTTAGCGAATCAAAGACCAAGGATTTTGCTGAAATCCGCTTTCAGCGTTTGATCCAGCTTTCGCACCTCTTCCCAGGTATCCGCTGTGGTCGTATAATACACCTTAATTTTAGGTTCTGTTCCAGAAGGGCGGATCACGATTCGTGCGCCATTTTCCAGACGGAATGCGATTACATTGGATTTTGGAAGATCGATCTTGGTTTCGTTTCCGTTTTTCCAGTCTGTAATGACAGACTTTTCGTAATCCTCAGTCCCAATGACCGCAAATCCGTCAATCGATTTCGGCGGCTGACTGCGAAGCCGTTCCATTGCAGCCGCCATTTCCTCCATTCCGCTTTCCCCTTCGCAGACAAAGCTCTGTTGGGTATGGCAATGCACGCCGAATTCCTGATAAAGCTCATTTAACCGCTGCAGCAGAGTTTTTCCCTGTCTGCGGTAAAAAGCTGCCATCTCACAGATCAGCATGGAGGCATTCACGCCGTCTTTATCCCTCACATAGGTTCCTGAAAGATACCCATAGCTTTCCTCAAATCCAAAAATATAACGATCCTGCTCTCCTTTTTGCTCCAACAGTCCAATTTGCTCTCCGATAAATTTGAAGCCGGTCAGCACATTGATGACCTCAACCCCATATTTTTGCGCAATTTTATCAATGATTTCAGTTGTCACAATTGTTTTGACTGTTACGGGCCGCTGCGGCATGGTGCCAAGCGCGGTCCTCTGCGAGCAAATATAATCCAGTAAAAGTGCGCCTGTTTCATTTCCTGTGACAAGCCGGAAGCCGTTTTCCTCGGGTACTGCAATCCCGACACGGTCACAGTCCGGATCTGTCGCCAGCAGCAAATCGGCCTGCTTTTCTGCCGCCAGCTTCAGACCAAGGTCCAAAGCTTCCGCAATTTCCGGGTTAGGAAAAGGGCAGGTAGTGAAATTACCGTCTGGTTTTTCCTGTTCCTTCACAACTGATATATCTTTCACACCGATCCGCTTTAAAGCTTCCCGCACGGGCTTGTTTCCCGTTCCGTTAAGCGGCGTATAAACCACTTTCAATCCGGCATCCCTGCAAATTCCGGGATGAATCTGACAGGCCAGTACATGATTTAAAAATTGTTCTGTTATCTCCGCAGATATATATTCGATGCTGCCGGCTTTTACCGCTTCATCAAAATCGGTCAGTTTAACGTCGTGGAAAAGATCGACCTTTTCAATTTTGTCCAATACCTTTTCCGCCACTTCCAGCGTAATCTGGCAGCCGTCTGCCCCATATGCCTTATAACCGTTGTATTTGGCCGGGTTATGGCTGGCCGTCACCATCACGCCGCCCTGACAGTTGAGTTCTCTGACCGCAAAGGAGAGGCAGGGTGTTGGCATCAGCTCCGGGTAAAGAAAGACCTTGATCCCGTTGGCGGCAAACACTCTGGCTGTTTCTCTGGCAAACAAATCAGACTTGATGCGGCTGTCATAGCTGACTGCCACCCGCGGCGCATCATAGTCAGCGTTCAGCCAGTCTGCAATTCCCTGTGTCGCCTGACGGACAGTATAAATATTCATGCGGTTTGTACCAGCGCCTATCACGCCGCGCAGTCCGCCTGTGCCAAACTCCAGTACACGATAAAAGCGGTCCGTTATTGCTTCCATATCTCCTGCAATTCCAGCCAGCTCGGTATTCAGGTCCGGATCATCCAATTCCTGTCCGCTCCATAACTGATACAGTTCCATCTCTTTCATCTTTTTGTACATTCCTTTCCTAAACGTATAAAACATGCCAAAACGCAGCGAAAAGCACTGCGTTTTGACTATCCTATGTCATTGTTTCAAGCTATTCCACAATACAATTCTTGATCCCCGCTGTCTCTAATGCTGCTGTAATCGCTGCGGCATCCTGCCCCTGTGCGACTACAGGAACAATCTGCTGCTCAGTCAGTCCGGTCCTGGCCTTAATTTCTCCAATGACAGCCTGCACCGCCGTACCGATGTTGGCAGACGGATTTTCTATGACTGTCTCCCCGATTGTCAGGGTGTCTCCATAATCAGACAACCGAATCACCGGAGCAATCTGCTCGGCGCGAATTCCGCCTGCTTCCCCGCCATAGGCAACGGCTTTCGCATTCCAGTAATCGACGGAATCATAGGACACCAGCACTCCGGCACCGTTGTTTTGCGCAGCCGTCTGTGCCTCGGTCACATACTGGCTCAGAATTTCCGGAACAGTAGGCGAAGTATCAAGCTCTGCCTTTGCCATGCTCCTGACATCCGGGAACTGAACAGAACGAAGTACGATCGTCTCAAATCCCGCTTTTGCAAGCTCCTCTACCACCTTGGTATTATAAGACCGCGCGTTCTCCTTATAGGGATTGAGCCACGGTTTTCCGCCTTTTTCCGCGCTTGTGTCCCACCAGGTAGAGTTGCTGTTTTTCACCATAAAGGTATTACCGATTGCTTTATTCGGCGCTGTCTTATCCTTAAAAGTATGTGCCGCCGCGATGGGTGTCAATCCCGCATCCTTTATTTTTTTAGCAAGCTCTGGGGCAGACAGTGCATTTTCCGCAACTGCGTTTTTGCATATTGCAGTAATTTCCTCTGACTGGAACCAAACTGTGCCGTTTTCATCCTTCAGTTCCACCAAAACCGCAGTATAACCATTGGCTTTTGCCGTGATTAGAAATGGATCCAATTTTGTCTGATCCAGTGCAGTTTCCAGCGGCATCGTCACCGCCTTTGTCACCGTTTCCGGCTGCGGCTGGGATGAAACTTCACTGGAAACATTCTGCTGAGATGACGGCTGTTCCTCAGATGAAGCCAGTGTCGAGGAATTGCCAAGTTCTCCGCTGAGCAGCTGTTTAATCGGTCCGGCCACGCTATATGCCAGAAAGACAAGGGCAAGTATTAATATGATAAACAAAATTGTCTTGATCACATTTTTTCTGTTTCGGCGCCCTTTATAATGGATTTTCTGCCGTTTGATTTTTCTGTACTTTTTCGCCATGGCAAATTCCAGCCTGTCTTTAGAACAGGCACAGCTCCTTTCCTTTCATCCGGTTAAAAGGGCAGCTCATGCCCGATCAATCCATAAAAAGCCAAAGACAATATTCCAATATATATCATTGTAATTGGAAAACCGCGAAAAGCCTTGGGGATTTTGTCGCTGTTCAGTTTGTCATAAGCAACTGAAATCAGATAAGCGGCAAGAGTGAATCCCAGTCCGGAACCCAGTCCGAATCCAATGATGCCTGCTGCGCTTTTAATCTGGGCAACGTTTCCTGTTGTACTCAGCAGCAATGCGCCCAGAACCGCACAGTTAAAAGCCGACATATGAATCAGGGGACGAATCTGCGGCATTTGCTTTTTTAAGAACTTCGCACAAAATATTAATGTTAAGATATAGATGACGCCGATAATCAGAACATAAATCAACGGCATCCAGTAGAACTTATTCTCCGCCTTATCAATGAAAGGATATAGGAACGCTGTGCATATGGATGACAGCAATGTGATAATGGTTAAAATCAAACCAAAAAGAAAAAGATTAAATTTCTTTCTCAGCATCAGCAAAATAGAGCTGGTCCCAAGTGCGCGGGTGAAAATCGTGTTTTCCAAAAACATCGCAATCAGCGTGCAGGCTGCCATCTCTGAGAAAAAGTCCAAAAACGCTTGCATACTATGTTTTCCTTTCCATTATTCTATTCAAACAGCTTATCGTCCGGATTTATTTGCTCTCTGAGTCCGGCTCTGTCCGTTTTTCGCCGTCCTTCAAGGCATTACGCAGCTTTTGCATCACCGCCGCTAAAAATCCAATCAAAATAAATCCTGCAAACGGAAACAGCAATCCGGGAATTTTCCAGTCCAGAACAGGCACGCCAAGCATTGTACCGTTACCAAGCACCTCACGAACCGCACCGACCAAACAAATTACCCACACAAAGCCGGCGACGCTGCACAGCAAGTCAAGCAGCATAGCAGGCTTTTTTTGAGCAAAAAACCGTGTTTCGCTTTTTCTTACAATCAAAGAATTGGCAACCAGCAGCGGCAGAAAAATACCGACACTAAAGACGCCATAAGGCATCCACAAAGATAGCAGCCAGGCTGTTGGAATATAGACCAGAGAGGCAAATATCACATAAATAATTACCCGGATGGTGTAAGGCAGCCTTTTGGGGATAAATGAAGTGCAAAATACGGTCAGAAACGTGATAACCGCATAAGCGATTGCCAGGATCACACTGTTTTGCAGGGTCGTTGCCGCAACAATCACCGGAGAAACAACCAACCCGCGCTCTAATACAGTATTGCCCAAAAATAAACCGTCTATTTTATCCATGACAGATTTGTGCTTTTCGTAAAACCGACTCATATCAATGATCCTTCCCTAATCAGGCATCGCATTTTATCCAAACAGAACACTCGCTGAAAAAATAAGCTTATTCCTCTGTCTGTTCCATATCATCCGCAGCAGGCAGTACAGCAATCCTGTTTTTCTGTTTTGAACGTCCAAAAACATGTACGCCAACTACATCACATAATTCGCTCAGCGCATTAGCCAACAGCAAAGCAAATACAAAGCTCAGTTCTGAGGCGCCAAAGGAACGGAAAAGCATCGTGACCAGTCCTAACAAAATTCCAAAAAACAGCTTTCCTCCCCCGGTCCTTGGGGTAGTCTGCGGGTCTGACGCCATAAAAATCACGCCAAATACCAGCACCCCGGATATCAATTCATAAGTGATCGACTGTATCCAGCTGGTTCCGACCCGCTGGAAGATGACCGACCATATCAAAACCACTGAAAAAGCACCGAGCGGGAGCTGCCAGGACATTGTCCGTCTTACCAGAAGATAAAGTCCGCATGCGCAGATCACTAAAATACAAGTAGCTCCGATCGGACCCGAAAAATTCCCAAGAAGCGCATCCATCAGGTTGATATTTGGTTTTCCGCCCATCAGCAGATAATAATTGGCAGAATGATTCAGCGTTACATCAGGCGTTGCCTCCAGACCAATATGGCTGAAAACGGAAGGATATCTCAGCATGATATCCGGCCAGGTCATCACCATAAAAGCCGCGGAAAAAGCCGCCGGATTGAAAATATTTTTTCCATAACCGCCAAACGGAGCCTTGGCAACAAAAATGGCCAGAGCCACGCCTAATGCGAC
This sequence comes from uncultured Clostridia bacterium, assembly GCA_944386455.1. GTDB lineage: Bacteria > Bacillota > Clostridia > Oscillospirales > Ruminococcaceae > HGM13222. The sequence goes on along the minus strand of CALXBC010000020.1, from coordinate 32,889 downwards.
CATCCAGTACGGGGCAGTAGCCGGCAGAATCAGGGTGAAAACAACCGCAGTTACAATAGCAGAAAAATCATATTTCTCCCATTTTTGTCTTAGAAACAGCCGTGAGATCAAGTCGGCCGCTGCACCGGTCAATACTGCAAAAGCAAGCATGACCAAAACCCGCACGCCGTAAAAATAAACCGCCATACACGAAACCGGAATCAAAGTAATTAAAATATCAGCCATTCTTTTTCTTCTAAGCAAAATCTGGTCCATTTCGAACCGCAGCGCCTTCTTTCGGCAGCTGCGCCCTCCTTTGTTTGGAATCAATACAAAAAACATCGAAGCAGTCACCGTCCAGACTTTTTTCATGCTTTGCATGAAAAAAGTCTGGTAAATCGGTACAAATCAGTGATTCAATCAATATAATGTAATATTCCCCTTCCCGCAGCATTCCAAATACGCCATGCAGCCGCTTCACAGTACCAGCCATATTTTTTGAAATGAAAGTCCGCGAAAGGATCGGTCACCCATATGAAAATTGAACAAATCGATCAGCAAACCATCAAAGTCGTCCTCACGCCAAGAGACATGGACAGCTTTGATATCACATATGAAGAAATGGATTACAAGGATCCGAATACCAAACGGGTCATTTTGGAACTGCTCCACCAAATCAAAAAGGAAACCAGCATGGATTTTAACGGCGGAAAGCTGTTTGTCGAAGCATTTCCCTATCTGGACGGCGGATGCGTACTATACATCTGTACCATTCCCGCTTCAGCCGAAACCACCCCCAAAACACGCCAGACACAAAAGCCGGCTGTTTTTAACACTCCGCTGGTCTTTGCGTTCCGAGAGCTGGAGCCGCTGGCAGACGCCTGTAAACACCTGTTTCTGCAATATAACCATATCATATTAAAAAGCGCCTTATATCTATATGAACATCAATATAGACTGCTTGTCTATTCCTATTTTAAACTGGATGATAAGCTCATCGGGCTGGTCAGCGAATATGGCCGATTTATTGGAAAAGGCAGTATTCAGGCATCTCTTGTAAAGGAACATGCAAAATGTCTGCTGGAATCCAATGCAATCGAAACAATATCGGAAAAGTTAGCGTAAGCACTCCATCGCCGAATGAGGATCATCAGCACCAAACAAATGAGAACCCGCAACCAAAATGTCAGCGCCTGCTGCCGCACACAGCTTCCCGGTTTCAGCATTGATTCCCCCGTCAACCTGGATATGAAGAGACGGGCAACGGGCTTCTGCTTCTTTTCGAATGGAAGAAATCTTGGGCAGCATGTCTGACATAAACCGCTGTCCGCCAAAACCAGGCTCAACCGTCATGACAAGCACCAGATCCACCTGCTCCAAATAAGGAAAAACTTCTTTTGCAGCAGTAGCAGGCTTCAACGAAATCCCCGCTTTTACTCCCAGACGGTGAATGAGATCAATGATTTCGTCCGGTTTATCCACTGCTTCGAGATGAAATGTAAGCAGATCTGCTCCTGCCTTAACAAAAGCCGACGCATATTTTGCAGGATCACTAATCATCAAATGAACATCCATGAACATGTCACTTTTTTTGTCAAGGCTTGCTAACACGGGAACACCAAGTGAAATATTCGGCACGAAATGTCCGTCCATCACATCAATGTGAAGCATGTCTGCACCAGCCAGCTCCATTTTTTTTGCCTCTGCCTCCAGATTTGCAAAATCTGCAGATAATATGGATGGAGAAACTTTAATCATCCCAATTATAATACCATCCTGAACAAAAGTCACGTTTTGTCAGGGATTGGTCCTTTCTTTTTATTTTTCCATGGTTTGACTTAAAAATTTACAAAATATACCCGATTATATTTTACCTTATTTTTCCTTGTGAGTCAATAAGATAATGTAAACAATCCTTCTTTGCTGCGGATATTCGATACATGATACCGTATCGCAGTGTTTCTGCGGCTATTCTACTCAGCCTCTATTTTCCCTGATTCGTTCAGAAAAGCGGCAACTTTTTGATTAAACAGCGCACTGTTTTTCGCTGCAATAAAATGATCGCCCGGTATTTCGCAGAATTCGCCATTCGGCAGACTCTCTGCTATCAATCGGGAGTGCCCCGGTTTTATCATGTCATGATCTCCCACAATCACCAATACCGGGATGGTCAATTTTTTTAATGTTTCTGGTAAAATGTGGGGCTGTTTGACCATCAGGCCCAGCATTTCATGGTTTGCTTTAGCCTTCGGACAAAAAGGAGAAAACAGCGCAGTCAGCCCATACCCCAAAGCAATAGGAAACTGAACAGCCGGCTTTACCCCCTTGGGATCAAGATTTGCCCCGTTGAGGATAAGCCGCTTTACTTTATACGGATATTTCAGCGCAAAAATCATAGCAATGTTTCCGCCGTCACTGAAGCCCAGCAAATCCGTCCGTTCGATCTTTTTTTCATCCAAAAAACAGCTCAGATCATCGGCAAACGTCTCCAGTGCAAATGGCTTTTCGCCGCGTGGTGATTTTCCATGACCGCGGGTGTCAACAGCAATCACACGAAAATGTTTCGAAAAAAAAGAAAGCTGCGCTTGAAAATAGCGATGGTCTTCCCCATTGCCGTGTAACAGTATCAACGGGCATCCGCTTCCCTGTTCAATATAATGCAGTTTAATATCATTCATGATATAACCTCCTTTTTAAGCAAGTGTGTCCCGCCAAAAACACTTCCGCTTTTACGCAAATTTGCATATAATACATAAGAGACCTGTTTATATAATCCAAATATGTCAAGGGAGATTCCGTTATGAAATATCATCCGCTGCCTAATTGCTTTTCTAAAACCAAACCGGTCTGCTGTCCTTGCTGCATTTGTCCTGGAACAGGCAGCGGCCCAACCGGACCCACGGGAGCAACCGGCGCTACGGGACCGCAGGGGATTCAGGGACCGGAGGGGCCTCAGGGAGTCCAGGGTAAACCCGGCCCAACCGGAGCAACCGGACCCACGGGAGCGACCGGCGCTACGGGACCGCAGGGGATTCAGGGACCGGAGGGGCCTCAGGGAATCCAGGGTGAACCCGGCCCAACCGGAGCGACCGGACCCACGGGAGCAACCGGCGCTGCGGGACCGCAGGGGATTCAGGGTCCGGAGGGGCCTCAGGGAATCCAGGGTGAACCCGGCCCAACCGGAGCGACCGGCCCCACGGGAGCAACCGGAACTTCAGGAACCGCAAATTTGCCTTATATCCAATATATTATTCAGCCAGAAATCTACCAAGACGGAGATTACCTTAAACTGCAACCGTACCTCATTGCAGATAACGGCTTTGCTGCTCTGTCAGCCGACAATACTACAGTGACCCTGAAAGGAAGAAATACCTATCAGCTTTCCTATCAGCTACAAGTGCAAACCAGCACGCCCGGTTACGCAAAAATAACTCCTACTATCGGGCTTGCTGACGAGCTCATCTGCAGTTCCACAGAACACAGTTCTTTTGCAGGACAGCCGGTCACCTGTAATGGGATCTGTCTGGAATTTTTCTTTGCAAACGGAAACGTACGCTTAAGATTCAATTCATCTGCTTCTGCCAATATTGTTGGAATTTTTACGATCATTCAGATTAATGACCAATCTTAAACCTATACTGCCAGGAAAACAGAAGAACAAAACCGCTTGCCGATTCCATTAAGAAGGGCAAGCGGTTTTATATCATACTGGTTTTGCCGTCAAATTATGCTGTTACTGCTTTTTTATGGCCTGTTCTCTTTTCTTTGTGATTTTGCCAATCAACCCAGAGAGAGCTGCTGATACAAAGAGTAGAGTAAACACCGGAGATCATTCCGATAATCATCGGGAATGCAAAAGTGAAAATGGATTCAATTCCAAAAATAATTGAAATGATCAGCACGATAGTCATTGCCATAATGGTTGTCACAGACGTATGGATCGACCTGCTCAACGACTGATTGAGACTTTTATTCATCAGCTCAGCCGTATTGAGCGACTTCCCATAAATTCTCTTGTTCTCGCGTACACGGTCATACACAACGATCGTATCATTTATCGAATAACCCAGTATTGTCAAAGCAACTGCGATAAAATTATCGTCCAGCGGCATCCGGAAAATCACAAAAGTAGCATATACCATTGCCACATCATGCAGCAGCGCGATCACCGCAGTAACACCGGCAGACCAACCACTGATCCGTTTAAACCGAATGGCGATGTAAATGATCATTAAAACAGCTGAAAAGCCCACGGCAACAAGACACTTTGCAAAAAATTCCCGTCCCATAATCGCGTTCACATTAGATATTTCCACCGACTCGATTCCGTTATCGGGATAAGCCTCCTGTAACGCGGCAGTCACTTGCTGCTCCTGTTCCACTGTAAGACCGTCAGTACCGGACAGCGAAATCACCATGCTTTCTTGGCCGCTGGCAATATCAGAAGACAAACGGATTTCAGCTTCCTGGCCAATGGTATCCTCCACCAAACCGACTACCGAATCGGCGTCGACATCTCCCGAATAAGAATACGTCAGCATTGCACCGCCGGTAAAGTTAATATCCATTTTAACGCCAAAAATGATAGAAACCAAAAGCGCAACCAGAATCAATGCACAGGAGATCACATAAAAAATCTTTCTTTTCCCAATAAAGTCAATTTTAAACTCTTTCAGCATTTTTCGGACCTCCGTATAAAGCAGGGTTTCTGAAAGCCTTAAACCGAGACAAGGATTTCAGCATCAGTCTGGAGCAGGTCACGCCCATCAGGAAGTTCAGAATAATGCCAACCATCAGAGTATAGCCAAACGAGTAAATTGTGCCTGCTGTTGATGGACCAAACATAAAGAAGAGAGGCGTCAGAATTTTTGAAAAAATACTGGTCGGCGGTCCAAATGCGCCCATCAAAATAATAGCGACAATAATCATCGTGATATTTCCGTCAAATATTGCAGAAAAACCGTTTTTAAAGCCGGAATTGATTGCGCCGTCAAGTGACTTTCCGGCGAACAGTTCTTCTTTGATTCGTTCCGTCGTTATAACGTTCGCATCAACGCCCATACCAACCGACAAAATGATACCGGCCAGTCCGGGAAGAGTCAGCGTAAAGCTGGGAAATACAGGAAAAAATCCGGAAACTGCCGCAAAGTTAAATGCAACCTGTCCAAGCAGCGCTATTGAAGCAACCAGTCCGGGAAGCTTATAGATAATCGTAATATAAACACAGACAGCCAAAAATGCAATGGCCATTGCCAGCAGCATGGCGTCCTTTGCACCTTCGCCAAGGCTTGGTGAAATCGTACTGAAGCTGTCGATCTTCAAAGAAAACGGCAGTGCGCCCGCATTGATCTTTTCCGCCAAGGAAGTGGCTTCATCCGCCGTAAAATTACCGGAGATGATGGCTTCTCCAGTCGAAATATGTTCATTGACCGTCGGATAGGAAATCACGTCGTCATCCATCCAGATAGAAATGACGCCGTTTGTCTCCGCCAGCCGCTCCGTCGCTTCACTGAATCTGGTTGCCCCCTCGGACTTGAGCTTAAGTGTGACGATATAACCGCCATTTTCAGAGCTGTAGCCAGCACTGGCCTCGTCCACCATGTCGCCGGTCAGAATGACATTTTCTGCCGTCACACCGTCCGGCAGACCTTCTTCATTCACCTCATATCCCTCGCGGAAGGTAAGCTCAGCGGTATCACCAAGTTCCTGAACCGCAGCTTCCGGATCGAAGTCTTCTTCATCCTCTTTCCACGGAAAACGAACGATAATACGGTTTTTATTGGTATCAGTATAAACCTCACTGTCCGTAATGTTCAAGGACGTCAGTCTCTGTTTGATGATTTCTTCCGCAGAGGCCATATTCTGATCCGTCACATTCTGCGCATCATCAGAAGGGGTAAACGTCACATCGACGCCGCCTCTGACGTCAATCCCCCAGCGGATGTCATTAATCCCTTTTATATAGACCGTCTTATTGTCGCCGTATTGTGTGCTAATTCCAAAAACAGAAAGCACAGCAACCACGAAAATCAGGATGGCCACAATAAAAAATACGGGTTTACCGATTCGTTTCATGGGCATTTCCTCCAATGTTTCCTCTAACTGTTCCAGCAAAGCCATCCGTATTTTCAGCATAGCCAAGCCAGCATTCATAAAAATTATTATATAATAGTTAGTTCTAAAAGTCAACTAAAAAATCAGCGGGAAAAAATATGATTTACTGCCAATCGCTTCTTACTGCCCAGCCGCCTTCAGCTGCCGAATATCCTTTCCCATAAAACGCAGGGACTGATAAACTGCCAGCAGGCGGGACACGATCCGCTCCGGATAGCGCTGCTGGATCTGCTCCGAATCCAGATTGGAACTGATGATTGTAGGCCGCTGTGCATTGATTCTGGAATTCACGATATTATAAAGACAAGCCGTGTAGTATCCGGACTCAAATTCTGCACCTAAGTCGTCCAAAACCAGCAGATCGCAGTCCAGCAAATTTTGCAGCGTATCTTTATCCGCAGCATCCTTTCCAAAATGCTCCCGCTCTACCTGTCGGAACAAGTCCTGCGCCGAACCATAAATCACATGATATCCTTTGTCCAGCACGGCATGAGCGATTGCAAGCGAAAGATGCGTTTTTCCCAGCCCAGTTCCCCCGAACAGAAACAGGCTTGCCGATTTCAGACTGAAGCCCTCTGCATAACGGACGCAGTACTGGTAAACCCGTTCCATCTGTTTTCGTGGGCTGATACCCTCCTGACCGGCGGTATCGGGATAATAATCGAGCCTGAAGGTTTGAAAATCACAAAGCTCCAACGGAGATCTGCGGTTCATTTCCTCGGCGCTCAGCTGCTTGACGAGACGGGTGAAGCAAGCGCATTTTCTGCTTCCGACATAACCAGTATCATCACAATATGGACAGAAGTATTTTTCTTTCAAATAATCTTCGGGATAACCATTTTTTATCAATAGTTCTTTTATTTTCTCCTGAAGTGCAAGACTCTTATCTTTTAAACTGCCGACCGCCGCCTCAATATTATGAGGATTGGCCAGAACGGTCCGCACCAGTTCCGAACCGGTATCCGCAAGCTCTGCCTTTAGCCGCGCGATTTCCGGAATTTTATCATTGATTTCTTTCATATGCCTGTCCGCTGTAATCTGGGCATACTGTCTCCTTTGCGCCAGAATTGCGCGTGCTTTATCCGGTATCCCGCCTGTGCTCATTTCATCCCGTCCTTTTGCCTTTGTCATTCTATTTCCCTTCCATTATACCGGATTTCTTTCCCTTTTGCAAGGCAAAAGCACCCCATTTGTTATTCAGCATTCCATACTGTCTAACAAATGGGGTGCTTTTCATTTAAAACCGGCAGTTTTTATTTCATATCAATCCAATTCGCCAAGATATTCTTCCAGACAGATTCCGCGGCTGTAGATTTCCGTGGCATGCTCCACGCCGACATAGCGAAAATGCCATGGTTCATACTTGATTTTGGTGATACTTTCCTTCTCCTTGGGATAGCGGAGAATGAACCCATACTTGTGTGCATTTTCTTTCAGCCATTTTGCCGCATCTGTTTCAGCAAAGGAATCGTTCAGCCCTTTTCCGTCTGCTTCCCATTCACTGGTTGTGATATCAATCGCCAGTCCGGTGTGATGCTCGCTGGTCCCGGGAGCAGCAGTATAGTCCAGCGTTTTTTCCTTTGCTTCATCCTCTGTCATTCCCTGGGCCATGAAACTATTTACATGGGAATCAAAATAAGTCTTTTGCAGATTATACGTCCGAAATGTCGAGCGGGACAGCAAATTGATTCCTTCCTCTTTCGCCGCTTCAAACATCTGAACAACATATTCTGCCGCCCGTCTGTCAAAATACTTGCCGTTTCCGTTGCTCTTCTGGGTCACAGTCAATTCCACCAGATTGTCCCTGGTGATCTCCTCCAGCGGATGAGAGGGATTCACCAAAATCAAATTCCAGTCATCCGGATTGATTTCGGGCTTGCCGCCTGTTTGTATCGTGCTGCCCTCTGCAGAAGAGGAGTCTGTGCCATTGCCAGCAGAACCGGTTTGATCCTGTGGTTCAGAAGACGGAGCAGAATCTCCGCTGCCGGTGCCGACACTTTCCAGGTCTTCCCATCCTGCACTGCAGGATGACAGCAGGCAAACCGTCGTCATCACCGCCAGAGCAGAGGCAATTATTCTTTTTCTGATCAATAACATTAGAAACGCTCCTTGTGAAAAAAATTCGCTCTATTTTCCTTCTGTATACCAATCCCCGAGCACATTTCGGCAGATGTTTTTCATGGTGGACAGGGTCATTTCTCTGCCGAAGCTTGGGTTGAGAAAGTCCTTAATCCCATGCTGTGCGGCCAGTGCATCGGTGTATTCTGCCAGCTTGTAAATTTTAAAATGCTCTCTGACGCCATTATTGGTTTCGTAATGACAGATCGTAGGTGTAATTTTGGCATCGGTAATCGTCGTTTTGCTATCCTTTTTTTCAAAGCGGACATTCGCTACGGCACCAAGCATCCGAAGCGGGTCGTCGATCTGAGAGGAAAGAAAATTGCCCAGCGAATAATAGACCAGCGTTTTATTCCCGTTTTCCCCTGTTACCCAATTTACCCGCTGGATCACATGAGGATGCGTGCCAATGACCAGATCAACACCTAAATCAGCCAGATACTGGGCATAGGTATGCTGCTCCGAAGAGGTTGTTGTGGAGTATTCCACACCCCAGTGCATGGAAACGACAACTGCATCTGCTTCTTTTTTCGCCCGTTCCACGTCCGCTTTCATGGCGGCCTTGTCAAAGCGATTGACCAGATACTCCTGTCCCGACGGCGTCTTATAGCCGTTGGTACCATAGGTATAGGACAGAAACGCCAGCTTGATGCCGTTTCGCTCCACAATTCGGGTAGTGTCCCGATCCTCCTGGCTGGCATTGATTCCAAGAACTGCAATCTGCGGATATTTTTTCCAGAACTCCAGCGTCGCGGTCACGCCTTTAGCGCCTTTATCCAGCATATGATTGTTCGCCTGATTTATAACATCGAATCCCAGCGACACCAAATTATCTCCAATTTCAAAGGGGGAGTTAAAATTCGGATAGCCGCTGATTCCCAGCGCTTCCCCGCCGATTGGGGATTCCTGATTGATAAACGCTACATCGGCATTTTGAATATCGTTTGCCATATATTCATAATAACCGGTGTAATCATAACCGCCGTCCGCCGTTTTGCCGCCGTCAATCACCATCTGATGCAGGATATTATCGCCCGCAGCAAAAAGGTCAAGCTTTCCTTCTGTGCTGCCGTTATCCACGGGCTTGTCCGCCGCAGAAGACGAGACATCAGACTTGGGAAGCGATTCTGCATCCGAAATTTGGGATGTATTGTTGGAAGTATCGACACTCTCCAGATCTTCCCATCCCGCATTGCAGGAGGAAAACAGAGCCGTCATCATCATTACGGCTAAAACAGCAGCGCCGAGTTTATATTGTTTTCTGAGCTTCAATTTTCAATTCCGTTCCTTTCTAATCCTGATCCGCGGATTCTGCATTGCAGAAGTAGTATAACACAATTATGCCCAAAAGAAAAGCGAAGTGACACAACTGTAAAAATATTGTAATGATTTGTTACAAAGTTATATGATAAAAATCCCGCCTATACAGGCGGGATTGAGCGTGTCGAAAAATGTTCACTCTTTTTCAGACTTTTCTAATTTATCATAAACTGATAAGTAAAAACTTAACATCAAATTGATAGTATGTTCTCTAGACATTACTATCTCACGAATTGCCTTAATTTTTTCCAGAGCAACTTCAGGCATATAATCAAGCGTAAGTGGATCGCCATCATCCGATTCTACATATTGTTGAGAGTCATTTACGCATTGAATTTTAAATAGTATTTTATCAATGGATTCAAGTCCCTTTTGAAGTTCGGCAATTTGTGTGAAAACCTGTTCCTTTTTTATCATATTATTAGACATATTCAAATCCTCCAAATATTGATTTGGCGGACACGCAAGGCATATTTTGTTTTCCGATATGAAGCGTGCCCGACCGCTTTTCACAAGTCCTCTTGCCCGTTTCGGGTAGGTTGCTTCATAAAGATTTCCCTGTTCATCGACTACAATCACGTTTTTTTCGATGGGTGTCTCCCCCTTTGTATCCGATTCCTCCATGCAAGCCGCTGTTTTTTCTGATGGGTGCCGTCCCCCTGCTTACAGTCTTATCATAGCATGGCACTATTTTAAAGTCAAGATAAAACAGCAGGGAAAGCGAATATACTTTCGGCTTCCCTGCTGTAAATCATGCCATCAGACGGACCATAACCGCCTTTTGCGCGTGAAGACGGTTTTCCGCCTCGTCAAAAATCTCGTCCGCATGCGCTTCAAATACCGCTTCGGTGATCTCCTCGCCGCGGTGGGCAGGCAGACAGTGCTGTACCATCGCATCCCGATGCGCCGCTTCCAGCAGCCTGTCGTTGATCTGATAGATGCCCTCAAAGGCGGCACGGCGTTTTTCCGCTTCTTCTTCCTGTCCCATGGACGACCATACATCAGTGAAAAGGACATCCGCGCCCTTTGCGGCCTCCAGCACATCCGTGGTCAGGACAAAGCTGTCATATCCTTTGGCAAAACTCAACACCTCTTCTGCGGGCTCAAAGCCTTTCGGGCAGGCGACCGAAACCTTCATTCCCACTTTCAGCCCGCCGACGATCAGAGAATTCGCCATATTGTTGCCGTCCCCGATATAACACATTTTCAGGCCTTCAAAACGCCCCTTATGTTCTCTGACCGTCATCAGATCGGCCAGAACCTGGCAGGGATGACAGAAATCCGTCAGCCCGTTGATAATCGGAATGGAGCCATATTGCGCCAGGTCTTCGACTTCCTTTTGTGCAAAGGTACGAATCATGATGCCGTCCAGATACCGCGAAAGCACCCGTGCAGTATCCTGTACCGGTTCTCCGCGTCCGATCTGCAAATCGCGGGAGCTTAAAAACAATGCCTGACCGCCCAGCTGGAACATCCCCGTCTCAAACGAGACACGAGTCCGGGTCGAGGCTTTTTGAAAGATCATGCCGAGTGTTTTCCCCTTTAAATGCTGATGGGCGATTTTATGCTTCTGCTCATATTTGAGCTGGTCTGCCAGATTCAGCAGGTCAATGATCTCCTCTTTGCTCAAATCGAGCATTTTCAATAAGTGTTTCACAGGCGATCCTTCCTTTCTTATTTCAAAACATCCGCCAAAACAGCGATGCCCTGATCAATTTCTTCTTTTGTTATGGTCAGCGGCGGCAGCAGCCGCAGCTTTGTTTTTGCGGTCAGAATCAGCAGCCCGTTGGCCACGCAGGCTTTTGCCGCATCTGCCGCCTGTTTTGTTTTCAGCCGCACGCCAAGCATCAGTCCCAGTCCGTCTACGCCGTCAATCTCTTTTATCCCGGCCAGCTTGTCACGGATATAGATTCCCTTTTTCTCCACCTCGGCAAGAAAATCCGAATCTGCAACGCGGTTTAAAACCTCCAGGGCACCGGCACAGACAACAGGATTTCCCCCGAAGGTCGAGCCATGTGTTCCTGTGCCCATCACCTTTGCATAATCCTCCCGGAAAAGGACTGCACCAATAGGGAGTCCGCCGCCCAGGCCCTTTGCAAGAGTAACGATGTCAGGTCTGATCCCATAATGCTCACAGGCAAGCAGCTTTCCTGTCCGTCCGACTCCGGTCTGGACTTCATCGACGATCAGCGCCACATCTTTCTCCCTGCACAGTTCAGCCACGCCGGCGACAAATTCCCGTTCCAGCGGGACTACGCCGCCCTCTCCCTGGATCAGTTCCATCATAATGCCGCATACGCTGTCATCCAGCATGGCAGTAAGCGCATCCATATCATTTGCCTTTACAAATTCAAAGCCTTCCGTAAACGGAAAAAAGTACTGATGAAATACATCCTGACCGGTGGCGGACAAGGTTGTCACCGTTCTCCCATGAAACGAATTGACCAGCGTAATGATCTTATTTCGTTTGCCCCCATACCTGTCAAAGCTGTACTTTCTGGCTGCCTTGATGGCACATTCATTTGCCTCCGCTCCGGAATTTGCGAAAAATACTTTATCATAGCCTGTCAGACCGCATAACCTATGGGCCAGTTCAATATCGGGCGTGGAGTAATAAAGGTTAGAGCAGTGCTGAAGCCGGCCGAGCTGCTTTGTCACAGCCGTGACCCAGCCTGCGTCGCAGTAACCGAGAGAATTGACTCCAATCCCGCTTCCGAAATCAATATATTTCTTTCCATCCACATCAATGCAGGTCGCGTTCTTTCCTTCAGCCAGGCATACGTTAAAGCGGCCATAAGTACCCGCAATATACTGCCGGTCCTTTTGCTTCCAGGTTTCTCCGTTCATTCTTAAGCCAACTTCCTTTCCGCCCGCTATTTGAACATGGTGCCGATACCTTCATTGGAAAACAGCTCGATCAAAATCGAATGCGGGATCCGTCCGTCTATGATAAACGCCCGGTTGACGCCGCGGCGGACGCTTTCCACACAGCACTCGATCTTCGGGATCATCCCGCCGGAAATAATACCGTCTTTAACCAGTGACGGCACCTCGCTGACATGGACAAACGGAATCAGCGTATTTTCGTCGTTCTTGTCCCGCAGCAATCCTTTGATATCGGTCATCAGAATCAGATTTTCTGCATTCAGTGCCGCGGCAATCCGCGCCGCGGCCGTATCTGCGTTGATGTTGTAAATTTGTCCGTCCGCTGACGCGGCCACTGTCGCCACAACTGGGATATAGCCATTGTCCAAAGCGTCTGTAATCGGCTTGATATCAACGTTTTTGATCTCACCCACAAAGCCAAGATCCATCCCGTTGTCCAGCTTTTCCGCTTCGATCATGCCGCCGTCTGTTCCACACAGCCCCAACGCCCTGCCGCCATGCTGCTGCAACAGGCTGACCAGTCCTTTGTTCACCTTGCCTGCCAGCACCATCTGGACAATTTCTGCGGTCTCTTCATCAGTGTACCGGAGCCCGCCGACAAATTTGCTTTCCTTTCCCACTTTCTGAAGCATTTCATTGATTTCAGGGCCGCCGCCGTGTACCAGCACAACCTTGATCCCAACCAGCGACAGCAGAACGATGTCACGCATGACTGCCTGCTTCAGTTCATCACAGGTCATAGCGTTTCCGCCGTACTTTACCACGATGATCTTTCCGCTGTAGCGCTGAATATAAGGCAATGCGTCTGCCAGCACCTGCGCTTTGACACTGTTTTCGATTTCCATTTTTATTCAACCCGTCTTTCCAGCATCCAAATAGAATTTAAGTCCGATAGTCTCCGTTGATTTTCACATAATCATAGGTCAGGTCGCAGCCCCACGCCACAGCAGAGTACATTCCATTTCCAAGCTCGATGATGATTTTGATTTCATCTTCCAGCAGGATATCCTTTGCCTTTTCCTCGCTGAACGGTACGCCAGCTCCATGCTCGCAGACATGGATACAGCCTCTGGCAGAGGCAAGATCGACCCTTACATCGTCAATGTTAAACTCCGCATCGGCATATCCGACCGCGCAAAGAATCCGTCCCCAGTTCGCATCAGCACCGAACATAGCGGCTTTGAACAAACTGGACTGAATGACCGCCTTAGCCACCGCCTTGGCAGACGCCTCATCCGGCGCACCTGTCACATGACACTCCAACAGCTTGGTTGCGCCCTCTCCGTCCGCGGCAATATCCCGCGAAAGATTCATCATCAGCACATACAGCGCGTTGCAGAACATTTCATAGTATTTATCCTGTTTGTCGATTTCAGGATTTCCCGCTTTCCCTGACGCAAGAATACAGGCCATGTCGTTGGTCGAGGTATCCCCGTCTATGCTGATCATATTAAAGGTGTCATCCGCCACCCGCTTCAGCGCGGACTGCAAAAGCTCGGGCTGAATGGAAACGTCGGTTGTCAGAAAACAAAGCATGGTCGCCATATTGGGGTGGATCATGCCGCTGCCCTTGGCGATGCCCGCCACGCGGCAAACAGTGTCTCCCAGCATAAATTCGACTGCCAGTTCCTTTTTGACAGTATCTGTTGTCATGATCGCTTCTGCCGCGTGAGCGCTTCCGTTAGCGGACAACTCGGAGACCAGCTGCGGCATTCCGTTTTGAATCGGCTCAATATCAAGGATTTGGCCGATGACTCCCGTAGAAGCGACAATCACGTCTTTTTTGTCAATGTGAAGCGCGTCGGCGCAAAGGCTGCACATCATTTCCGCCTTCAGCTCGCCGTCCGCATTGCAGGTATTCGCATTCCCGCTGTTAACAATAACCGCGCGTGCCTTTCCGTTGCGGAGATTCCGTTTTGTTACTGTGATGGGCGCGCCCTTCACCTTGTTTTGGGTATAGATCGCAGCAGCACTGCAAAGCGTATCGCTGACAATCAGCCCCAGATCGCGTTTGGATTTGTTCTTGCGGATCCCGCAATGGATGCCGGAAGCCAGAAATCCGGCCGGCGCGCAAATTCCGCCGCTCACAAAGTCAAAGCCTTTAAAATTTACTCTCATTTTATATTGCCACACAGCGCTTTTAGGCGCCGTTCCTTTCTATCAGTCAGAATTAAAACGCCGGCGGAACCAGCTTCAGTCCCGTATCCTCCGGAAGCCCACAGATCAGATTCATATTTTGAATCGCCTGTCCCGCAGCGCCCTTCACCATATTGTCAATCGTCGAAACAACGATCATCCTATTCATCCGTGAGTCCATATGCAGAGAGATATCACACATGTTGGAAAAGGTGACATTTTTCAGATTTGCATAGTCCCCCAACGGCATCACCCGTACAAATTCCTCATCCTGATAAAACACCTCATAACTGCGGTGGACTTCTTCCAGTGTCACGCTCTGCTTCAGCTTGGCATAAATCGTGGAGACGATCCCGCGGTTCACCGGCAATAGATGGGGCACAAAGGTGACCATGGCACGTTCTCCCGCCAACTCCGTCAGTGTCTGCTCGATTTCAGGGGTATGCCGGTGCTCTGCTGCCTTATAGGGAGAGAACGCCTCATTGCAGTCAGGATAATGGGTTTTCTGCGACAGACCGCGTCCCGCACCTGTTACACCGGACTTGCTGTCAATGATGATATCATCTGCAAAAACAAACCCGGCTTTCAGAGCCGGAGCAAGCCCCAGCGCAATACTTGTCGGATAACAGCCCGGGTTGCCGATGAGTCTTTTCCCGCCGGCCAGCCCGCGATGCAGCTCCGGAATACAGTAGACCGCCTGCTCATGCAGCTGCTTTTCCTTATATTCCAGACCGTACCATTGCTGATAGTCCTCTTCCCGGTACAATCTGAAATCCGCGCCCAGATCAATAAACGCCTTTCCAAGCGTCAAAACCTTTTTTGCCTTTTCTTCACAGAGCCCATGCGGCAGGGACGCAAACACCACGTCGCTGTTTGCAATCACGGCGTCCTCGTCTGTCAGCACCATATCGCAAAACGCCGCAAGAGACGGGTATACCTCTGAAATTTTTTGTCCCTCAAAGCTGACAGAACTGATGCCGCCGATCTCCGCAAGCGGATGCATCAGCAAAAGCCGCAGCAGCTCCTCTCCCGCATATCCGGTCGCGCCGATGATCCCGGCTCTGATTTTATTTTCCGTCATTGATTTTCTCCCTCGCTTGCTTTACTTGTCGGAGTACGCTGTCCCGTGACGGGCCTCCCAGCGTATCCCGCCCGCTGACACAGACATCCAGGTCGATCGCCTGATAAATATCCTCATCAAACAGCGGATCCATTTTTTGATATTCTTCCAGCGGCAGTTCTTCCAGCGTTGTATTTTTTTCAATGCACAATGCCACTAATTGTCCTGTCAGTTTATAGGCATCCCGGAACGGCATTCCCTTCTTCACCAGATAGTCTGCACAGTCTGTCGCATTGATAAAGCCTTTGGCAGCGGCCGCCCTCATATTCCGCGGCAGGACACGCATGGTCTCGATCATGGGAGTCATGGTGGAAACACAGAGCTTCACGGTATCCGCTGCATCAAAAACCGCTTCCTTATCCTCCTGCATATCCTTGTTATAGGCAAGCGGCAGATTTTTCATCATGGTGAGCAGAGTTGTCAGATCCCCGATGACACGTCCCGTCTTTCCCCGTACCAGTTCCGTGATATCAGGGTTTTTCTTCTGCGGCATGATGCTCGAGCCGGTTGCATAAGCGTCATCCAGCTCAATAAACTTAAATTCCCATGAGCACCAGAGGATGATCTCCTCAGACAGACGGGAAAGATGAACCATCAGCAGCGACAGCGCCGCCGCAAGCTCAACACAGAAATCCCGGTCGGACACCCCGTCCAGACTGTTCGCGGTCACACCGCCAAAGCCAAGCAGAGCAGCTGTCATTTCCCGGTCGATCGGATAAGTGGTTGCCGCCAGTGCACAGCTTCCGAGCGGACACTCATCCATCCGCTTTCCGCAGTCTGACAGTCTTCCCATATCACGCAGCAGCATCCAGACATAAGCCATCAAGTGATGACCGAAGGTAATTGGCTGAGCCCGCTGCAAATGCGTATAGCCCGGCATGACCGTTCCTGCATGCTCCTCCGCTGTATCACACAGCACAGCAGTCAAACCGTGCAACAGCTCCAGAATCGTTTCCAACTCGTCCCTGAGATATAGCCGCAGATCAAGCGCCACCTGATCGTTGCGGCTTCTGGCGGTATGCAGCCGTTTTCCTGCATCTCCGATGCGCCTGGTCAGTTCCGCTTCAATGAACATATGAATGTCCTCTGCCTCAGGGTCGAACGCCAGCTTTCCGGCATCGATATCCGCAAGGATTTCCTTCAGACCGGCGATGATCGCATCTGCTTCCTGTTGCTGAATGATTCCCGTTTTTCCCAGCATCGCAGCATGCGCGATGCTGCCTCTGATGTCCTGTCTGTACATGCGGCAGTCAAATGAAATCGAGGAGTTGAAATCATTCACCTTTTCGTTGACTTCTTTGGAAAACCGCCCTGCCCACATTTTTGCCATTTTTTTACCATCCTTATGATTACCAGCAGGGCAGACCTCAAAAAGCCCGCCCTGCTTTCTCGCTGTATTTTGTATTGTTATTTCTTTTCCCGTTTGGCATCCAGCATGGCCTTGACCTTGATCGGCAAGCCGAACAGATTGATAAAGCCCTGCGAATCCATCTGGTCGTAAACCTCGTCCTCGCCGAAAGTCGCAACTTCCTCGCTGTAAAGGGAATAAGGAGAGGTGACACCGGCGTTGATGATATTGCCTTTATAGAGCTTCAGCTTCACATCGCCGGTCACTGTCTGCTGTGTGCTGTCCACAAAAGCAGAGAGTGCTTCCCGAAGCGGTGTATACCACTGACCGTTATAAACGATGTCTGCAAACTTTAAAGCGACCTGCTGCTTATAATGCTGGGTCTCCTTATCAAGGCAGATGGTCTCCAGCACGTCATGTGCATGATAGAGAATGGCGCCGCCGGGGGTTTCATATACCCCCCTGGACTTCATGCCGACCAGACGGTTCTCCACGATATCCGCCAGACCTACTCCGTTTGCGCCGCCGATTTTATTGAGCGTCTCGATCAGCTCGACACCGCCCGTTTCCTTGCCGTCCACAGCGGTCGGCACTCCTTTTTCAAAATGGATCGTCACATAGGTCGGCTGGTCAGGCGCCTGCTCCGGAGAAACGCCAAGCTCCAGAAAGCCTTCCTTATTATACTGCGGTTCATTGGCAGGGTCTTCCAAATCCAAGCCCTCGTGAGAGAGATGCCAGAGATTTTTGTCTTTGGAATAGTTGGTCTCCCGCGTGATTTTCAACGGGATATTGTGCGCTTCGGCATAATCAATCTCCTCATCACGGGATTTCAATTCCCATACCCGCCACGGAGCAATGATCTTCATTTCAGGAGCATACGCCTTGATCGCAAGCTCAAACCGCACCTGGTCATTTCCTTTGCCTGTGCAGCCGTGTGCGATCGCATCGGCGCCTTCCGCCTTGGCGATCTCGACCAGCCGCTTTCCGATCAGCGGCCTTGCAAACGAAGTGCCCAGCAGATATTTGCCCTCATACACCGCACCCGCCTTCAAGGTGGGGAAAATATACTCATTGACAAATTCATCCTTTAAGTCCTCGATATACAGCTTGGACGCCCCTGTTTTGATTGCTTTTTCCTGAAGTCCTTCCAGTTCTGTACCCTGTCCCACGTCGGCTGCGACCGCAATCACCTCACAGTTGTCATAATGCTCCTTCAGCCATGGAATAATGATCGATGTATCCAGTCCGCCGGAATAAGCCAGAACTACTTTTTTTATTTTCTGATCTGCCATTTTTATCGCTCCTGTTCCAGATTTTGTTTCTATTCATAATTATACATTATGATGCAAAAAAATCAATTGGCAAACGGATAAACATATCTCGAATTTATCGTGATATTTTATTCATTTTGCATATTATTGTCTTTTAAAGTTAAAAAACAAATTTTCTTTATGAATATTTATTCATTTATATTCATTTTAATTTTTTGCAATCTAATTATGGCAATACCATATGACACCAATGAAAACCGCGCAAAATATCCAAAAGTTGAGCTGCTTCCCGCATGACATTTTAGAATTTACATTTTCATAGAATTGTAGTATAATAATATAGAAATTTGAGAAAAGGGGCGACTGATATGGGATACCGAAAAATAGAACTGAAGGATTTATCTTTTCATCCTTTTGAGCAGATTGGAAAGGAATGGATGCTGATTACAGCAGGAAACAAGGAAAAATTCAACACTATGACCGCAAGTTGGGGTGGTGTCGGCGTACTCTGGAACAAAAATGTTGCCACCATCTATATCCGTCCGCAGCGCTACACGAAAGAATTCATCGATGCAGGAGACACCTTTTCTCTCACATTTTTCGGAAAAGAATGCCGAGATGCACTGACTTTGTGCGGCAGAAAATCGGGACGGGACTGCGACAAAGTTAAAGAAGCGGGACTGACGCCGAATTTCGACTTTGCAGCCCCAACCTTTGAAGAAGGAAAACTGATCTTCATCTGTAAAAAGCTGTACGCACAGGAGCTGACACCAAATAGCTTTTTAGACAACGAGATTGAGAAGAACTACCCCAATAAGGACTACCATACCATGTATATCGGAGAAATTCTGGAAGTTTATCAAAAAGACTGAGCGGCTGGCCGGAGAAGCTCTTCGGCCAAATGTTCTGTTTGACAGCCGGACAAGCCGTCCGGCAGAAACTGTATAAATAAATCAAAAAGGAGTTTGAAAAATCATGAAATGTTTAAACCAGCTGTATGAAGGAAAAGCAAAAAAAGTTTTTTGCACCGATGACCCTGAGGTCTATCTGGTACGCTACAAGGATGACGCTACTGCTGGAAACGGCGCCAAAAAAGGGACCATCCGCGGAAAGGGAGCTATCAATAATCTCGTCACCAATCATCTGATGAAGATGCTGGAAACCAAAGGAATTCCCACTCATTTTATTGAGCAGCTTTCCGATCGGGAAACGCTGGTGAAAAAAGTCGAGATCATCCCGCTTGAAGTCATTGTCCGCAATGTCGCAGCAGGCAGTTTGGCAAAGCGGCTTGGAATGGAGGAAGGCACAAAGCTTTCCCACACGGTATTGGAATACTGCTATAAGGATGATGCGCTCGGCGACCCCATGGTCAATGAATACCATATTGCAGCACTCGGAGCGGCAACACCGGACGAGCTGCAGCAGATTGCGGACTACAGCTTTAAAATCAACGAAATACTTACTGAATATTTAAAGGAAGTCAATATTGAACTGATCGATTTCAAGCTGGAGTTTGGCCGCGACAGTAACGGCAAGGTCATTCTTGCAGATGAAATCAGCCCTGACACCTGCCGTTTCTGGGATACCAGAACACATGCGCATCTGGATAAGGACTTGTTCCGCCGTGATTTGGGCGGAGAAGAAGAAGCCTATCAGGAAGTGAAAAAACGGATTCTGGGCGAATGAGCCTCATGGAAAGGAGCACAAGCAAGATGCAGCATGATTGCTATCAAAGTCCGTTCAGTACCCGATACGCCAGCAAAGAGATGCAGGAGCTGTTCTCTGAGGATCACAAATTTCGCACCTGGCGGAGGCTGTGGATCGCATTAGCCAAAGCAGAACAGGCAGAAGGACTCGCCATCACCGACGAGCAGATCGCAGAAATGGAAGCGCACCGCGATGATATCAATTATGAGGACGCCATTCGGCGGGAAAAGGAATGCCGCCACGACGTCATGAGCCATATCTATGCCTATGGACTTCAGTGTCCAAAGGCAAAAGGCATCATTCATCTGGGGGCAACCAGCTGCTATGTAGGGGACAACACCGACATTCTGATTATGAAAGAGGCGCTCACCGTTGTG
The DNA here is from genome assembly GCA_944386455.1 of uncultured Clostridia bacterium. Lineage (GTDB taxonomy): Bacteria > Bacillota > Clostridia > Oscillospirales > Ruminococcaceae > HGM13222. The sequence goes on along the minus strand of CALXBC010000020.1, from coordinate 12,513 downwards.
CAGCGAAAGCTGTTAAACGTTATTGCACTTCTGGCTGAGTTTGCAGAGAAATACCGCAGCCTGCCTGCTTTGGCCTATACGCATCTCCAGCCCGCCCAGCTGACAACAGTGGGAAAGCGTGCTTCCCTGTGGCTGTATGAGCTATATCTCGACTATCAGGAAGTATCTTACCGTCTCGAGAATCTCCCGCTGCTTGGCAGTAAAGGAACAACAGGAACACAGGCAAGTTTTCTGGATCTGTTTGAAGGAGATATGACTAAAATCGAGGCTGTGGAAAAACGAATTGCCCAGGCAGTCGGACTTGACAGAGTGGTGCCTGTCTCCGGGCAGACCTACAGCCGAAAAATTGATTCTTTTATCGTGAACACTCTGTCTGGGATCGCACAATCCGCCATGAAATTTGCGAACGACCTGCGCATTCTCCAGAACTTCAAGGAAATGGAAGAACCGTTTGAAAAAAGTCAGATCGGCTCCTCAGCTATGCCCTATAAACGCAACCCCATGCGGAGCGAACGAATCTGCGCACTGGCACGCTATGTGATCTGTGATGCGCTCAACCCGGCATTTACCGCCGGTACCCAGTGGTTCGAGCGAACGCTGGATGACAGTGCAAACAAACGAATTTCGGTAGCAGAGGCGTTCCTCGGTGTCGACGCTATTCTCAACATCATGATCAATGTGTGCGACGGTCTTGTTGTCTATCCAAAGGTAATCCATACCAGAGTGATGAACGAACTGCCGTTTATGGCAACAGAAAACATCATGATGGAAGCGGTCAAGCGCGGCGGCGACCGTCAGGAGCTTCATGAAAAACTGAGGGTTTACAGTCAGGAAGCCGCCAGACGAGTCAAAGAAGAAGGCAAGCCCAATCAGCTGATCGAAATGATATGCGCAGACCCTGCTTTTGGTATCACAGAGCAGGATGCCGCGGGACTGTTGGACCCGGCAAAATTTACCGGCTGCGCTCCCGAACAGGTTTCCCGCTTTTTAACGGAATATATCAAACCGCTTTTAAAGACAAACGCCGGGCTGCTCGGCGAAAAAGTACAGCTAAATGTTTGATCTGACACGAAGGGCAAGGCTATAGTTAGATTCCATAACAAAGGTTTAAAAACGGGTGCAGTTCACATTGATAGTTGCACCCGTTTTCACTATTTTTTACTTTCTGAAAGTATGTAACCCAATATGACATTTTTGGAGAGTGTCCTCAAAGATGTCATTTGAAAGTTGATACCCATTAGCCTTAATATTCTCCCATATCCCTTTTCTTGTGCAATGTTGCAATCCAATCATGTGATTTTCCATTAAAGCTTTCAGGGTTTATCGGATAATGAATATTATATAAATATCCAGTATCTCCATACCGTCCTTGTGATTTTTCATCCAGATAAATTTCGTCCGCACTAATATTTACAACTTCTAAACACATTAAAACATGTGAACTGCCTTCAACTATTTCTCGCTCCCATAAATAACGACATTCTAAATTTAAAAAACACTCTTTTATTATAGGGGCGTTTACGATTGAAGCTTGTTCCGAAGTAAGTCCAGACATCGTGATTTCATCATTATCGAATCCGTTATTTGCAATGGTATTAAAACATTGATCGTACCAGTCTACAGAAGGGAAATTTAATACTGCCTCTTTCGTTTCCGTTATACTTTGATATAAATGTCCAGATTTATTTACACTTGAAAGAATTGCATAAAAACCATTTGGATCACCGTTAAAACATGCCCATGATTGCAAGCAGGCATTTGGCTTTCCATTCGATTTATATGTAGTTACAACAAAAAGAGGGGATGGTATTGCTGTTACAAAATCCATCCATGAAAATCCGTATGTTTCCATATTTTTCATACTATCCGGCGTCTTTGAATATTCTTTTTTCATCATACTCCTCCTGTTGAATCAATAATTTCTGTCATAATTATAACAGCCAGGTGGTCAGAAGTCAATCTGACCACCTGGCTAAATACTTTGATATCACGCCTCGGCATAATGCTTTGCCCGTGTTTTTTTATTTTTCCCAAGAAAGCGTAAAGGTTGTTCCCGCCCCAACTGTGCTTTCCACTTTTACTTCTGCGCCGAGGTAAGACGCCCCATGCTTGACGATAGATAAGCCGAGCCCGGTCCCGCCGATCTCCTTGGAATGACTTTTATCTACTCTGTAAAAACGTTCAAATATCCGCTGCCGGTCAGCCGGAGGGATTCCGATTCCAGTGTCGGAAACCATCACTATGATCTTATCATAATCCTGCTTTACACAAACTGTGACACTGCCGCCCTTTCGATTGTATTTAACTGCATTATCACAAAGATTATACAATACCTCATCCAGAATCGGTTTTGTGGAGTGCAGAACGGTTGGCTCACCCTCGAGCCGCAGCGAAATATTGTTCTTTTCCGCCTGCGGTTTCAGACGTTCCAAAATTTCCTGCGCCAACAGATATAGGTCTACATCTTCTTTTTCATAAGGAAGCGCGCCTTCATCCAGCTGGGATATCTTGATGACATCGCTGACCAACGTAATCAGGCGCTGTGCTTCATCAAAAATTCGTCCTGCAAACTTCCGAACGTCTTCCGGCCGGACCATACCATCCTGAAGAATTTCTGCAAACCCCGAAATCGAGGTCAAAGGCGTTTTTAACTCATGGGAAACATTCGCAGTAAACTCCCGCCGCAGATTTTCACGCTGTGCTTTTTCGGTCACATCAATCAGCAAAAGGACGGCGCCCTTCACTCCATCGTCCTGGATCACGGGATCCGCCACCAGCTGACAGGTGCCGCTTTCCAGCTGCAGCATGGTTTCCTCATGTTTCCCGTTCAGAGCACCGTCTACTACTAAACGAAACGGTTCACTGCGGTTTAATTCCAAAACACTTTTCACCTGCTGCTCATTGTCCGTTCCCAGCATACGGTACGCACTGGGATTGCTGAAGAGCAGCTGTGTCTTTGCATCAATAACCAAAAGTCCTTCATTCATATGCTGCATAATCAGGGCAAATTCTTCCTGCTGCCGCTTCGCTTCGGCAAGCTGATGCCGTATGGTGTTTTGCTGACGGTTAATTTTAGTAAGCAAAGGAGCCAGTTCATCATAGGACTCATTTTTGTCAGGATGCTCCAGATCCAGCTTGTTCAGCGGCGCCACAATTTTTTTGGAAGCCCGGTAGGCAAAAGCGCCTGACAGCGCCAATGCCAGGATAAAAATCCAGATCAGAGGCTGCAGCAAATTCAGAAGCAGCGTCACAATACTGTATTGTGTACTGGATACCCGCAAAACCGTACCATCTGACAGCTGTTGGGCTAAATAGACCGTTTTTTCTCCCAGTGTGTCAGAATAGCGTACCGCTGTCCCTGTTCCGCTTTCCAATGCCTTTGCAATTTCTTCCCGACCGGCATGATTATCCATCTCTGAAGCATTCGCGCGGTTATCAAACAAAACCGTGCCGTCTGCAGCAACCAGCGTAATCCGTTCTGCTTGTTCCGGCAGATTTTCTAAGACAGATGTCCCGTCATTCTCTACCGCAATGGAAAGATAAGTCAGCTCATTTTGCAGCTCCTTTTCCAGCTGCTGTCCGAAATGCTGATATAATATCCCGATCATAAAGGTTACGCCCACTAAAAACACCAGAACGGATACCAACAGAATCGATCGGAAAATCCGCTTTGTCATACTGCGTTCATCCTCTCCCTGTACTTAACTGTGGCCGCCGCTGATTTTATATCCAATCCCCCGAACCGTCTCGATACATTCACCTGCTTCTCCTAGCTTTTGCCGCAAAGTGCGAATATGAACGTCCAGCGTGCGGCTTTCACCGCCAAAATCATAGCCCCAAATGCGGTCCAAAAGCTGGGTTCGCGTCAAAACTGTTCCGCGTTCCGACAACAGGGTACACAACAACTCATATTCTTTGAGTGTCAACGTGATCTCTTTATCCCCAACAGTTACAATATGACGAGACGGACAGACATAAAGCTTGCCGACATGATACTCTTCCGGCTGTTCGTTACCGGCACTGCGCCGCAGCAGTGCGCGGACGCGAGACAAAAGTTCCATCATCCGAAAAGGCTTCGGGATATAGTCGTCTGCACCGCTGTCAAGCCCGCGTACCGTATCATACTCGCTGCCTTTGGCAGTCAGCATAATGATCGGCAGATCCTTTGTTGCAGCAGAAGCACGCAGCTTCTTTAAAATTGAAATACCATCTTCCTCAGGCAGCATGATATCAAGCATCACAAGAGAAGGCGTCCTTAGACGCATTGCCGCCCAGAAGCGGTTTGGCGCAGAAAACCCCTCTGCTTCCAATCCCTGGCTGTTTAATGTATATGTTACGAGTTCCCGAATGCTGTCGTCATCTTCCAGCAAATAAATCAAGCTCTACCGCTCCTTTCCCCCTGCAATATATTATAGCATATTTTCTGCCGTCAGGCAAAGGGAATTCCCATTGTCAGGCTTGCGCATGATGTTCGTCGCTCCTGTGTGTCCCGGTGATGGAATACTCGACCCATTCGGCCACATTGACCGCATGATCGCCGATCCTCTCAAAATATTTTGCAACCATCAACAGGTCCAGAATCGCTTTGGCGTCCACCTCTTTCTGATAAATCAGCTCCAGCAATTCTTCTTTGATCTGAATAAAGTACTGGTCCACCTCATCGTCCTTCTGCATCACCTGTTCCGCCAGTTTCAGATCGCTTTTCACAAAAGCCTCTACGCTTTCAGTAACCATTGAGACTGCTGCTTTCGCCATTTCCTTGATCTGTGTTTTGCTCTGGGAAGCAATATCTGTGACATAAGGAGACAATTCTGCGATATCGGCAGCCTGGTCTCCAATCCGCTCTAAGTCAGAAATCATTTTAAGTGCCGCTGAAATTGCACGAAGATCTTTGGCGACAGGCTGCTGCTGGAGCAGCAAGCGGATGCAGCGTGTTTCAATATCACGCTCCATCTGATCGATCTCATGCTCCAGTGAGCCCACCTTTTCTATTTCCCTTTTGGACAGACCATCCAATATCTCAGCAGAAAGAGAAATGGCTTCTTCACAAAGACTTCCCATTTTAATCAGTTCAACATGGAGCTGTTCTAATTGCTCATCAAATTTTGTTCTCATTTTATCCAAACCTTCCTGTGATATAATCTTCCGTCCGCTTATCGCGCGGCATCGAAAACATCTGCTCTGTGGCGCCGGTTTCGATCAACTCCCCTAACAGGAAAAACGCCGTCTTGTCTGAGATTCTGGCCGCCTGCTGCATATTATGGGTCACAATCACAATCGTATACTCTTTTTTGAGTTCTGAACAAAGCTCCTCGATTTTAGAGGTCGAAATCGGGTCAAGGGCGCTGGTCGGCTCATCCATCAGCAGCACTTCGGGCTCTACCGCCAAAGCGCGGGCAATACAGAGCCGCTGCTGCTGACCGCCGGAAAGCCCAAGCGCACTCTTTTTGAGCCGGTCCTTCACCTCATCCCAGATTGCGGCGCCGCGCAGACTCTTCTCTACGATCTCATCCAGCTGGACACGGCGGCGTATTCCATGCAGCCGCGGTCCATAGGCAATGTTATCATATATACTCATCGGAAACGGGTTAGGACTTTGAAATACCATTCCAACCTTTTTCCGTAAGAGAGTCACATCAACCCTTTTGTCATAAATGTCCTCACCGTCCAGAACGACTTTACCCGTTATTTTGACATTGGGTACCAAATCATTCATCCGGTTGAGCGTTTTCAAAAAGGTGGATTTTCCACAGCCACTCGGTCCGATCAACGCAGTGATTTCCCGTTCGTTGATATCCATGCTGACCTTTTTCAAAGCGTGGTTTTCTCCATAAAACAAATCCAAATCCCGCGCATACAGTTTCATTTTATTATCCTGTGTATTGTTTAATTCCATGGCGCTCCCCTATCTTTCATTCTTTTTTGCCAATCTGTAACTGATAAAACGGGTAATCATATTCAGTATCAGAACAATGATCAGCAGCACTGCCGCAATACCAAAGCCGACGTCATTCAATCCGCGGGAATAAGCATAACGGTAAAGCTCTACGGAAAGTGTCGCTCCGGAGCCCATCAGCTGCTGCCCCAGATTCCCGCGCGGCATATAAATCGCGCTTCCCCCGGATACCAAAATCAATGCCGCAGACTCTCCCACAATGCGGCCAACCGCCAGAATAATAGAAGTAATCAGTCCCGGCATGGCGGAAGGCAGCAAAATCGTACGAATCGTATGCCATTTGGTTGTGCCAAGTCCTGCCGCACCCTCACGATAGCTTTTCGGAACGGACTTTAATGCTTCCTGCATCGTGCGGATAATGGTGGGAAGCACCATTAAAGTCAGCGTCAAAGCTCCGGAGAGGAGAGAAACCTTTAGATTGAGAAATGTGCAGAAGAAAATATAGCCAAAAACGCCAAAAATAATAGAAGGGATTCCTGCCAGCGTCTCCGTGGTATATTCAATCACACGGATCACTCTTTTGTTTTTTGCATATTCGTTCAGGTAGATTGCACCGCCGACGCCCAAAGGAACAGAAATCAAAATGGAAAGAGCAATAATATAAAGGGTGTTGATGATCGCCGGCAGAATGCCTATGGTATCCTCAAGCGGGTTTGGAGCTGTGGATAAAAAGCTCCATGTCAGCATGGGCAGTCCGTTCCATAGAATATAAACAATGAAATAAACGACCATCGCCAGAATCGCAATGGAAAAGAAATAAATCAGCGCATACATCAGCTTTTCCAATGGCCGGCGGCGTTTCACCTGAATTGAAGTAACAGGCTTCATGATTTTTCTTTTCCCCCTTTTAAGATTCTGTTGATCGCAAAGTTAATGATCATGATAAACACAAACAGAACCAGCCCGATCCCAAACAGTGCTTCTCTATGTAATCCGCTGGAATAAGCCCACTCAAACGGAATACTGACAGTCAACAGACGAACGGGTTTTAACAGCTCAGGGAAAATAACGGCATTGCCCGCCACCATCATGACAGCCATTGTTTCGCCAATAGCCCGGCCGGTGCCAAGCACCATTCCTGCAACGATACCGCTTTTGGCAGCCGGAACCACAACCTTGAAAATCCCCTGGATCTGGGAGCCGCCCAAGCCCGTCGAAGCTTCATAATAAGATTTTGGGACAGCACGCAGTGCTGTTTCGCTCACATTAATGATCGTGGGCAGTATCATAATCACCAAAACAATAATTGCAGAAAGCAGACAACCGCTGGTCGGCATCGAAAGCGCTTCCTGAATTTTAAAAATCATCGGCACGATCAAAATAGCGCCCAGCAGACCATATACAACTGACGGAATACCAGCAAGAAGATCGACCATTGGCCGTACAATACTGGCGAGCTTTTTAGGCGCGATATGGGAAAGGAAAACCGCTACCAGAACGCCAATCGGAAGCGCAATCAGAACTGCAATCACCGTTGCAATAATAGAAGCAAGAATCATCGGTAAAATTCCAAACTGGCTGTCATCCGGATTCCAGACACTTCCAAAAAGGAAGTCAGTAATTCCAATTTTAAATATAGCGGGACCGCCTGAAAATATCATATACAGGGAAATCACAGCAACGCTGACGACCGCCAGAATACCACAGATAAAAAAGATGATATTCATAACTACTTCGATGATTGCTTTGTTGTTTCCTCTGCCGCTGATCGAACTATAAGAAACGTTCCCGGGACTACGTTTTTCTTTCATCACGTATCCACCTTTCGACTATCTTCGATATACAGGACGCAAGACCCGGACAGGTTTTCCGCCTCTCCGAGTCCCACTTCACTATTTTTTTACTTTATGCGACAGGAATCAGGTTGTTGTCTGTAACCAGCTGCTGTCCTTCGCTGCTCATGATAAAGTCTATAAAGGCCTGTGCTGTTGCGGAAAGTTCTGCTCCTTCTTTGGTCACCAGGAGGAAAGAACGCTGCAGCTTGTAGCTGCTGTCCTTCAGCGTCTCGGTGCTGATGTCTACGCCTTCATACTGAAGCGGATTTACTTTGCTTGTATCCATATCAGAGAAGGACATGTATCCGATTGCATTGGCATTGCCGGAAACCGTAGTCTGAACTGCACCGGTATCTTTGCATTCAGTTGCACCGGAAACCAGTTCACTGTCTTCAATTCCAACGATTTCGCCAAACGCGCTGCGGGTACCGGAGCCGGATTCCCGAACAACGACCGTGATCGGAGCATCTGCGCCGCCGACATCTTTCCAGTTTGTGATCTTACCTGTGTAAATATCTTTGACCTGCTGCTGTGTCAGATTTTTCACTGCGTTCTCTTTGTTAACAACCAACGCGATACCATCGATGGCATAAGCGGTTCCCGTAAGTCCTTCAGCCTTTTCCTCATCCTTAAGATCACGGCTGGAATGTCCAATCTCATATTTTCCGGAAGAGACACCTTCGATACCATCGCCGGAACCGTTCATTTCATAATTGATGACTGCATCGGGATTGTTTTCCTGAAATTTGTAGATCAATGCAGTCATGACCTTTTCGACTGAAGTTGATCCGCCTGTTTTCACCGTGCCGTTCAGCGTGGTACCGGTTGTCTGGCTCTCGTCTTCAGTACCCGCTCCGCTGGAGGTTCCGCCGTCTGTGCAGGCAGCCATGCTCATCGCCATAATACCGGCTAATAAAACTGCTAAAATACGTTTCATTTTACATTTCTCCTTTTCTTTTGTACAAGTTCAGTATAAGGGAGCAATGTAAAATGTAAAATCCACGTTATGTTAAATCTAAGTAAAATGATAGACAGCAATTAACAAAGAAAAGGAGTACGTTAATTAACGTACTCCTTTTCTGATTATTGCCGCTCCCATGCAGCAAAGGCCTGCTTTAAATTGGAAACGCCAATAATTTCAATACCCAGCTTGTCCAGCCCCGATATCTGCTTTAACGACTGCGCCGGGACGATGCACTTTGTAAAGCCGAGCCGATCCGCCTCTTTGATTCGTGCAGCTGTATGAGATACAGAGCGGATTTCCCCTGCCAGCCCGATTTCTCCAAATGCGACCAGACCGTCCGGCACCGCTTTGTCCCGCAGACTGGATACCAATGAAATTGCTGCCGGAAGATCAGCTGCCGGCTCGTCCAAACGCAAGCCCCCAACCACATTGAGATAAGCATCCAGATTTCCGAAAAAATAGCCTGCCCGTTTTTCCAGCACTGCCAAAATCAGTGACATCCGATTATAATCAAACCCTGCCGCCGTGCGGCGCGGGGTGCCAAAGCTCGTTTTCGCCGCCAACGCCTGAATATCCACCAGAATCGGACGGGAGCCTTCCATTACACAGGCAATGCAGGTGCCGCTCACACCCTCCGGCCTTCCCGATAACAACATCATGGACGGGTTCGTGACCTCACAGAGTCCTGTATCCCGCATCTCAAAAACACCGATTTCATTGGTAGAACCGTAACGGTTTTTAACAGCCCGTAAAATCCGATAGGAAAGACTCCGCTCCCCTTCAAAATAAAGCACCGCGTCCACAATATGCTCCAGTACTTTCGGGCCTGCAATCGCACCGTCCTTGTTCACATGACCCACAATAAAAATCGGGATATTTTCTCCCTTTGCAACCCGCAGCAGCAAGTTGGTACACTCTCTGACCTGAGTCACACTGCCGGGCGAGGAATTGAGCGCGGAAAGCGACATCGTCTGGATAGAGTCGATCATCACGATATCGGGCTTTTGTGCAACGATCGTATTGGCAACTGCCTCAATATCGGTGTTGGAAACGACAAACAGCCCGCCGCTGTTTACACCGAGCCGCCCTGCACGCAGCTTCAGCTGACGGACAGATTCTTCCCCTGATACATATAAAATAGACAGCTGTTTTCCCAAATACTCACAAATCTGCAGCAAAAGCGTTGATTTCCCAATCCCGGGGTCTCCGCCCAGAAGGACCAGCGATCCTTTCACAATTCCGCCGCCAAGCACCCGGTCGAGTTCGCTGACACCGGTGTAATACCGAATTTCATCAGTCGTATCAATTTCATCGATCCGAAAGATTTCGCTGTCGCGGATGGTTTTCTGTCCATCCAGCGCTGCCTTGCGGGATTTTGGCTGTGGCAGGACTTCCTGCTCTTCAAAGGTATTCCAAGCATTACAGCCCGGGCATCTTCCCATCCATTTTGAAGTCTCATAACCGCACTGGCTGCATACATACAGTGTTTTTGCCATCAAGGCACACCGTCCTTTTCTTGATAATCCCATCGGACTAAACCTGACCAAAATAATCCATGATTCCGCAGAAAATCGTAAATGCCACCTTATTCTGATAGGTATCGTCAGACAACAGCGCCGATTCCACCGGATTGGAAAGGAAACCGCATTCCACCAGTACGATTGGCGTTTTAGCATAATACATCAAATAGAGATTTTTTTGCGCCTCTTTGATTTCTCTTTTATTATCCTTTTGCAGATTTGCAACAAACCGCTTCTGGATTGCAGCTGCAAGCAGCTTGCTCTCCTCGTTGACCCTGCCGTAGAACATTTGTGCTCCGCTGTATTTGCTCTCCTCATAAAGATTCTGATGGATACTGATTGTAATCGAATTCGGTGTATTTTCAATGATCTTCAGGCGGTTCTGCATGTCTGACTTTTTCTGCTGGGACAGATTCTTGCCGGAGGAATGAATGGATTTGTCCGTGTCCCGCGTCATAACGACCTGATATCCGTTCATTTGAAAGATATCCCGCAGCTTCAATCCGATCTGCAAATTAATATCCTTTTCCACAACTCCGCCGATCCCTGTCGCTCCGCCGTCCACACCGCCGTGTCCCGGGTCAATGACAATGGTATCAATCATCTGTATTCCGGAAATGGATACAGGGCTTGCTCTGTCAATATAACGGACTACTAAAAACAAGATAACGGCTGCCGCCGTCAACACTGCCGCAATTGGAATCCATCTTCGGTCCCTGAACCGCATAAGCTCTACCACCTTTTTCATTTCTAACATAAGAATATGAAAAAAGCGAAGCTTCTATGAAAAATCAAGCGATTCCTTATACCTGTTCTTTTAAAAGTCTCCTGTTACGGAACACAACAACCACACGAAACACGCAGGTGAACAGTTCAGTAATACAGGTCGCAATGCAAATATTCACCGGCGTAATCCCCACGGTTAAAAACAAGCCAAGCAACATGGCGATCTGCAATGCTGCAGCTATAATCGTAGAAATATTGGCATATTTTGCGAGTCCCATCGGTGTCAGCAGCGGAAACCCAAACATCATTCCCGGGTAGCTGAAAAAAACGACCGGTGCCAGCAGCCGCAGATAAGTTCCAGCCTCATAATACTCGGCCCCAAACACAAAAGCGCACAGCGGCTCTGCAAAAATCATCACGACTCCACAGCCAACAAACAGCAACGGCATCCCGATCAAAAGCAGTTTTTTCACGAGTTTAAAATTGCGGTTTTTTACCATATAAGGATACAGGCTGTCCGTCACCGGAGTAATGGCCTGCTTTGCAACCGCAACCCCCTTTTCGGCTGTGGAGTAATATCCAACAAGCGGTGATGACGCACCATAAATCATTCCCAGCAAAAACGTATTGGTTGCTGTATAAACGGCAGAAGCAATGCGGGAGTAAAAGAAAAAGCTGGAACGCCGAAAAGTTTCCCAAACTTCCTTTCGGGATACTCTGACGAAACGGTATCCAAGTGAATGCACATGGATCGAGACACCAAGCACCGCACCCAGGTTCCCGATTCCTGTCATTAACGGAACGACATAATATTGTGAGGGACTGCGCAGAAAAACAAAAATCATACAGGTGCAGAACAATTTGATCAATACGCTGCGCACTGTGATTACCTGCATTTCCTCGATGCCGCGATAGAGAAAATCCGGCAGAAAGGCATAAATGGAATAAGCGCCAAGATAAAGGAAAAACAAAGGAACATCGCTTTGAAACCGCGACACCGTCAGGCATAAAACTGCCAATACTGCAAAAGATAAGGCAATCAGTCCTGCTTTGCACCAGGTGACGCAGGTCAGCACTCTGGATACATAAGAATGGTCTTCTCTGTTTTTGGAAATATCTTCCGTCGCAGAAAGCATAAAACCAAAGTCCAGCAAAAGCTGAAAATAGGACATAATGGAAGTTGCAAATCCAAGGTTTCCATATACCGCAGGGCCAAGCACACGGGTCTGATACGGGACTGTTATGAAATTGAATAAATAATTGGAAAACGTCAAGACAAACAGCATAATTGTATTTTTGGCCAGTCTGCCGTTTTTTGACAATAATCTGTTCTTTGCTTTCATTGACTACCTTCCGTTAACTTTCAAAAAAACCGAAACGAAAACAAATGTTTATTGAAATTTTATTTTAACATGATAAAAACAAGATGTCAACTGATTCCTGGTATCCTACAAACACCTAATTGTAGGTGTTACAATGATGTGAGACAAAAAGTAAAAAAAAGATAGCGAGTAGACAGGACCTGTGTTAAGGTAGAGTTGCCCAACAAAACCGAAAGGCAGGTATCCATCT
>CALXBC010000019.1 GCA_944386455.1 uncultured Clostridia bacterium | reverse complement strand
AGTGGTTTTGAAAAAGTTGCGAAATTTGTTGTTTTAAGCATAAAAAATACAGCATAGCTATCTTAACTATGCTGTATTTTCTGTTATCCCACTCGGTTTGCGTAAAACTTCGCTAACGACATTACGCTTTGCGTACAGGACTTTTTCATGGAGCGGGTTACGAGGCTCGAACTCGCTACCTCCACCTTGGCAAGGTGGCGCTCTACCAGATGAGCTAAACCCGCAGGCAGTACATCAGTGTACTGCTTACAATATAAAATTGTAATTGGTGCCTCCGGACGGAATCGAACCATCGACACGAGGATTTTCAGTCCTCTGCTCTACCGACTGAGCTACAGAGGCAAAATGCCGCATCAAGCAGCATGGCGACCCAGAACGGGCTCGAACCGTCGACCTCTAGCGTGACAGGCTAGCGTTCTAACCAACTGAACTACTGGGCCACATGGTGGGAACAACAGGGCTCGAACCTGTGACCCCCTGCTTGTAAGGCAGGTGCTCTCCCAGCTGAGCTATGCTCCCAATTTATGTGTTGACAACGAAAATTATTATACTTGATATCCATACAAAAGTCAAGCCCTATTTTCAAAATATTAAAAAAATCAGAATAAAGTATTGCTGTATTTTTGGATGAATCACACCTGTTTAAAGTAAACCAAAAAAGTATAATATATTTTGCCTGTTGGGTATTGACAAATCGGCAGATACACTATATACTGTATCTTAAGGCGAAAAAACACAAGATATAGTGTTTTTTGGAGTATAAATAGAAAGGGAGCTGCTGTGATGATCACGAAAATTAAAAAACGCGATGGCCGGGAGGTTCCTTTTAATGTAGAAAAAATAGCGAATGCGATATTTAAAGCGGCACAGTCTGCCGGCGGAAATGATTATCAGGAATCTATGGAGCTGGCTTACCGTGTTTGTGAATTTCTGGAGCAGAATTATGTTGGTATTGTGCCGACCGTTGAACAGGTGCAGGATGCTGTTGAAAAAATACTGGTGGAGTCCGGGCATGCCAAAACCGCCAAAAATTATATTTTGTACCGCGCGGAACGTACCAAAATGCGGGAAATGAATACCAAGCTCATGAAAACTTATGAAGAGCTTACCTTTAAATCCGCAAAGGACAGCGATACCAAGCGGGAGAACGCGAACATCGACGGCGATACCGCGATGGGAACAATGCTGAAATACGGTTCAGAGGGTGCAAAACAGTTTTACAGTATGTATGTACTGGATCCAAAATATGCAGCCGCGCATGAAAACGGCGATATTCATATTCATGACCTTGATTTTCTGACCCTGACGACAACCTGCTGCCAGATTGATATCCTGAAGCTTTTTCAAGGCGGATTTTGCACCGGTCACGGCTTTCTGCGGGAACCGAATGATATCCGGAGCTATTCCGCTCTGGCATGTATTGCGATACAGTCCAATCAGAATGACCAGCACGGCGGACAGTCGATCCCGAATTTTGAGTATGGAATGGCACCGGGTGTAAAAAAGACCTACCGCAAGCTTTATATCGACAATCTCGGCAAGGGCATTGAAATGCTGGCAGAGCAGGAAAACGCTGCGGAATATGCGCGGTCGGTTGTAAGGCAAGTTGGAGAAAAAAGCAGATTAAGCCCGACGCTGGCCAATGACAACGGTTATCAGGATGTTGAGTTTGCGCTTTTATCCACGCAGTTTGAACCGTCTATCGTGAAAAAAATCCAGAAGTTTGCCAGAAAACATGCTTATCAGGAGACAGACCGTGCGACATTTCAGGCGATGGAAGCACTGGTACATAATCTGAACACCATGCATTCCCGGGCAGGGGCGCAGATCCCGTTTTCTTCTATCAACTACGGGCTGGACACCTCGCCTGAGGGCAGAATGGTGATGAAAAATATTCTGCTTGCACAGGAACAGGGGCTTGGAAACGGGGAAACCCCAATCTTCCCAATTCATATCTTCAAGGTGAAGGATGGCATTAATTTCAACCCGGGTGAGCCTAACTATGACCTGTTCCAGTTGGCTTGCCGGGTATCCGCCAAAAGATTGTTTCCCAATTTCTCCTTTATCGATGCACCGTTTAACCTTCCATTTTATAAAAAGGGAGATTATAATTCGGAGGTCGCCTATATGGGCTGCCGGACCCGTGTGATGTCAAATGCATATGATCCTGACCGCCAGGTCACCTGCGGACGCGGCAATCTGAGCTTTACCTCCATCAATCTTCCGCGGCTCGGCATCGAAGCGCACGGCGATGTGGACAAGTTTTTCTCGATGCTGGATGAGAAGATGGAGCTTGTGATCGGCCAGCTGATGCAGCGGTATAAGATTCAGGCCAAAAAGAAGGTCAGAAATTATCCGTTCCTGATGGGACAGGGAATCTGGCTTGATTCTGATCAGCTGGATATTGACGACGAGGTCGGCGAGGTGCTCAAACATGGTTCTCTGACAGTCGGTTTTATCGGTCTGGCGGAAACGCTGAAGGCCCTGATTGGCAAGCATCACGGAGAGAGTGAGGAAGCGCGCAGACTGGGACTTGAAATCGTAAAGCACATGCGTGACCGGATGGATCTGGAAACCGAAAGAACGGGCTTCAATTATACGCTGATTGCCACCCCGGCAGAGGGCTTGTCCGGTCGGTTTGTCCGGATGGACAAGCAAAGATATGGTGTGCTCGAAGGGATTACCGATCGTGAATATTACACCAATTCTTTTCATGTGCCTGTATATTATCCGATCAGCGCATTTGAAAAGATCAGGATCGAGGCACCGTATCATAATCTGACCAACGGTGGCCATATCAGCTATGTGGAATTGGATGGCGATCCGTCCGAGAATCTGGAAGCCTTTGAACAGATCGTCCGCTATATGAAGGAGTGCGGTATCGGCTATGGTTCGATTAATCACCCTGTTGACCGCGATCCGGTCTGCGGATATACCGGAATCATCAAGGATGTATGCCCGCGCTGCGGCCGGCGGGAAGGGGAAGCGGTGAGCGTGGAAAAGCTCAAAGCGCTTGGTGTATATAAGGAAAACAATGCGGAAAACTGCGGTTATTGCGGAGATACCTATGAAGAGGCTGACCGCATTCCTAATCCAATGGAATAAGAACAGGAAAGTATAAAGAAGAAAGGAACGAAGCGTCATGATGGAAACAAAGGCAAACACACAAAAGATGGTCGGAGAAGGAGTCGGCTTTGAGCGGATCCGCCGTATTACAGGCTATCTGGTCGGAACTGTCGATCATTTTAACAATGCAAAAAGAGCAGAGGAGCGGGACCGCGTGAAACACAGCATTTCCCGTTAAGGACAGAAGCTCAGAAATGGGATTGCCCGCCGGGCTGCATCGTGCAGCAGGGCGGGCATCGTTGTGTTGTACAGAGAGGAGAAACAAAAATGCAGATTAAAATAGCGGGGTTGGTTCCAGAGTCGATTGTAGATGGCCCGGGAATCCGTTTTACGGTTTTTACACAGGGATGTCCACATCACTGTCCCGGCTGTCATAATCCTCAGACGCATGATTTTGCCGGCGGGGAATGGAAGGACACAGACGAGATTATCGCGCAGTTTCAGCAGAATCCTCTGCTCAAGGGAATCACGCTCAGCGGAGGAGATCCTTTTGTACAGCCTGCTGCATGTGCCGAGCTTGCACGGGCAGCGCACAAAGCGGGAAAAGACGTAATCACTTATACCGGATATACCTTTGAACAGCTGTTATCCGGTAAAGTACCTGATGCGGGGTTGCTGCTGGAGGAGACGGACATTCTGATTGACGGAAGATTTGAAGAAGAGAAAAAAAGTCTCGGTCTGCGTTTTCGCGGTAGTTCCAATCAACGGGCGATTGATTGTAAAAAAAGTCTTAAAATTGCAGAGGCTGTTGAAATAGAGTTGTAAAACAGAGGAAAAGATGATAAAATAAAATATCAAGCTGTGATTGATAAAGGCAATTCGCATGTCCGAAGCTTAGTGGGAAATGGGGATTTTATCATCTTGAAACGAGTGCTATCGGTTTTCTGCCTGTTTTTGCTCTGCCTGTCGATGGCAGGCTGCAACGGTAAAGGGGAAGGCAGCCTGTTTAAATATGATATCAGTGCAGATCCATTAAATTTGGATCCCCAGTCGGCAGAAGACTATAATTCTTTGTTGGTGATCCATAATATTTTTGAAGGGCTTTTGACCTATACCGAGGATGGCAAACTGACAGAGGGGGTCGCAACTGACTGGAATGTCAGCGATGATGGACTGGAATATACATTTACGCTGAGGCAGGATGCCGCCTGGTCCAACGGCTCGCCGGTTACGGCAGACGATTTTGTTTTTGCCTTTCGCCGTTTGTTCAGCCCGGACACAAACGCACCTTACGCCTCTGATTTCTTCTGTATCAAAAACAGTGAAGAAGCCTTAAGCGGTAAGGTCAGGACAGAAGATATCGGTGTTGCAGCAATGGGAACGTATCAGCTGAAATTTACTTTGCATACGCCAAATACGATGTTTTTGCAGCTGCTGACAACTGCGCCCGCAATGCCTTGCAACGAGGTCTTTTTTTATCAGACCAAAGGAAAATACGGACTGGAAGCCAAGACGACGATTGATGGAGAGTCGGTTTATTTGACTCTGTGCAACGGTCCGTTATATCTGAAGCAGTGGGAGCATAATAATTATCTGGCACTCCGCCGGAATGAGTATTATCAGGGCGCCAGGGATGTGGCTGCCAAGGGTGTTAATTTTGAAGTATTTGAACAGCCTGAAGGAGAAGAGCCCGTTACCTTTGAAGCCTATAAAATCCAGCGTTTTCTGGATGGGGAAACAGATGCAATTGAACTGGGCGGAAAAGCGGGTGATGCGCTGGAACTTGACCGGTATCAGACGGAAAAGTTTCAAAGCACCACCTGGGGGATTTTGATCAATCAGAAAGATGCGGTACTGTCCAATTCCAATATCCGCAAGGCGCTGTTTCGCCTGATTGAGCCTGAAGCCTATCGTCAGGCCCTTCCGTCCAATACGGAGATGGTTTATGCCATTGTTCCCGGTGTCATCACCATGCTGGATCAGAGCTTCCGGGATTATGCGGGGCAGAATATCCTGCCCGCCTATGATGCTCAGCAGGCCAAGGAACTTTATAAAAAAGGACTTGAACAGCTTCAGATCAAACAGCCCGAAAACGTCAGACTATATGCGCTCCAAGATACAGGACAGGAAGAACTGTTTGGATATCTTTCCCAGATTTGGCAGCGGGAATTGGGCTTTTATGTGGCGGTGGAGAGTGTAACGGAGGAGGAAATGAACACCGTGCTCAAAAGCGGTCAGTTTTCCATGGCCTTTTATCCCCTGAGCGGCAGCTACAACGGAGCGGACAGTATCTTAAGCACCTTCACCACCGGAAATACCAGCAATTATGCCGGATACAGCAGCAGAACCTATGACACATATCTTACAAACGGGTTACAGACCTTTGATATGGCGGTATCGGCGGAAAATTTTAAAAATGCAGAGCGCTTGCTGATTGAGGATGGTGTTTATCTGCCGCTTTATTGTGAACATGAATTTTTTATTTGTGCCAAGGGGACGCAGGGAATCCTGTATGACCCGCAAAGCAAGCTGGCTGCTTTTGCGTATGCTGAAAAATAGCAATTTTGCACTCAGCGGATGACAATGGGGCTTTCCGGAGGCTCGGGAATGTTTCCCAGCAAAGTCAGCAGTGCAGCATAGGCAAGCAGATTGTAAACGGAAAAGTCCTCCGAAAAGCTGAAAATAAGTTCCAGCGGTTCGATTTTTTTTCCTGTACTGCTGGCTGTTTCCCGCAGGAGAGAAATGGCAGCCGAATGTTCGCTTTTGCCCGAACAGCTGAAGGTGTCTTTTGGGGACATGCCACAGGTGATGACCTGCGGATGGCTCCCGGCAATGCCCTCCAGAAGCGGAAGGTTGTCCGAAGCGGCAATGCAGAGCGGAGCACCGTTGAGTTTGTGAGCCTTTTCCGGTACAAAGTTCTCTCCAAACACAAAGACTGCGTTTTTCAGGCTGGCTTCCGGCAGTTCCTGGGTTTCCAGCAGCAAAAGCTCTTCTCCCTCACCCTGCTCCGTGATACAGGAAGGGGAGACAAGCGTAGCATGATAAAAATCGGGCAGATTACGGTGCAGGATGCCGGAAAGCTGGACATCTCTGCTTTTGGATGTACGGCAGAAAACGACGGTTCTCATTTCGGCCTTTCCTTTCTGAATACAGCGTTGTTTATATTATAAGCCTACTTTTCCTTTTGATACTTTTATGCTGAAAAATAGATAAAATATTACAGTACCTGTAAAAGAAGAGGATAATTCCTCTTCTTTTCAGACTGTCAAAAAATGATAAATTATAAGAAATTGTCACGCAGGCGGACATGCGCCGCCGGAGTGGCACCATGAGAGAAAACCGGCGGTGAGCAGAGGCGAAGCCTTCTGTGGAGCCGGTTTTTGACTGAAAAGGGGGAATCGGGGGAAAAACACAGAACAAGGCTTTGCCGCAGTGATTGTGTTTGTCCCTCGAGAGCGTGTCGGCTTTTTCGACACGCTCAAAAGAAGAGGATAATTCCTCTTCTTTTGTTGTTTATTACAAAATATTGAAGAGACTGTTTCTTTTTTTCTGATTTTATGATATAATAAACGCGATCAAGGTTGAAAACGGTTATAGCCGTTTTCCTCTCATGTGTTTCTTTTACCGTTCCGGAAGCAGGACGATTAGCGGCTTGCACTTATGGTATCATAAATTTTGCAGAATTGTTTGGGATAAAGAAAGGTATTGCGCGAATGAGAAAGCCCTTCCTCTGTTTTGTCTTTGTCATTTTTTGTCTGTTTAGCGGGTGCAGCAGAATGCCAAGCGCTGTTTCCCTTTCCCTCTCATCTGCTGAGGAAAGCAGCAGACCACTCGCCGCCTCATCTCAGATTGACAGTTCCGCGCTTTCCTCTGCTTTTGATTCCTCTGAAGCAGCCAGCGTTTCGTCAAAAGCGGCGGTCTCCTCTCAAAAGGAAGAATCAGTTTCAGAGACGACTGCTGAAAAACCATCCAGCATGGCGACAACTTCTGTTCCTGCGCCGGTCTATTCTGCACCAAAGCCGGTCAGCGGAGAAACGAAAGCGGTCTGGGTCTCCCAGTTTGATCTTCAGAATGTGTTGAAGACAAACGGGGCACAGCGTGATCGGGAAACCTTTACCGCTTTGTTCGGCCAGATGATGGACAATATCAAGTCTTATGGGTTTAACACTGTTTTTTTGCAGGCACGGCCATACAGTGACAGCTTTTATCCGTCCGAATATTTTCCATGGTCAGATATGGTGGTTTCTTCTTTTGGCGAGGATGCCGAATATGACCCCTATGGTATCATGGTGACGGAAGCGCGCAAGCGCGGATTGTCGGTGCATGGCTGGATCAATCCGCTCAGGGCAATGACCGACAGTGAGATCAAGCTTGTGGACGACCGATTCCCGATCAAACAGTGGTACAACGATCCTGATAAAAGGGGAAAAAATATTGTTTTAAAGGATGGCAGATGGTATTACAATTCTTCTGTCCCGGAGGTAAGACAGCTGATTGCGGATGGAGCCAAAGAACTTCTTTCCAAATATCAGTTGGATGGAATCCATATTGACGATTATTTTTATTACAGTGATTCACTGGACGCAGTGTCTGCAATGGTCAAGGGGATTTATGATGCGGTCAAATCTGTCAACTCCAAGGCGCAGTTTGGCGTGGCTCCCGAGGGAAATGTAGACCGGGATTATTCTGTCCATTTTGCGGATGTCAAAACATGGTGCAGTGAAAAGGGCTATATTGATTATATCTGCCCGCAGATTTATTATGGTATGGAACATGCGACCCATGCGTTCGACCGCGCGGTTGCCGAATGGAACAGCTTTATCACAGAGGAAAGCGGCGTATATCTGCTGGCCGGGATGACGCTGGGAAAGGCGGGCGGAACAGACCAGTATGCGGGTGCATCGGGGAGAGAGGAATGGCAGCGGCATGATGATATTCTCAAACGCAGTATGATCGAAACGAGAAAACAGAGTCATGCGGCGGGTTTTGCGCTGTTTTGCTATCAATATCTGTTTGATCCTCTGACAGGTGCAAAGGTGGAGCGGACTGCTGCTGAGGTGGAAAATTTTCTGCCGGAGCTGAAAAAATAGGCTTTGTAATAAGAGAAAGGCTGGTATCTGTTTTGCAAAAAAAACGGTTTCTGATTTCTACTGTCACGGCGGCTGCGGCTATTGTGGTTCTGTCCGTTGTACTTGCGGTTTCCTGGCTTACCTATGGCCTGTCGTCACCTGATGCCGCAGGAAGAATTGATACAAGTTCAACTGCAGCAGAAGAAAAGGATATTCAGACCATGCTGCAGATACAGCCGTTGGGCGTTGTACCATCCAGTGGTGTCAAAGGGTTTTATCTTTCTGCTTCTGACTTGATTCAAAAGGAAAATGCCAGCGGAGAAGAAATCTCAACACGGGCAGAGACGATAGCGGCTACTGCAACAAGCTATGGTTTTAATGCGGTGATACTGGAAACCGTTTTAGGGGACACGGTGCTGTATGCCTCAGAAACGGCTCCATCATATCCTGTTGATGCGGTTTCACTGGTCCAGGCTGCGGTAAAAGAAAAAGGACTGGAATTATATCTGGTGTTTCAGCCCGGGCTGTTGCCTGAGACCGCAAAACCGGAGCCGGAAGAAGAAATCCGTCATCTGGTACAGCAGTATCAGCCGGATGGGATTCTGCTGGCGGACTATTATGCGGCCATTGACAGCAAAAGCTATGCCGAATATATGGAAACAGGCGGCGGCAGTGCATATGAGGAATGGCTGAGAAGCAGCGTCTCGGATCAGGTGGACGGTCTGGTCGCCGCAGTAAGGGAGTGTTCCGCCGATATTCCGGTGGGGATCACGGCAGACCCTGTTTGGCGTTCGGCCGCCAGTGATCAGAACGGCATCCAGACCAAGACCGAATTTGAGGCATATGACGATGGATTTGCAGATGTGCGTCAAATGGCATTGGATCATGCGGTCGATTTTATCTGTCTGAGAAACGGACAGGCGACCGGAAACACCCAGTTGTCTTTTTCTGCCGTGCTTGACTGGTGGAATGCGCTCGCCAAGGAAAGCGAGATGCCGCTTTATTTGATCCATGCAGGGGAAAAAGCCTGTACCAAAGAAGAAGGCTGGAACGGCACTGACCAGCTGGCCAGACAGCTTTCACTCTCCCTCAAGGCATCCGCCTATTGCGGCAGTTTTTTCAGCGGATATGACCGTATGGCATCCGACCCGCAGGGCAGTACAACAGCGCTGTTGAAGCTGTTGGATAACGAGTACAAGGAAGAAAATCTTTTTACCGATCTGACGATTTCCTCGCCGGATAAGTCAACGGTTACGACCTATGAAAACACGGTTGTCTTCTCTGGAAAGTATGATCCGCAGTTTGATGTCACGATCAACGGCCAAAAAATTATCCCCACGAAGGAAGGGGAGTTTTACGAAAAATATCAGCTCGATATCGGGGTGAACAAATTTAAGGTAGAGCATAAGGGACAGGTAAAGGAATATTCTGTCAACCGAAAAGTCCAGGTATTTCAGAGCGTTTCTCCGTCTGGTACATTAGAGGTTGACGGCGGTGTTGAAATCCAGGTTGCAGCGATGGCTTACCGCGGCGCAAAGGTAACAGCCACCTTTAATGGAAAAACCATCACCCTTACAGAAACAGATGGCGACGAGGACAGCAGGGATTCTGCCTATACGCGGTTTACAGGGAAATTTACGGCTCCGGCCGCCGGCGATAAGGATAAAAAAATCGGAACCATTGTTTTTAAAGCATCCTACAGCAGCTCCTCAGAAACGAAAAACGGAGCGGTGGTCACCGTGCTCAAAAAGCTGACGGTACCAGACTGGACACCGGATTCCGGCGGTGACGGCACTACCGAGTTGGAACCGCTCAACCCCAAGCTGCAGGCAATCGTAAATACGCCGTATGTAGAGGTGTACGACCCCGCTACGATCGTTACTTACCCGTGTCCGATTTATTATTCTTTGCCGCAGGGGACGGTCGATTATATAGATTATCAACGAACCATGACCTTTGACGGAAAGACAGCTACCTATTATTATCTGCATTCCGGCAAGCGGGTTGCCGTCTCTGACGTAACGGTGATCCAAAACGGCACCTATCATGGAAATAACGCAATATCTGATCTCTCGATTGCGGACGAGGGCAATCAGACGGTTCTTAAAGTAAAACAGAAATGGAACGCGCCGTTTAATATTTCGTTTGGTGATCTGGATTTTTATACCGGCGGCGCGGACAGCGATTTCTGGGTACGGGATTTTACATCCAACACTGTGACGATCACCTTTGATTATGCCACCCAGGTGGAGCAGGTTACAAAGGAATTGCTGAAAAACACCACGATGTTTACGGATATTCGCTGGGAAAAGGTGATTGAGTATAATGTCAGCCGCTACCGTCTCCATTTACAATTAAGCAAGGCGGGACGATATTATGGATGCTATTCTGAATATGATGCGGATGGTTATCTGGTGCTTCGGTTCAATCATCTTCCGGGGAGCCTGAAGGGCGTGCGGATTTTCCTCGATCCGGGACATGGCGGCGTCGATCCCGGTGCAATTGGGAAATATACAGAAAATGGCAGTTCCGTCATCCTTTATGAAAAGGACGCTAACCTTGGCATGGTGAAAAAGCTGGCACAAAAGCTGCAGGCGGAGGGCGCAGTCGTCAGTTACTTGACAGAAGAAGAAAGGGCCGAATACCGGGGAAGCAGTCTGGCAGACCGGTACAAGGCGGCGCAGAAATTCAAAGCGGAAATCTTTATCTCAGTGCACTGCAATTCGACGACGTCATCTGGGCCAAAAGGGACATCGGCGTATTATACCACGCCTTATTCGATGCCGCTGGCACGGGAAATCTCTAAAGCGATTGCCGCAGAAGCCGGGCTCAATGACCGGGGTGCAAACTGCAATTATTTTGCAGTAAATCGGGGGCGGACGTTCCCGTCGGTTTTAGTGGAAACGGCGTTTATTTCAAATCCTGATGAAGTAAAGCTGCTGGCGTCTGAGCAGGGGCAGGATAAGATTGCAACAGGTATATTAAAAGGAATCCAAAATTATTTGAAACTGAATGCCTAGCCGAAAAACAACTATCGTTCTGACGGAACGATAGTTGTTTGAGCGTGTCGAAAAAGTCGACACGCTCTCGAGGGACAAACACAATCACTGCGGCAAAGCCTTGTTCTGCGTTTTTCCCCCGACTCCCCTCTTTTCCATCCAAAAACAATTCGCCGAATCGTTTTTGGATGACACCTCTCCGCTCGCGGCCGTATGTCATGGCCGCGTTGCCGCAGCAGCGGCAACCACATCGAGGTGCTGTGCAGAGCAAACAATAGATACCGCAGTTTGTCAAGGCTGCAACTGGCGGTGCATGTCCGCCTGCGTGACGATTTTTTATTTTTTTGAAAAAATTTTTTATGTATGGATATTTTTTATCTGATTCGGTCACAATAAAAGCGAGAAACAAAAAACAAGTCCGGAGCAGTCCGGTCTATCAAATAAGAAAGGATAGGGACCGGCGCAACTTTGTCCGGCTGCTGACACAGTTCGCGGGTCTTGGTTAGGATGATGAAAAAACTTCAGTTTGGAAAATCAAAAACTTCTCAGTTTTTTTCCGGCAAGGGCTTTTATATTGCGCTGGCATTGAGCCTGGTCGCAGTTGGCGCAGCGGTCTTTGTAGCGATGAACCAGACGCTGGGAAGCCTGACAGACGATGATACGACCGCAAAAAAAAACACAAACAGTGCAAACGAATGGGGATTTCCACAAAATGTAGACAACAATCAGAGCAATATACCAATTACCTCTTCACAGGCGCAGTCCTCTGGTCAGTCTGGAACTTCCTCAAAAACGTCAAATGCTTCCACAGCATCAAAGGGGCAGTCGACGAACTCGCAGGTTTCATTCACGATGCCGCTTAACGGCGAGGTTGTCAATGCATTCAGCAACGGGGAACTTGTAAAATCGAAAACCTTGAATGAGTGGCGCACGCACGATGGAATCGATATCAAAGCCGAGAAGGGAACCGCCGTGAAAAGCTGTGCGGCAGGAACAGTCGCTGAGGTCACAGAAGATCCGCTTTGGGGCGTTTGTGTGACGATCAACCACAACGCGGGATATGTCTCCTATTATTATGGTCTGGATAAAAATGTAAAGGTCAGCAAAAACCAAAAAGTAGATATTAACGAGACAATCGGCGCGGTGGGTGATACCGCAATCATTGAAACGGCGGAAGAAAGTCATTTGCATTTTGCAATGAAGCAGAATGGAAAATGGCTGGATCCATCCGAAACCATCAAAAAAATCAAATAGCAACGACGTTCTGAAACCCGCCGGCGCAGCTCCGGCGGGTTTTAGTCATATCTTTCTTTTGATTTGCGTATTTTTAAGATATGGATTGGTTTGCTTTTTGAGAAAGGATGGACTGGTGATATGGAAAACAATAAATCTGCACAGGAAAAAATGGAAGAGATGATCCGGAAGTATAAGGAAGAGGCAATGAAATTTAAAGAACGCAGCGATCTCTATAACGAACAGGTTCCGGCCAAAGAGGTCGGTTTGCAGCCGGAAAAACCGCCCGCCATCACATGGCGGGAAGCGACGGAAAGCATCATAAATCTGAATGAAACGCAGAATACAGAAGCTTCGCCGACCGGCCCGCAGTTTACGGAAGTGAGAGAAGAAAATGGAATGCGTGAGGTGGAAGATATCCTCTATGCAACAGGACCGGTTTCGATAGAAGATATTATCAAGGACAGTCACTTTGAGCAAAGCTCTGTTCCTTACTCGGATGTTGGACAGCTTCAGGTTGAAGTGACGGCTGCAACGCAGTCGATTCCGATCCCTTTTGCGGATGTTCTTGTACTTCGCAAGGCTGTGGGCGAACAGGAACTGCTGCAATATCTTCAAACAGATAGCAGCGGAAATACACCCGTCATCAATCTGCCGGCACCTTCCCGAGAGTTGTCTGAGCATCCGGAACCCAATACTGTCCGCCCGTATGGCGTCTATACGGTCATGATCAGTCATCCCGAATACTATACAACGATCATACGCGATGTTCAGGTGTTTGCCGGGCAGCGCGCGCTTTTGCCGGTCAATCTGATTCCGTTGTCTGAGAATGCAACCAATACCGCTTCTTCCAATATTGATATCACGACGGATCAGCATTCTCTGAACGAATAACATGGGATAAAAGGAAAGGAGTGTCTATACCATGCCAGTAGGAGAACCTTACATACCGGATAAAATTGTGGTTCATCTGGGACCGCCGGACAGCAACGCACAGAATGTTTCGATCAGTTTTCCCGATTATTTGAAAAATGTTGCTTCCAGCGAAATATATCCGACCTGGCCGGAAAACGCACTGCGTGCCAATATTTATGCACAGGCATCTTTTGCCCTCAACCGTGTTTACACAGAATGGTACCGCAGCCGCGGATATGACTTTGATATTACGAATACGACCCAATACGATCAGGCATTTGTGTTCGGACGCAACGTTTTTGAAGACATCAGCAGGCTGGTTGATGAACTGTTCAATTCCTATCTGACCAGAGGAGATACGATCCAGCCGTTTTTCTCTCAGTTCTGCAACGGTACAACTGTTACCTGTGAGGGACTGTCGCAATGGGGGACAGTTGAACTTGCAAATCAGGGCTATACGCCTTATGAAATTTTACAATATTATTAT
Source organism: uncultured Clostridia bacterium (assembly GCA_944386455.1). GTDB lineage: Bacteria > Bacillota > Clostridia > Oscillospirales > Ruminococcaceae > HGM13222. Next base: position 33,385 of record CALXBC010000019.1, on the reverse strand, counting down.
GGAGATGATATCAATATCGTTACGGATGCGCCTGTACGGATCAATGCAGAGTCCTATCCCGGCCGGCCGCTGCGGATTGGTGATTCGGAAAACGCAGTGGTAACGCTGCAGAAATATCTGAATCGTGTTTCACAAAATTATCCCGCGATTCCAAAAATTTCTCCGGTAGACGGGGTGTTTGGAGAAAGCACAGAAAATGCCGTCAAAACCTTTCAGCGAATATTCAATCTCAATCCAGACGGGATTGTAGGTCAGCAGACCTGGTACCGTCTGACCTATTTATATACCGCGGTAAAGGGGCTGGCCGAGCTTCAGTCGGAGGGAATCCGCTATTCTGATATTGCTCTGCAGTTCCCCGAGGTGCTGCAGCCGGGCGATACAGGAGAATATGTACAGGTGCTGCAATACTATCTGGCGGTGATTGGATATTTTGTTCCGTCAGTTCCGGTGGTGGCGGTGGATGGGACATTTGGTCAGGAAACACAGAACGCTGTTTATGCTTTTCAGGCATTGGCAGGACTGCCGCAGGATGGAATCGTAGGACAGCAGACCTGGAATATGATTTATGAGGCGTATAACGGAATTTTAAATACGATACCTGAAAACTATTTTGGCCAGGGACCTGCCCTCTATCCGGGCTATATTCTGACGCAGGGGACTTCGGGAGAATCTGTAGCAGAGCTTCAACGGTATCTGAATGAAATTTCCCGTGTCTATCCTACCATTCCACAGGTGACGCCGACCGGATATTTCGGTTCGGAAACCAAACGTGCGGTCATGGAGTTTCAGCGTCTGTTTGGCCTCAGACAAACAGGAAATGTTGGACTGCTGACATGGAACAAAATTGCGTCCGTCTATGAAGACGTACGCTCTGAAATTTCGAATACGGAAGGGCAGTTTACAGGCCAGGAGCTTCAGGAAGGCATGCGGGACAATGCCTGAACAAAAAACAGCAGGAAAGGAATGCAGAGTGATGGAAAGACAGCCAATCAGAGAATTACAGGGATATTTACGGCTGCTGTCGGAGGAGTATTCCCGAATCCCGCAGCTGAAGCGGGACGGAATATTCGGTCCTCTTACGACAGAAGCAGTGCAGGAATTTCAAAGGCAGTTTGAAATGGAAGCAACGGGAATCGTTGATTTTGCAACCTGGGACCAAATATTTCGCGCCTATCAGATTGCAGATCTCAGAAGGAATCCGGCACATTACCGGTTGGTTTTTCCGATTCCGAATCAGACTTTTGGGCCGGGGGACAGAGGAAGTGAAATCGTATTCATTCAGACAATGCTGAACGATTTGAGCGAAGTGTTTGACAATATCGACCCGGTGAGGCTGCTTGGGATCTATGATGAAACGACAGAAAAAAACATCAGAGAGATTCAGAAGCTGAGCAGACTTCCTGAGACTGGGTTTGTGGACGCAGACACCTGGAATGCGCTTTTGAATACATATGCGGCTTATCGGAGCGGCCGGTAAAAAAGGCAAGCAGCCCGTCAGGGGCCGCTTGCCTTTAATGAAACAGAGTTTCTTTGATTCGTTCAAACAGTTCTACACATGCGAACCTTACTTCATATTTTGGCTTTGATGTAACGACTTCCATCCCGTCCTCCGTCAGGACGTCCCCCAGTTCCTGCTTGGGCTGCGCGGCCGGAATACACATCGGCGGATAAAGCACACACCACCAGTTATGACCTTTTGCCTCTCCAATGGTGATCCGCACGGCGTCATACCGTCCGGCGGGCATAGTAATATCGTCATATTGCCGGGTTTCAAAGAACATATTACAAAGCTCGGCCCGCACGGGATAGTCATAACCCTGCTTTCTCACTTCGTCTTCGGCAATGGAACGTACCAACTCGAGGCTGTTTGCTGCACTCGATTCTGCGTTTTCCAGATCGGAAGCATTTTCAAACAGGTCTCCTGTTTCTTCCAGAATACGGTCACGGACTTTCAGCTTCAGTGCCTGATCCTCATCGGAATCAGAATTGGCAAGGATATGAAGCCGAAGCACGCTTTCCCGTATTGCACTGCAGTCGCTGGCAAAAGCAGAGAAACTGCCGACCAAAATCGAGAGGATGAGCCCAAACAAAAGCGCTTTTTCTGTTTTTTTCATCAGTAAAACCGTCCTTTATTTTAATTGCCAGAATGTGGTAATAAAAGTATGGGACGGTTTTGTTCCAGTTATTCATCAAATTTCTGATTCTGTAATACCGGCAGCATAGGGCCTGCATAAAAAGGTTTCAGAATTTAGAGTGCGGCAGGCAGCAAATGCTTTTTCGGCCTGGCGTCTGTCATGAAAGATAGCGTAAACGGCGGAACCGCTGCCGCTCATAGCTGCCTGCAGGGCACCATTGCTTAAAAGAATCGACTTCAGTGCCGACACCTCAGGCAAAGACAGCAGCTGCTCAAATATGTTATGAATGTTTCGAGCGGCAGTCACCAGATTTTTCCGGGAAAGCGCAGCAATCAGAGCATCAGACGAATCAGCAGCCATACAGCCCGACTGATCAAAAGCCTGATATGCCGCAGGTGTTGATACGCTGACAGCAGGCTTGGATATCACAATGTTGCAGTCCGGCAGCGGGCAAACGGGAGACAGAAGTTCTCCGATCCCTTCCGCCAGTGCAGTTCCCCCTGTCAAAAAAAACGGGACATCTGCTCCGACAGACAAACCGATTTGCTGCAACCGATCTGCCGGCAGCTCTGCCTGAAACAGGCGGTTGAGTGCAACAAGCACAGCGGCGCCGTCGGCACTGCCGCCGCCCAGACCTGCTTGGGACGGAATTTGCTTTTTTATTTCAATTTCCAGCCCCGAATCTGGAATACCAACCGCAGAAAAAAATTGTTCCGCTGCCCGATAAGCAATGTTATCCTTACCGCAGGGGATTTCAGGTCGGTCGCATCGAACTGAAATTTCATTTCCCGCTGCTCTGGTTACTTTTACAGTGTCAAAAAGCGTTACTGCCTGCATGACGCTGCGGATCAGGTGATAGCCGTCCGGCCGCCTGCCGGTAATGGACAGGGAGAGATTGATTTTGGCGGGTGCCAATAATGTAATAGACTTCATATTGTCCACCATCAGACCGTTACTGCAAGCTGTCAAGAAAGACCTGGATCCGTTTGAGTGCAGTCATGATATTTTCCAGTGAAGCCGCATAGGAAATTCGGACAAAGCCTTCTCCGGATTCTCCAAATGCATTTCCGGGCACCACCGCGACATGCTGCTCCTGAAGCAGTCTGGTGCAGAACTGTTCCGAGGACAGCCCCGTTTTTTGGATGGAAGGGAATACATAAAATGCACCTTCCGGTTCAAAACAGGTCAGTCCCATTTTGTTCAGACTGTCCACAATCAGGCGGCGGCGCTCATCATACTGCTCCGCCATTTTTCGCACATCGTCGTCACAGTTTTCCATTGCTTCAATGGCGGCATACTGGCTGGTGGTAGGCGCACACATGATGGCAAATTGATGAAGCTTGGTCATTTGTTTGATGACCGGTGCCGGTCCTGCAGCATACCCCAGCCTCCAGCCGGTCATAGCATAGGTTTTGGAGAAGCCGTTGACAACAACAGTCCTTTCCCGCATGCCGGGCAGCTCCGCAATTGAAACATGGCTGCCGTTATAGGTAAGCTCTGCATAAATTTCATCAGACAGCACCATGATGTTGGTTTCACGAAGAACGCCGGTCAGCGCTTCCAAATGAGACCGCCGCATGACGGCGCCGGTGGGATTGTTGGGGAACGGCAGAATCAACAGCTTGGTTTTGTTTGTTATCTTTTCCTTCAGCTCAGCGGCAGTCAGGCGAAACCCGTTTTTAGCCTTGGTCGGAATGGAGACCGGGATGCCGCCCGAAACCGTAACAATCGGTGCATAGCAGACAAAGCACGGCTCCGGTATCAATACTTCATCTCCCGCAGAAATAAGCACGCGGATTCCCATATCGATCGCTTCGGAGCCGCCGACTGTCACCAGCACTTCTGTTTCCGGATGATATTCCAGCCGAAAACGGCGGCTCAGATAATTGCATATAGCAACTCTTAAGTCCATCATGCCGCTGTTGGCAGAGTACCAGGTGCGTCCTTTCTCCAGCGTCTGAATCGCTTTTTTGCGGATTTCCCAGGGGGTTTTAAAGTCAGGCTCCCCGATGCTGAGGGAGATGACATCTTCCATTTCATTGGCAATATCAAAAAATTTACGGATTCCGGAAGGCTTGATCGCCTGAACGGTTTTTGATAAAACAGAGGAGTAGTCGATCACAGCCAGTTTTGCCCCCTTTCATCCTTAACATCGTCGCAGAGGATCACGCCGGTGTCCTTATAGCAGGAGAGAACAAAATGAGTGGCGGTTGATATGACTGAATCGAGCGTTGCCAGACGGTGGGCAACGAATAATGCAATATCCTTGAAAGTCTTGCCCTTCACAGTGACGGACAGATCGTAACCGCCCGACATCAGATAAACACTGTCCACCTCGTCGTACTCCATAATCCGTTTTGCAATTTCTTCAAAGCCCAGCCCTTTTTTGGGGGTGACCTTGAGCTCGATGAGCGCAGTGACAATTTCACCGTCCAGCTTATCATAATCAATGATTGGTTTATAGCCTTTGATAATTCCCCTTTTTTCCAGATCGGCGATCTGGGCGGCTGCCTCAGCGGCGGTACAGCCGAGCATGGCGCCGAGCTGTTCGTTTGAAAGGCGGGCGTTCTGTTGCAGTAATTTTATCATTTTTTCCATTTCACAGTCATTCCTTTCTGTTCGGGGATCTGCCCGATAAATTAAAGAATATTATACCAAATTTTTTCTTAATAGTAAATAGCGGATTTGCTCTTTGCAGGCAAAAGCCAATACTGTCAGTTTTTCATTGCATTAACAGCGCAAAAGCGGTATAATATAAAAAAGGCCTTTTGGCAGAAAGGAAATTTCGGATGAATCTATGGCATGATATCAGCCCGGAACGAATTGCCCCTGATGCATTTATGGCAGTCATTGAAATTGAAAAGGGCGGAAAGAATAAATATGAGCTGGATAAGGAGACGGGAGCGCTTCTGCTGGACCGTATTCTGTATACCTCGACGCGGTATCCCGCCAATTACGGCTTTATTCCACGCACCTATGCGGACGACCTTGACCCGCTCGACGTGCTGGTGCTTTGCAGTGAGGTGATCCGTCCGCTGACGCTTGTGAAATGTTATCCGGTCGGAATGATTTCGATGGTGGACAGCGGACGCAATGATGAAAAGATCATTGCCATTCCGTTTAACGATCCTCTTTATAATAACTATCATCATATAAATGAACTGCCCGCTCATGTGTTTGATGAGATTGTCCACTTTTTTCGTGTATATAAAGAACTGGAGCATAAGGAAACCGCTGTGAACGAAGTGGAAGGCACTGAGGCTGCTGTCAGGACAATTGCTGCAGCGATCGAAAACTATCGGAAGCATTTTCCGAAATGAGAAAATTTTTGTAAAATCCCTTGACAAGTGATTTTCTCCCTGTTATACTAATTAAGAAAACAAAGCAGAACCTGCCGTTCTCACCCATGCGCCGCCAGAGGTGTGCAGCATAGGTCAATATTTCTGTATGGCATAGTGTGAGCTGTGCTGTTTTTTGGAATGTTGAGCGTGGACGGTATCCGTCCGCGCTTTTGTTTGTTACAGGGGCGGCCTGTATTGGATGGGCTGCATATTATTTGGGAGGTGCTTTACGATTAGCCAAAAAGAATTGCAGATCAACGAGGAAATCCGCGACAGGGAAGTGCGCTGCATTGATGCTGACGGGAACCAGCTGGGAATTATTTCTGTGAAGGAAGCAATGCGGCTTGCAACGGAAAAAAATCTGGATCTTGTCAAGATTGCGCCGCAGGCCACACCACCGGTCTGCCGCATCATGGATTACGGAAAATATCGGTTTGAACAGGCAAAGCGGGAAAAAGAGGCCAGAAAGAACCAGAAAACCGTCGATGTTAAGGAAATCAGAATGTCACTCAATATTGACACGCATGATTTTGAAACAAAGGTCAACCATGCGAAAAAATTCCTTCAGGGCGGCGATAAGGTGAAGGTTTCTGTCCGGTTCCGCGGGCGCGAGATGGCGCATACCAACCTTGGAACAGATTTGCTCGAGCGATTCAAAGAAGCTGTCAGCGAGATTGGCATGGTGGAAAAGCCGGCGAAACTTGAAGGCAGAAGTATGGCTATGTTTATTTCGGCAAAGCCCGTGAAGTAAAATTAAAGGAGGATTTTGGATATGCCAAAAATCAAAACACACAGCGGTGCAAAAAAACGGTTTAACCTGACAAAAAACGGAAAGGTAAAACGGGCACATGCTTACAAATCCCATATTCTGAACAAAAAGAGCACGAAGCGCAAAAGAGGTCTCCGCAAAATTGGTTATGCTGATTCCACAAATGTAGCGGCGATCAAAAAACTGATTCCCTATAAATAAGGAGAAGGAACAGCCGAATAACGGCAAAATAACAACCAATTTGGAGGTATAATATTATGGCTCGTGTTAAGGGCGCGATGATGACTCGCAAAAGAAGAAAAAAAGTATTAAAGCTGGCCAGCGGCTATTTTGGAAGCAAAAGTAAACTGTTCCGTACTGCAAAACAGGCAGTTATGAAGTCTGGACAGTACGCATATATCGGCAGAAAACAGAAAAAACGCAATTTCAGAAGTCTGTGGATCACCCGTATTTCTGCCGCATGTAAGCTTAACGGAATGAACTATTCCACTTTTATGAACGGCGTTAAGAAGGCTGGTATTACCCTCAACCGTAAAATGCTTTCTGAGATCGCAATCAATGATGCTGCCGCATTTGCTGCAATTTGTGAAAAAGCAAAGGCCGCACTCAACTGAGAAATGCCTGGATACGCTCGTGCCTTGAACGGTACGGGCGTGTTTTCGTAATATTCCCGTTGCGCTTGAGGCTGATTATGGGCCGTACAATCGGGAAAAGGCGGCTTGTCTGAAAGGGAGTGAAAGCGTTCGTGACAACAATTACCAGCAGAGAAAATGATGCTGTTAAGGAGTTCTGCAAGCTGAGCAGCTCGAAAAAGCGTCGGGATGAGACAGGCTGTTTTGCGCTGGAGAGCATGAAACTGGTTTTAGAGGCTTATGAAAATGGAGTGAGCATTGAAAAAGTTTTTTTGACCGACACTGCACTGCAAAAATACCGGGAAAAACTTTTTGAATTGCTTAACAGCGGCGTTCGCATCTGTATCATTTCAGAAGAAGTCAGCAGAAAAATGACGCTGACCGATTCGCCGCAGGGAATATTTGCGGTCTGTAAAAAACTTGACAAATCCTTTCCGGCTGATAAAATAAAACATATGGGTGTTTATGCGGCTCTTTGCGGCCTGCAGGATCCTGGAAATATCGGCACCATCCTGCGGACGGCTGAGGCATTTGGTGTGCGCGGCGTTATTGTGAGCACATCCTGCTGTGATCTGTATAACCCCAAGGTGCTGCGCGCCTCCATGGGCACAGTATTCCGCCTTCCGGTGTGGGTGTCCGCAGACTTCTGCGGTACTCTGAAATCATTTTCGGCTGCAGGTATGCCGACCTATGCGGCGGTAGTGAATGAATCTGCGCAGTCTCTGACCGATATTGATTTTGGGGGAAAGGGCGTCGCAGTGATTGGAAATGAGGGAAACGGTCTGCCGCAGGAGGTTGCGGACTGCTGTGATGTTCAGATGACGATTCGTATGGCGGGAAAGACAGAATCTCTAAACGCAGCAATGGCGGCAGGAATCATTCTCTGGGAAATGACCAGGTAATGGGATATCGGACGGAAGGAGAAAGGGTTATGGCTGAACTGAAATATTGGATCTGGCTGTCCGAGCTGTTTTCCAAGGGCTCCGATAAACCTGGCGCATTGCTGGATTATTTTGAAACGCCGGAGCGCATTTTTGCCGCCTCGGCAGAAGAACTGGCTGCATCCGGCCTGGTGAATCAGGCGGAAACCGCCAGAATCATGCGGCATTCTCTGGAACGGAGCGAGTTTATTCTGAAAGAATGCGGCCGGCTGAAAATCAGAGCCGTTTCGCTGGAAGATCCGCTTTATCCTGAACGGCTGAAAAATATATACGCCGCTCCTCCGGTGCTGTATGTATATGGAGATCTGTCCGGTATGGATGACAACGTGGTGCTTGGCGTGGTCGGAACGAGACATCCGACAGAATATGGCAAAACGGTGACAGACGAGCTGTGCTATCAGCTGACGGCGGCAGGCGCAGTGATTGTCAGCGGATGTGCAGTGGGAATCGACGCACATGCTCATATGGGCGCACTCAAGGCCGGCGGGCGTACAGTCGGCGTGCTGGGCTGCGGCTTGGATGTTGACTATCCCGCAGAAAACAAAGGACTCAAGCGGGGAATTCTGAAATACGGAGGTGCTCTGATCTCAGAACTGCCGCCGGGTACAACGGTGAGCAGGAAGTACTTTCCCACAAGAAATCGTCTGATTTCCGGGCTGAGTCTGGGCGTTGTCGTAACGGAAGCGCCTGTACGCAGCGGCTCATTGATTACCCTGAATCTTGCGCTGGAGCAGGGGCGCGATGTTTTCTGCGTTCCGCCGCATGACATTTGTAATCCGCTTTATCAGGGGGTAGTCAAGCCGTTGCGGGACGGGGCAACAGCCGTTTATGACATCAATGATATTTTGTTTGAATATTATGGAGAATATTCGCATAAACTGGTTGCGGATAAAGCAGTTATCCGCTATGTGCGGCAGTTAAACGGTGATGGTTCACAGCGCAGAGTAGCGGATGGAACGGCTGAGGCTGCCACAGACCCGTCAAAAGAAGCGCCTCGCCCGGAGCCTGCGCTGAGCGGGAATGCTAAGATCATTTATGAGGCTTTGGATGCAGAGCCGCTTTATGTGAGCGAACTGGCAGAAAAGACTGGGCTTGGGCTCCCGGATTTGCTGGCAGCACTGACGGAAATGGAAATTGACGGCTTGGCTGTTTCCTTTTCAGGCCAGCGCTATGCCAGAGCAAAATGACTGCCGAATTTCGGAAAGAAGGAGTGGCGCCGTCGATGGGCGGCTTAAAATCAGAATGTCAAATTTAGTAATTGTGGAATCACCGACCAAAATCAAAGGTATCAAAAAGTATCTGGGCAAAAATTATGAGGTAGTGGCAACCAAAGGCCATATCCGCGATCTGCCGAAAAGTAAAATCGGGATTGATATCGAGCATGATTTTGAGCCGAAATATATCAACGTCATTGGAAAAGGCGATGTGATCAAGGAACTGAAAAAAGAGGCCAAGAAAAGCGAAAAGGTTTATCTTGCGACTGACCCCGACCGCGAGGGCGAGGCGATTTCGTGGCATTTGGCGCATATATTAGGTCTTTCACTGGATGATGCCAATCGAGTGACCTTTAACGAGATCACGAAATCCGGTGTCAAAGCGGGCATGAAGCATCCCAGAAAGATTGACCAGGATCTGGTGGACGCCCAGCAGGCAAGACGGGTGCTTGACCGTCTGGTCGGCTACCAGCTCAGCCCATTCTTGTGGCGGAAGGTCCGTTCCGGCCTTTCTGCGGGGAGAGTACAGTCGGTTGCCGTTCGCCTGGTCGTGGACAGGGAAGAAGAAATCCGTGCCTTTGTGCCGGAAGAATACTGGACAGTTGATGCCCTGCTGAATACCAAGGATTCCAAAAAGCCGTTCCCGGCCAGATTCTACGGAACAGAAAAGAAAAAGCTGGAAATCAAAACCAAGGAAGAATCCGACCGGATTTTAGCAGAGCTGGAACACGCGGATTTTGTGGTCAAGGGCGTCAAAAAAGGAGTGCGCAAAAAATCACCGGCTGCTCCGTTTACGACTTCCACCATGCAGCAGGAAGCTGCCAGAAAGCTTAGCTTTCAGGCAAAGCGCACCATGAAGGTGGCACAGGAACTGTATGAAGGCATCAGCTTGCCAAAGCTTGGGACTGTTGGTCTGATTACCTATATGAGAACGGACAGCCTTCGGATCTCTGATGAGGCGAGAGAGGCCGCCAATCAGTATATCCGTTCTGTTTACGGCGACCGCTATCTGCCTGAAACACCAAACATCTATAAAACCAAGTCCAATGCGCAGGACGCGCACGAGGCAATCCGTCCCACCATGCCGGAGCTTGCGCCGTCTCAGATCAAGGACAGCCTGACCGCAGAACAGTTTAAACTGTATAAGCTGATCTGGGAACGCTTTATTGCCAGCCAGATGTCAGCCGCGGTGCTGGATACAGTGTCGGTTGATATCGGGGCGGCAAAGTATCTGTTCAAGGCATCGGGATATACCGTTCGATTTGACGGATATACCGTATTGTATGAAGAGGGAAAGGACGGGGAAAGCGAAAAACAGGTTTCTCTGCCGCCGCTGGAAAAAGATGACCTGCTGACGGTAGTCAGCCTTCTCGGCAATCAGCATTTCACTCAGCCGCCTGCACGATATACCGAGGCGACCTTAATCAAAGCGCTTGAGGAAAACGGGATCGGCCGTCCAAGTACCTATGCGCCGACCATTTCGACGATCATGGCACGCAATTATGTGAAACGGGAAGCCAAACAGATCGTGCCGACCGAGCTGGGCGAGGTGGTGACAAAGCTGATGGAAGACCATTTCAGCGATATTGTGGATGTCAAATTTACCGCCAACATGGAGCAGGAGCTTGACCGCGTGGAAGAGGGAAAGATGAAATGGAAGGATACCATTCGGGAATTTTACGGCGGCTTCTCCCAGACGCTGAAAAAGGCGGAACAGGAGCTGGGAAACGATAAAATTGATATTCCTGATGAAGTGACGGATATCGACTGTGAGCTGTGCGGCAGAAAGATGGTAGTCAAGATGGGCCGCTATGGAAAGTTTCTTGCCTGCTCGGGATATCCTGAGTGCAAAAACACAAAACCGATCGTGGTGGAGACAAAGGGCTTTTGCCCGCTCTGCGGCGGAAAGATATTGGAGAAGAAATCCAAAAAGGGTAAAAAGTATTTTGGATGTGAGCATAATCCAAAATGCGGCTTTATGTCCTGGGATGAACCGACTGGGGAAAAATGTCCGAATTGCGGCTCCTCACTGCTGAGGAAAAACGGACGGGCAGGAAAAATTTACTGTCCGAAAGAGGACTGCGGCTATGAGAGAGGATTAAAGGACTGATGGAAACAGTAACCGTGCTGGGAGCAGGGCTGGCAGGCTGTGAGGCGGCCTGCCAGCTTGCGGACAGGGGAATCGGGGTGCGCCTTTTTGAGATGAAGCCACGGAAAATGACCCCGGCGCATCATTATCCCGGTTTTGGAGAGCTGGTCTGTTCCAACTCCCTGAAGGCGAAACGGCTGGATTCCGCGGCCGGGATGCTGAAGGAAGAAATGCGTCTGTTCGGCTCTGTTATTTTGCAGGCGGCTGACCGCTGTGAAGTCCCTGCCGGCGGGGCGCTTGCGGTGGAGCGGGAACGCTTTTCCGACCTGATTACGCAGGCAGTCCGTGGACGGAAAAATATCGAAGTGGTGGAAGAAGAAGCCGTCGGCATACCGGATGGTCATACGATCGTTGCAACCGGTCCGCTGACCTCGGACAGGCTTGCACAGGCAATCAAGGCGCTTTGCGGCAGAGATACGCTCAGCTTTTTTGATGCGGCGGCGCCGATTGTGACGGCGGAAAGCATTGACATGTCCGTTGCATTTATGGCTTCCCGCTATGGCAGAGGGGACGACGATTACATCAACTGCCCGATGAACCGGGAAGAATATGAACGGTTTTATGCAGCTCTTGTCACAGCTGAGGCGGCACCGCTTAAGGACTTTGACCGGGAATTTTTTCGTGTATATGAGGGCTGTATGCCAATTGAGGTTATGGCAAAACGGGGGGAGGACACCATCCGTTTCGGTCCGCTCAAGCCGATCGGCCTGCGGGATCCGCGGACCGGGCATCGTCCCTGGGCAGCGGTGCAGCTGCGAAAGGAAAATGCGGCATCTACACTTTATAATATCGTTGGATTTCAAACAAACTTAAAGTTTCCGGAGCAAAAACGGGTGTTTTCGCTCATTCCGGGACTGGAACAGGCGGAATTTGTTCGCTATGGTGTTATGCACCGCAATACTTTTTTGGACAGCCCGCGGCTTTTGAACCAGTATTTTCAGCTGAAGACCAGGCCGTCTCTCTTTTTTGCAGGTCAGATGACAGGGGTGGAAGGGTATATTGAATCAGCCGCTTCGGGTATTCTGGCAGGCTATCATATGGCCAACCTGCTGGAGGGAAAAGCGCTGCTTTCACTGCCTTCCGTTTCGATGATGGGAGCGTTGTCGAAGTATATCAGCGACGAAAGCGTAGCCTGCTTTCAGCCGATGGGCTGCAACATGGGAATTCTGCCCGGCTTGGATACACAGGTACGGGATAAGAAGCTGCGCTATCAGATGCTGGCAGAACGCGGCATCAAGGCTTTGAAGGAAGCATTGGAGCAGGATAAACAGCGTCAGGCCGCTGTTTGAATGATATAATAGAAAGGAAGCCTACTTATGAAAATCATTGTGGACGGCTTTGGCGGAGACAACGCACCGCTCTCCGTGCTGCAGGGCTGTGAACTGGCGGTAAAGGAATATGCGGATGTGGATATCATTGTAACCGGAGACGAAAAACAGCTTCGGAAAACTGCACAGGAGCACCAGATTTCCTTGGAGCGGATCGAAATCGCAGATGCGGACGGCGTGATTGACGTGGAGGATGAAGCGACCATGATCCTCAAGGAGAAAAACAACTGTTCGATGGCGGTGGCTTTCAAGCTGCTTGCCGAAGGAAAAGGAGATGCTTTTGTCAGCGGAGGAAGCACCGGGGCAATCGTGGTGGGCGCATCCTTTATCGTCAAGCGGATCAAGGGAATCAAGCGGGCGGCTTTGGCGCCGATCCTGCCGTCCGACACCGGATGCTACATGCTGATGGATGCGGGCGCCAACCTGGACTGCCGTCCTGAGATGCTGATGCAGTTCGGCATCATGGGTTCCATATATATGAGCCATGTCATGAAATTGGACAAGCCCCGTGTCGGGCTGCTGAACGTCGGTGCCGAGGAGACCAAGGGTACCGATCTTCAGCTGGGCGCATACCGCCTGCTGAAACAGTCGCCGCTTCATTTTACGGGCAATGTGGAGCCGCGGGATGTCCCCGCGGGAGTTTGCGACGTCGTGGTGACGGACGGCTTTTCGGGAAACGTAGTGCTGAAGCTGACCGAAGGCCTTGGACTGACACTGGTGGGAAATATCAAAGAAATGTTTCTGAAGGGGACACTGACAAAACTGGCTGCGCTGATCATGAAGCCGCAGCTGAAGTCGTTTAAAAAGAAGATGGACTACACGGAATACGGCGGTGCACCGCTGATGGGAATTTCCAGGCCTGTCATCAAGGCGCATGGCAGTTCCAATGCCAAGGCTTTTAAAAACGCGATCCGGCAGGCACATGACTTTTGCCGTCTGAACGTGATCGAAGACATCAAGGCTGCTTTGGCGGAAGCGCCGAAGGAAGAAAAAACGGCGCAATGACGCGAAGAAATGATATAAAGGATCGGTGCAAGGTCAGAATGGACGGATTGGAAGAACGAATACATTATCATTTTAAGAACAAACAGCTGCTGCATGAGGCACTGAGCCATTCGTCTTATGCCAATGAAGGAAAAAAGAAGCGGAGCAACGAGCGGCTGGAATTTTTGGGAGACAGCGTGCTGTCCATCATTGTGGCACAGCATCTGTTCACCCACTATACCCATCTGCCGGAGGGAGAACTGACCAAGCTGCGCGCTTCTTTAGTGTGTGAAAAATCACTGTATGAATTCGCCCTACAGTTTGGACTAAACGAGTTCCTTCTGCTGGGAAAAGGGGAAGAGATGACCGGCGGGCGGGAACGGCCTTCCATCATTGCGGACGCATTTGAGGCGCTGCTTGCCGCTATTTATCTGGACGGCGGCATGGATGAAGCGACGAAATTTGTGCTGCGCTTTATCCCGGAGCATTTGAGTCTGAAACAGGCAAAGGGGTTAAACGACTATAAAACGACTTTACAGGAGATCATCCAGCAGAACCGCGAGGAAAAGGTGGAGTATGTACTGATCTGCGAAAGCGGTCCGGATCATGACAAGACCTTTGAGGTCGAGGTCCATCTCAATTCAAATGTCATCGGCAGAGGAAGCGGCAAGAGCAAAAAACAGGCGGAGCAGCTGGCGGCGAAAGAGGCGCTGGAGCTGATGGGCTATGAAACACTCTAATATTGCATTTTTTGTTCCGCATCTCGGCTGTCCGCATGTTTGCAGCTTCTGTGACCAGCGGAGCATTTCCGGGGCAAGCAGACAGCCGCAGCCTCAGGAAGTGCGGGAGGTTTGCGGTCATGCACTGAAGCACATGACACAGCAGCAGCGGCAAAATACAGAGGTTGCCTTTTTCGGAGGAAGCTTTACCGCTATTGACCGGGAGACCATGCTTGGGCTGCTGGAAGCAGCGGCTCCGTTTTGCGGCGCCGGCAAACTGGCGGGGATCCGTATTTCGACCCGTCCGGACGCTGTTTCGGAGGAGATTCTGCGGCTGCTGCGGCAATACCGGGTATCGGCGGTCGAGCTGGGAGCACAGAGCATGGACGATCATGTGCTTGCCTTAAACAGGCGGGGACATACGGCTGCACAGACCATAGAGGCCTCGCAGCTTTTGCGGGCGTATGGGTTTTCTTTGGGGCTTCAGATGATGACGGGCCTGTATGGAGACAGCAAAGAAAGCGCATACCATACTGCGGAAGCATTGATCGGCTGCCGTCCCGACACAGTGCGAATCTATCCGACGGTGGTGATTCGTGGGACAGAATTGTGCAGACTGTATGAGGCTGGGATTTATCATCCGCCCGGGGTGGATGATACTGTTCCGCTGGCGGCGCAGCTGATGCAAAAGTTTGTGCAGGCCGGAATCCGGGTTATCCGTGTCGGGCTGCATGCTTCCCGGGAGCTGGAGCAAAATATGGTGGCAGGTGCTTATCATCCGGCGTTTCGGGAATTGTGTGAAGGGGAGCTTTTTTACCGGGGACTGCTGGAAAAGCTGGAACAGCTGGGCATGAAAGAAGCTGAGGTGGCGGTGAATCCGCGGGACGTGTCAAGGCTGGTCGGACAGTCCAGACGGAATATGCTCCGTTTGGAACAGGCAGGATACCGCCTGCGTCTGCGGCGGGATGAAAGCTTACCGGAACGGAGTCTCACGGTAAGAACGGCAGAAAGAAAGGATACTGTTACAATATGCTGTTGAAATCTTTGGAATTGCAGGGCTTTAAATCCTTTCCGGATAAAACAAAGCTGACATTCAACAAAGGACTGACCGCTGTGGTCGGTCCGAATGGAAGCGGAAAAAGCAATATCAGCGACGCTGTGCGCTGGGTGCTTGGCGAGCAGTCGAATAAAACGCTGCGCGGCGATAAAATGGAAGATGTCATCTTCAACGGAACGGCACTGAGAAAACAGCAGGGCTTTGCAGAGGTGACCCTGACGCTGGACAATACCTCCCGAACGCTGGGAGTGGACAGTGATGAAGTCAGTCTGACCAGAAAATATTATCGCTCCGGGGAAAGTGAATATCTGATTAACGGCGCGCCGGTGCGGCTGAAGGATATCAATGAGCTGCTGATGGATACCGGCCTTGGAAAGGATGGCTATTCCATCATTGGACAGGGCAAAATCGCAGAGATCGTGGGTGCCAAAAGCACAGAGCGGCGGGAAATTTTTGAGGAGGCCGCAGGTATTACGAAGTTCCGCTATCGGAAAAGTGAATCCGAAAAACGGCTGAAACAGGCGGAAGAAAATCTTGTTCGGCTGCGGGATATTTTGGCTGAGCTGGAAGACCGAGTCGGACCGTTGAAGGAACAGTCCGAGAAAGCACAACGCTTTTTAAAGCTTGCGGAGCAGAAAAAGGTGCTGGAAATCACCCTTTGGACCAAAACGCTGGACAAATCCAATCGGAACCTTTCTGATCAGGAAGATAAGATTACGGTCTGCCGCCGGGATTATGACCGGCTGGAACAGCAAATCGAGGAGATTGAGACACAAATCGAGGACACTTATGCTGCAATGCAGAAATGTCTGTCCGATATCGAAGCAATGCGGGATGAAAAGGCCGGTATCGAGACTGAAATTTCTGAACAAGGCAGTCATATAGCGGTACTTGAGAATGATATCAGCCATTTGAGCGCCAATATTGAGAACGTGCAGGCCAGTATCGCTTCGCTGGAGCTGTCAGACAGCGGGGCGGAACAGGAGATTGCGGATAAAAAGGCACAAATCGTAAAGAAACAGGAAGAAGCCGATACGGTTGAACAGCGGCTGATGCAATCTGAGGAACGACTGCTGCATCTGAATGCCAAAAGTGAAGCATTTGAAACTAAAATTGCAGAACTGAATGAAAGGCTGAACCGCACGGTACTCGAACAGACGGAACTCCAATTCAAGAAAAACAACGCGGAAAATGTGATCCGTGAAAACGAACGCCAGCTGGAAGCGGTGCGGGAAGGCGTTGTTTTCAAGCAGCAGGAATTGGAGCAGGCAAAGAATGATTTTGAGGAAAACAGAGCCTCATTGGAAAAAATGGCGGAAAGAGAGCAGCAGCTGTTAAACTCGCTGAAAGGCTATGAGCTGAAGCAGAGTTCCCGTTCGCAGAAACAGGAGGAGCTTGAAAAAACAGTCCACGCGCTCGATTTACAGGTGAAGGAAAAGCAGCAGAAAGCCAAGCTGCTCAGGGACTTGGAACAGAGCATGGAGGGCTATGCTTACAGCGTCAAATCTGTATTAAAGCAGGCGCGGGCAGGCGTACTGAGGGGAGTATTGGGAACCGTCTCCCAGCTGATCGAGGTGGAAGCCGCTTATTCTGTGGCAGTTGAGACCGCGCTGGGCGGCGCCATGCAGCATCTGGTATGCGACAATGAGGGAACTGCCAAGGCTGCCATTCGGCTGCTGAAGGAACAGAACGGCGGAAGGGCGACTTTTTTGCCGCTGACATCAGTGAAAGGAAGCGAACTGTCTGAAAACGGGCTGAGAGCCTGTCCAGGCTTTACAGCGCTAGGCTCTGAACTGGTCAAGGCGGAGCCTGAATACGACGGCATCATCAAATCCCTGCTTGGCCGTATCGTCATTGCGGAAGATTTGGATGCCGCAGTGGGGATTGCCAGACAGTACCATTATCGGTTTAAGATCGTGACACTGGATGGACAGGTCGTGAATGCGGGCGGTTCTCTGACAGGAGGCTCCCAAAACAGAAGCAACGGGCTTCTCAGCCGAAAGAACGATATTTCCCGTCTGGAAGCAGAGGCCGGAGAGCTTGGCGGAAAAAGGACAGAAGCGGAAAGCAGGCTATCAGAGCTGGCTGCCGAGGTCAGCCGCCTGAACGCAGAAGTTGAGGCGGTCAGAAGTGAAATCCAGGTCCTGAAAGAAGACCAGATCCGCTTTGAGGGAGAACAAAAGCGGCTGGAGCATATTATTGCTGAGGATGAGCGGCAGCTTGATGACGTCGATGCCGAAATCGCACGGATGAAGCAGAAAAACGCGGAGCTGACAAATGAGCTTTTGGCATGGGATGAGCGGCTGAAAGCACTTTCTGTGCAGGCAGAAGCAATTTCGGCAGAGTTGCAGCAAAACAGCGGTTCTAAAGACGATTCTGCCAAAGAACGGGAAACGCTTTCAAACTGTATCTCTGACTGTCGTATCGAGCAGACAGAACTGGCAAAGGATATTGAAAATTTGGAGCAGGCAATCGCGGATATCACCGGCCGCAGGAAAAACGCAAAAGAGCAAAGAGAAGCGCTGACTGCTTCCATTGCCGGACTCGAAGCACAGATTGCAGACAGCCAGGCCAAGATCAAGGAGTATGAGCAAAAGATTCAGACCGGCCGTTCTGCCGCGGCTGAATTGGATGCCAGAATCACTGATGTGAACCGTCGGCGCGGAGAATATGAGGGACAGACAACAACACTGCGGAGCACGGAACGGGAGGTCTCTGCCAAACGGGAAGAGGTATCGCGGGAGTTGGCACGGCTGGAGGAACGCAAAATTTCCATCCAGAAGGAATATGACGAAATTATCGCAAAAATGTGGGAAGAATATCAGCTGACCCGCAGCGAAGCCGCAGCAATTGCAGTGGATGTCGAAAACATCATCACTGCGCAGCGGGATCTGAACGAGGTCAAGTCTAAAATCAGGGCGCTCGGCAGCGTGAATGTCGGCGCGATCGAGGAGTATAAAGAGGTTTCCGAACGATATGAATTTTTGAACCGGCAGATCGGTGACGTCGAGGAATCCAAAAGTGAGCTGATCTCGCTGATTTCTGATCTGACCGCGAAAATGGAAGATATTTTTACCGAGAGTTTCCAAAAGATCAATGACTACTTCGGACGGATTTTTACGGAGTTGTTTGGCGGCGGGAAAGGAGAGCTTTTGCTGACCGACCCCGACAATGTGTTGGAATCCGGTATCGAAATCAGAGTACAGCCGCCCGGGAAGCTGATCAAAAATCTTGCGTCGCTGTCCGGCGGGGAGCAGGCATTTGTTGCAATCGCCATCTATTTTGCCATATTGAAGGTACGGCCGTCTCCATTTTGCATCCTTGACGAGATTGAGGCGGCTCTGGACGATGTCAATGTGGTCAAGTACGCCAACTATCTGCGGCTGATGAGTGATAAAACGCAGTTTATTCTGATCACCCACCGCCGCGGCTCCATGGAAGAAGCAGATGTCCTTTATGGCGTCACAATGCAGGAGCAGGGTGTTTCCAAGCTGCTGACGCTGCGGGTGTCTGAGGTCGAAGAACAGCTCGGCATGAAAAACATCCAGTGACATTTTTGCACTACATAATGATTCAGAAAGGCAGGAACGCCATAATGGGAATTTTCAGCAAGATCAAAAATGGGTTAAAAAAGACCCGGGATTCCATGATGAAGCAGGTTGAAGGGGTGCTGGGTTCCTTCCGGAAGATCGATGAGGAACTGTTTGAGGAATTGGAAGAAATCCTTATCATGTCAGATGTTGGTGTTGTGACCTCGGCAAGGATCTGCGATAAGCTGCGTCAACGGGTAAAGGAAAATAAAATCAGTGATCCTGCGCTGATTAAGGATGAAATGAAAGCGATCGTCACTGAGATGGTAACCGGAGATGAAACCCTTCATCTTTCCACAAAGCCTTCGGTGATATTGGTAATCGGGGTCAACGGAGTCGGCAAAACCACTACTATCGGAAAGCTGGCGGCCAATTTGAAGGCTGATGGAAAAAAAGTGATTTTGGGCGCGGCTGATACGTTTCGCGCCGCTGCAATCGACCAGCTTCAGATTTGGGCAGACCGGGCAGGTGTTGAGCTTGTCAGACACGGAGAAGGAGCCGATCCTGCCGCGGTGGTTTTTGACACCATCGCAGCAGCAAAGGCAAGAGGCTGCGATGTGGTTATCTGTGACACGGCAGGGCGCTTGCACAATAAGAAGAATCTGATGGACGAGCTTGCCAAAATTTCCCGTGTGATTGAGCGGGAAGCGGCAGGCTGTGATACAGAGGTGCTTCTGGTGCTGGATGCAACGACCGGTCAGAATGCGGTCAATCAGGCACGTCAGTTTCAGGAAGCGGCAGGAATCACCGGCATTGTGCTGACCAAGCTGGACGGGACAGCGCGGGGCGGCATTGTGATTGCCATCAAGGATGAACTGGGCCTGCCGGTAAAATATATCGGGGTAGGAGAACAGATCGACGATTTACAGCCTTTTGTACCGGGCGAGTTTGTCGATGCATTATTTGACGAATAAATACTTTTTGAAAGCGGGAATGTGATGAAACTGGTGCTTGCAAGCAACAATCCGCATAAAGCTGCGGAATTTGCACGGGTACTGGCTCCGCTCGGCTATGAGGTCATCTCACAAAAGGATGCGGGAGCAGATTTAGAGGTAGAGGAAACAGGAACCACTTTTGAAGAAAATGCCAGGCTGAAAGCGGAAGCGGTCTATCGTCTGACCGAACTTCCGACCGTTGCAGATGATTCCGGGTTGGCGGTAGATGCGCTGGGCGGTGCGCCGGGTGTCTATTCTGCACGCTATGCGGGACCGGACGCAACCGACGCAGACCGGAACCAAAAGCTGCTGCGGGAGCTGGAAAATGTACCGCCGGAACAACGGACAGCGCAGTTTGTGTGTGTACTTTATTATATTGACGAAAACGGACAAGGACATACTCTGCGGGGAGAATGTCCCGGAGTGATCGGCTACGGTCCGCGGGGCAGCAACGGTTTTGGCTATGACCCGATTTTTATGGTGGGGAACCAGAGCTTTTCGGAGCTTTCTCCGGCGGAAAAAGACGCAATCAGTCACCGGGGCAGGGCTTTGGAACAGCTTGAAAGGCTTTTACAGAACAAATAAGAAAAGGAGATAAACGGAAATAATATGCTGACAAGTAAAGACAGAGCTGCTTTGCGTGGGATCGCCAGCAAGGAAGACACGATTTTGCAGATCGGGAAAAGCGGGATCGGAGATGCTGTAGTGAAGCAGGCTGCGGATGCGATCGCCAAGCGTGAGATCATCAAAGGCAGAGTGCTGGAAAATTCACTGCTCAGCGCAAGAGAAGCGGCGGATTCCCTGGCGCGCGACCTGGACGCAGAGGTCGTACAGGTCATTGGCACAAAATTTGTGCTGTATAAGAAAAATAAGGAGCATCCGGTGCTGGAATGGTAGTCCCGAATGCCGCAGTGGAAAAGAGCGTGACAAAAAATGGAGAAGATCGGGATTTTCGGCGGTACCTTTAATCCCATCCATAAGGGCCACATCCATCTGATAGAAGCATGCTGCGGCGCTTTCTCCTTTGACAGGGTGCTGCTGATTCCGACCAGAGTTCCGCCTCATAAGCAGGCACCAGACCTTGCTGAGGACAAATACCGGCTTGAAATGTGCCGCCTTGCTGCTGAGGATAATCCGCTTCTTACGGTCAGCGATATTGAGATCAAGCGCCCAAAAAAAAGCTATACCTATGATACGCTGGTTCAGCTGAAAAAAGAATACCCGAATGGAAACTTTTATCTGATTATGGGAAGCGACATGTTTCTAACGTTCCGCAGCTGGTATTGCTGGGAAAAAATGCTGAAAATAACCGCTTTGATCACAGCCGCTCGGGAGAATAGCCGGATGAAGGAGCTTGAAGCAGAAAAGAAGCAGCTCGAGCTGCTGGGGGGACAGGCGTTTGTGTTGGATATTCCGGTGCTTGAAATCTCGTCAACTGAGGTGCGGGAGAGACTGAAAAAAGGACGGGATGTCAGCGGGATGCTTGATACGAAAGTGCTGTCCTATATTCGGGAGCATGATTTATACAGCAAATAGCCATGTTCTTTTTGCAGAAAAGAAAGGAACGGAACAACAATGATTTTTCCTTTTACAGAAGCAGATGCAATGCGTATTCTGTCTGAGCGGCTCAAGCCCGAGCGGCTCCGTCACAGTGTTTGTGTCGCGGAGTGCGCGCAGCTGCTGGCCGGGAGATACGGATATGACGAAAAGATTGCAAAAATGACAGGTTTGTTACATGATATCTGTAAAAATGACAATTTGGATTTTCAGTTGCAAACCATAAAAAATGGTGGTATAATGCTAACCAGTATCGAGAAAAAAAGTCCGCCGCTGTATCATGCGATTGCGGGGGCTGCTTATCTCAAAACAGTGCTGCAGGTTGAGGATGCCGATGTGTTGAATGCGGTGCGGTATCATACGACCGGCCGCGCGGGAATGTCAGCTTTGGAAAAGATTATTTTTGTGGCGGATCTTGCATCAGCAGACCGCAATTATCCCGATGTGGAAACGGTGCGAAAGCTATCCGGGCAAAGTCTGGAGCAAGCGATGCTTTATGTACTTGAATTTTTAATCTGCGATCTGATTCATCGAAAAAAGTATCTGCATCCGGATTCAATAGCAGCATATAATGAACTGCGTTCAGAAATGGATGCAGACTGTTATGGAGGAGCTTTATGTCAACGGTAAGAACCAAAAAAAAGAAGAAGATGCGGACTGGGGATAAAGTCATGCTGACGATAGCCATCATTATGATTGTGGTGGCAGTCCTTGCGCTGGCAGTCATTGCACTGATGAATTCCAGTATTTTTCAGGATTCCCAAGTGGGAGAAGGCGGCTTTAATAATTCCTATGCAACAGAAGAGAGCATTCGGGACAAGCAGGTCAATTTTCTGCTCTGCGGTGTGGATAAGGACAAGGGCCGTGGCACCAACCTGACTGACGTTATCATGGTGGTCAATTATGACATTTCGGCCAAAAAGGTCAATATTCTTCAGATTCCGCGTGATACTGTGGTGGATGAGGACAAATACCCGACGGGCGGTACTCATAAGATAAATGCGATTTATAACCAGTCAATTAAAAAATATGGCAACAAGGCTGGAATTAATGGCCTTGTGACTGCAATTAATGAAAATTTCAAACTGCCGATCGACCATTATGTTACGGTAACGATGGAAGATTTTCGTGATATCGTGGACGCACTGGGCGGCCTTGAAATCACCTCGGATTATGCATTTACCTCAGTGGACGGCTATAAGATCAAAAAAGGTACACAGCTGATGGACGGCCAGACCGCAGAGGCCTTTGTTCGTGAACGGAAGCATGTACCGGGCGGAGATGCCACACGGCAGAAAAACCAGCGGGTATTTCTTTCTGCTTTGATGGACCGTCTGCTGGAAGCAACCGCTGCAGATCTTGCCAAGATGGTGCCGACGCTGGTTGGAATGGTAGGGACAGATATGACGCCGAACACCATCCTGGAGTTTGCCAAAATGGCCCAGGGACTGGAAAAATCAAATATTATTTTCCACTCTCTTCCGGGAAAATACGGTTCCTATGACGGGTATTCCGTCTTTTCGATGAATGCAGAAAAGACGGCGGAGCTGCTTAACCAGTATTTCCGGCCGCACAGTGATCCGGTAGCTGTCAGCGAACTGGGAATCAAGCAGGTCTTTGATACGACAACGGTGGAAGATGACGCACAGCCGATGCAGTAAATGTAATATAAGCTCCGGGGGAATGTTTGGATGAGAGAACTGGACGCGGTCAGCCGCAGAAAAAGAAGGGGAAGAAGAAAAGGATTAGTCGCACTGACTGTGGTTTTAGCGGTCTTTATCATTTTGACGCTTTTGCTGACTGCGCTGTATCATTCCAGCCCCTTTCACAGCGCAGAGCAGATGGGCGGAAACAATACGCAGATGACGGAATCATATAAGACCCCGGAAAAAGTGAAGGATAAAATGATGAATATATTGCTGTGCGGCGTGGACTACGACAGTGAGGCCAAGGGACGCAGCAATCGCCTCTCTGATGTAATGATGCTGTGCAGTTATGATATTGCGCATCAAAAGCTGAACATTTTGCAGTTTCCGCGTGACACTTATGTGGATGACAAATATCATACCGGCGGGCTTAACAAGATGAATGGAATTTACAATCAAAAGGATGGCGGAATCAACGGACTGATTGCAGCAATCAATGGGAATTTTGCACTGACAGTGGATCATTATGTGACGGTGGGAATGGATGACGTCCGTACAATCGTGGATCAACTGGGCGGTGTTGAAATCAACCTGGACAAAGGTTTTACAACAACGAAAAAAACCAGCGGGAAAACCTTTGTTTTTAAGGAGGGGAAACAGACCCTGAACGGAGAGCAGGCGCAGGCCTTTGTTCGTGAACGCGGTGCTTTTGCTAACGCAGATATCACCCGTCAGAAGAATCAGAAAATTTTTATTGCCGGTTTGGTTGACCGTCTGCTGGCTTCCGGGCTTTGGGATGTTTTGAATCTTCTGCCCACTCTTGCGAAGAATGTCAGCACGGATTTCACAATTGGAGAAATGCTTTCTCTGGCAACGACGGCAAAGGACCTGAAAAAGGAAAACATTGTTTTTCACTCTCCCCCCGGGCACTATTTAAGATATCGGACGGAAAGCGGTGCAAGACAAGATGTTTTTGGAATGAATAAGCAAGCAACTGCCGATATGCTGAATGAATATTTCCGCCCCTATTCCGGTGCTGTCCCGGCAGAAAAATTGGGTATTATACAAATCACGGACAAAATAACGATAGAGGATCCCAATAAGCCGTTGGCCGGGCTGTCCGGTGAGCAGACTGCGGGCAGCTGAGCTAGAAAGGAAGTAAAACAAAGAATGACATCAAACGAAATCCTGAAAAATGCGGTCAAAATTTTGGATGGCAAAAAAGCAGAACAGCTAACAGCAATCAAGATCAAAGATTTGACAATACTGGCAGAGTATTTTATAATAGCAAGCGGGAACAGCAATACACAGGTGCGCGCTATGGCAGACGAGGTGGAGTTCAAGCTCGGTGAAATGGGACTGAGGCCTTATAAGGTTGAGGGGTATCAGACTGCAAACTGGATCGTGCTGGACTATCTTGATGTTGTGATTCATATTTTTCAGACCCAAACCAGAGAATTTTATTCTCTCGAGCGGCTGTGGTCTGATGGTGAAATGGTCGATATGGACGCATTGCTGAAATAAAGACAGAATTTTTGAAAGGGTTGTGTTTCATGAAGTACGACTTTTCTGAAATAGAAAAGAAATGGCAGCAGATTTGGGACGAACAAAAGGCTTTTGCTGCTGAAAATGATTTTACGAAGCCCAAGTATTACGCACTGGTTGAATTTCCTTATCCGTCGGGGCAGGGACTGCATGTCGGCCATCCGCGTTCATACACGGCGTTGGATATTGTGGCGCGCAAACGCCGGCTGGAGGGCTATAACGTCCTGTATCCGATGGGATGGGATGCGTTTGGCCTGCCGACTGAAAATTATGCCATTAAAAATAAGATTCACCCTGAAATCGTAACGAGGCAGAATGTCGCTCGATTTAAGCAACAGCTGAAATCGCTCGGCTTGTCCTTTGATTGGGACAGGGAGATCAACACAACAGACCCTGAATATTATAAATGGACACAATGGATCTTTTTACAGCTGTTTAAAAAAGGACTTGCTTATAAAAAGGAGATGTCCGTCAACTGGTGTACATCCTGTAAGGTTGTACTTGCAAACGAAGAGGTAGTCAACGGCGTCTGTGAACGCTGCGGCGGTGAGGTTGTCCATAAGGTGAAGAGCCAGTGGATGCTCAAAATTACAGAATATGCACAGCGGCTGATCGACGATCTGAACGATGTGAATTATATCGAACGCGTCAAAACCTCACAGAAAAACTGGATTGGACGTTCGACCGGCGCCGAGGTGGATTTTGACACCACAGCCGGCGATAAGCTGACGATTTACACGACCCGCCCGGATACCCTGTTTGGCGCTACCTATATGGTTATTTCTCCAGAGCATCCTTATATTGAAAAATGGGCGGATAAGCTTGAAAATCCGGAAGAAATCAAAGCCTATCAGGCCGAAGCTGCGAAAAAATCCGACTTTGAACGGACAGAGCTGGCGAAAGAGAAAACCGGTGTCGAGCTTAAGGGCGTATGCGGCATCAATCCCGTTAATGGAAAAGAGATTCCGATTTTTATTTCGGATTACGTTCTCGTTTCTTATGGCACCGGTGCGATTATGGCGGTTCCGGGACATGATACCCGTGACTATGAGTTTGCCAAAAAATTCGGCCTGCCGATCGTGGAAGTCGTTCAGGGCGGCGACATTACCAAAGAGGCATTTACCGACTGTGAAACCGGCGTGATGGTCAACTCCGGAATGCTGGACGGCATGACAGTGGAAGAAGCCAAAAAAGCGATTGTCAGCTGGCTGGAAAAAGAGGGGAAAGGACACCCCAAGGTCAATTTTAAACTGCGTGACTGGGTGTTTTCCCGTCAGCGTTACTGGGGTGAACCGATCCCGATTGTATATTGTGAAAAATGCGGTTATGTTCCATTGCCGGAAAGCGAGCTTCCGCTCCGGCTGCCCGAGGTGGATTCCTATGAACCGACTGAGGACGGAGAGTCTCCGCTTGCTGCAATCGACAGCTTTGTCAATACGACCTGCCCGCACTGCGGAGGTCCCGCAAAGCGGGAAACCGATACCATGCCGCAGTGGGCCGGATCCTCTTGGTATTTTATGCGATACTGCGATCCGCATAATCAGAACGAGCTGGCATCAAAAGAGGCGCTTGACTACTGGCTTCCGGTTGATTGGTATAATGGCGGAATGGAGCATACCACGCTGCATCTGCTGTATTCCCGTTTCTGGCATAAGTTTTTGTATGATATTGGTGTAGTGAGCTGTAAGGAGCCCTATGCCAAGCGGACCAGCCATGGTATGATCCTGGGTGAAAACGGCGAAAAAATGAGCAAGTCCCGCGGCAATGTGGTCAATCCGGATGATATTATCCGGGAATACGGGGCCGATACGATGCGGTTGTATGAAATGTTCATTGGTGACTTTGAAAAGTCTGCGCCGTGGAGTACCTCCAGCATCAAGGGATGCAAACGATTCCTGGAAAAAGTCTGGGGACTTCAGGACTGTCTGACAGAGGGAGACGCATACCGTCCTGAATTAGAAACCGTATTCCATAGAACGATCAAGAAGGTGTCGGAAGACATTGAGTCAATGAAGTTCAATACGGCAATTGCTGCTATGATGGCACTTCTGAACGATATTACCGACACGGGAACGATCAACCGGCGGGAGTATACAGATTTTATTACGCTGCTCAATCCGTTTGCTCCGCATATCACTGAGGAAATTTATCATCAGCTGGGCAACAGCGGGCTGCTTGCCAAAGCGGCATGGGTTCGTTATGATCCTGCAAAATGTGTGGAAGATACAGTGGAGGTCGCGGTTCAAGTGAATGGAAAACTGCGCGGGAAAATTAATCTTGCGACAGGTGTTTCCAAGGAAGCTGCAATCGCTGTGGCGAAGGCAGACGCGAAGATTGCCGGCGTTCTGAACGGGAAAATAATTGTCAAAGAAATCTATGTTCCCGGAAAAATCATCAATATTGTGGTGAAATAATGAAAATACCGGGAAATATTTCATTGAAAAATGTTTGTTATGACGAATGGCAAATAAAAAATTTGTGAGTTACTCCTAATTATCGATATTTGCTTGACAATCGGTTATATTATCTGTATAATATACATGTTACACAATCAGTGGTATACCTCTGCCGCTGCGGCAAAGGGAGGGAATAAAGTGGCTAAAATTGATCTGAAACCGAATGAGTCTTTGGACAGCGCTCTCAGAAGATTTAAGAGATCCTGCTCTAAAGATGGCGTTCTTGCCGAAGTTCGCAAAAGAGAGCATTACGAAAAGCCTTCCGTAAAGCGCAAAAAGAAGTCTGAGGCGGCTCGCAAACGTAAGTTTAAATAAAACTTATCAATTACCGTTTAACGCGGCGTAAAAAGGTGTAACATTTGTTACACCTTTTTTGTTTGCGGCTTGTAAATTCTGAAAAAAGGGGGCAGGAAAAGTTGAAACTGTTTGTTCCTGAATTTTGTTTTTCAAGTGTTACCGAAATTACGCCTGAATTTTTGCAGCAGAATCAGATCAAGGCACTTGTCCTGGATGTAGACAACACCTTGACAACACACGGAAATCCTGTTCCCGGCAAGGGTGTCCTTGCATGGCTGGATCAGATGCGAAAAGCAGATATTCCTATGATGATCGTATCCAACAATTCGGAGCGGCGGGTAAAGCCTTTTGCCGATCTGCTTGGCCTGGATTATGTTGCCCGCGGCTGCAAGCCTCTTACGATAGGAATGACGAGAGCCTGTAAAAAATTCGGGTTAGCGCCGCAACAGGTCGCAATTGTGGGGGATCAGCTTTTTACAGATATTTTGGGCGGTAAATGGAAAGGGATGCGTTCCATCCTGACGGAACCGCTTCATTTGGAAGACGGTCCGTTTTTCCGTTTTAAAAGGGGATTGGAAAAAAGACTGATGAAAAAATAAGGGAAGGAAAGAATCACAGATGCGTGCATTGTTTGGTCCTGCGGGAAATAGCGACAGCTTTGCAGAAGCGGGACACAAAAAGACAGCAGAAGCCCCGGCTTTTGTCAGCAGCTTTGGGCTGACTGCATATGAATATCAATGCGGTCATGGGGTGCGTGTCAGCGAAAGCGCGGCAGCGGTGTTCCGCAGGGAAGCAGAAAAATATCAGATCACGGTAAGTCTCCATTCACCGTACTATATCTCCCTTTCCAGCACGGAAAAGGAAAAACGGGATAACAGCATTGATTATATTCTGCAGTCTGCCCGCGCAGCGAGACTGCTTGGTGCGAAGCGTGTCGTGGTCCACTCCGGTTCTGCGGGAAAGATCAGCCGTGAGGAAGCGCTGGAGCTGGCAAAGGACACTCTGGTACGGGCAGCCATGGCGATGCGTTCTGAAGGACTGGATGATATCATTCTTTGCCCGGAAACCATGGGAAAGTTCAACCAGCTGGGAGATCTTCATGAGGTCATGGAGCTATGCAAGGCGGATGACAGTTTTTTGCCGTGTATCGACTTTGGACATCTGAATGCGCGGACTCTGGGCAGCCTGAAAACCGCGGCGGACTATGCGAAGATACTGGACACAATCGGAAATGAGCTGGGAACAGACCGCTTGCGGTGTTTTCACTCTCATTTCAGTAAAATAGAATATACCCAAAACGGCGGCGAAAAGCGGCATTTGCTGTTCGACGATCAGACATATGGTCCCGAGTTTGAACCGTTAGCAGAACTGATTGCAAAGCGCGGGCTGTCGCCGACCTTTATTTGTGAAAGTGCGGGTACCCAGGCCGAAGATGCGGCAACGATGCAGAAAATGTATTTGAAATACCTGAAATAATCATCCGGCGCTGCTGCCGGAAGAAAGGTTGTTGTAATATGGGAATCATGAAAAAGCGGATTTTGGTGCTTCATGGGCCGAACATCAATATGGTGGGAGAACGGGAGACCAGCATTTATGGAAAAGAGAGCTTTGAGTCGATCAACTTGCAGATCCTTGATTTTGCGACTCAGCTGGGGCTGGAATGCGAGACCTTTCAGTCTAACAGTGAGGGAGAACTGATCGACCGTATCCATGCGGCTCGGCATGAATTTGACGGCATCGTGATCAATGCCGGTGCCTACACCCACTACAGCTATGCGATTCGTGATGCGATTGCGGCAATCAAAATTCCCTGTGTTGAGGTGCATTTTTCCAACATTCACGGCAGGGAAGAATTCCGCAGCAAATCTGTGATTGCACCTGCCTGTGTTGGGCAGATCTCAGGATTTGGAAAATACAGCTATTTGCTCGCATTGCAGGGACTGAAAAATATTATTTGAGTACTGTGGAGGGGAGAAACCGACCATGACACGATTGGAAAGGCTGGCACAGCGTCTGCCTGAGGATTTACACGCCGGAATTATCACATCTGAAACAGCAAGAAGATATTATACGGGTTTTCCGTCTTCTGCGGGTGTGCTGCTGGTATCTCGTGAAAAAAGCTGGTTTTTCATTGATTTTCGGTATTATGAGCACGCAAAGGCGAAAATTTCTGACTGTGAAGTGCTGCTGACGGAGAATTTGTCTGAGCAGCTTAACAGATTGTTTATTTCAAACGGTCTTTGGACTGCCGGAGTGGAAACTGCGTCAATGACACTGGAGGAATTCAAGGGGGTAAAGAAACAGCTTACGGAAGCGAAGCTGCTGGACGACAGCCGTTTTCAGGAATTGCTTCTGGAAGACCGTCTGGTCAAATCCGAGGAAGAAATTCAGGCGGTTTGCGCTGCACAGGAGATTGCGGAGCGGGCATTTGACGAAACACTCAATTATATAAAGGCAGGCCGCACAGAGCGTGAGATTGCATTGTACCTTGACTATACCATGCGGAAGCTCGGCGCAGAGGCACTGTCCTTTGATACCATTGTCGCATCCGGGCAAAATTCGGCGGTACCCCATGCGGTACCGACTGACAAGCCGGTACAGGACGGGGATTTCATTGTGATTGATTTCGGTGCGGTGATTGACGGCTATCACAGCGATATGACCCGGACGGTTTCGATCGGCAGTGTTTCGTCGGAACAGGAACGCGTTTATGATACTGTTTTGAAAGCCCAGCTTGCGGCAATTGAAAAGGCGGCGGCAGGCGTTCCCTGTGCAGAGATTGATGCGGCAGCCCGTAAGCTGATTGAAAATAATGGTTACGCCGGCTGCTTCGGACATTCGACGGGTCATGGGATCGGGTTGGAAATCCACGAGGCGCCGAATGTCTCTCCTAAAAGCAAAACGTTGGCAAAGCCGGGGATGCTTTTTTCGATTGAGCCGGGGATCTATTTGGAAGGAAAATTTGGTGTTCGCATCGAAGATATGGTGGTTGTACAGAAAAAAGGCTGCCGGAATCTGACAAAAACAAAAAAAGAACGGATAAGTTTGTAATTAGGGGTTGAAAAATTTTCAATTATAGGATAAACTATTATTATACGAACAGGATGGCTTATTGCCGTTTAACATTTTTTGGAGGTAACTTATGATTTCAGCTGGAGATTTCAGAAATGGCGTGACTTTTGATATGGACGGCAACGTCCTTCAGGTTGTGGAGTTTCAGCATGTAAAACCGGGAAAAGGCGCAGCTTTTGTACGCGCAAAGGTGAAAAATGTCATTACCGGTTCCGTGATTGAAAGAACATTTAACCCGACTGAAAAATTTCCTACCGCTTATGTGGAGAGAAAGGATATGCAGTATCTTTACAACGACGGTTCCCTGTATTATTTTATGGATACGGAGACCTATGAACAGGAGCCGATCGATGAAAGCAAGCTGGGAGACAACTTTAAGTTTGTAAAAGAAAATATGGAGGTTAAGGTCCTTTCCTATAAAGGAAATGTGTTTGGTGTAGAGCCTCCCTTCTTTGTGGAACTTGAGGTGACAGAAACCGATCCTGGCTTTAAGGGTGATACCGCAACCAATGCGACCAAGCCGGCAAAACTGGAAACCGGTGCAGAAATCAAAGTACCGCTTTTCATTAATCCCGGCGACATGATCCGCGTTGATACCAGAACCGGTGAATACATGGAGCGTGCATAAGACGCAGCTGTCAAATGATATATGCTTCCGGCGGGGGCAGCCGGAGAATTGGGCTTTTCTGGTAAAATGCCCGCATATACGCCCGGGAAAGGAAGAAAACAGGATGAACAATATCACAGAAAGAGTAGCTTATTTAAAAGGTTTGATGAATGGCTTGGACATTGATCCTGCCACAAAAGAAGGAAAGCTGTTTACAGCAATTCTTGATGTTTTGGACGAAATGGCGCTGTCCATTGTCGATGTGGAAGAATCCTATGACGAGCTGCAGGAAGTCGTGGATGCAATTGATGAAGATCTCGGCGAGCTGGAACAGGATTTTTATGATGAGGACGAATGCGGCTGCTGTGATGATGAGGAATACGAGATCGTTTGCCCGAACTGCGGAGATTCAATCTATGTCGATTACGATATGCTGCAGGAAGGCGAGATGGAATGTCCGAACTGCGGAGAGCATTTGGAATTTGATTTGGATGCAATGGAAGATGAGTGCGATTGTGAAGATGGCCAATGCGGCTGTGAGGACAAAGACTGATCTTTCTGTATCAATAAAAATAATATTATGAATTGAGTCTGTTTCAGGGCGGAGTGAAATTCTCCACCGGTGGTGATAGTCCACGAACTGCCAGTTATGGCAGCCGATCCGATGAAATTTCGGTACCGACGGTTAAAGTCCGGATGAAAGAAACGGCATAGTGTGCTGATGCTGCGCCCCTGATACTATCGTATCGGGGGCGTTTTGCATGCCATGTTGCTTTCAGTTTTGAGAAAACAGACACTGAAAGGAAGATGCAAAATGAAAAACCAGACGCAAAGCCAAAAACAAGAACCCCTGCGGCCAGGGCAGAAGAATGTGGCAAAACACTATACACAGCGCCTGACGATGATTGGACTGTTCAGTGCGATTGCGGTGATCCTCGTTTATCTGTTCCATATTCCGATTTTTCCAATGGTAGCTTTTTTGGAATATGATATGGCAGATGTCCCGATCATTCTGATTACTTTTCTGTATGGACCTGGTGCGGGACTTTTGACCACGGTTGTGGTGGCAGTTGTGCAGGGACTGACGGTCAGCGCTTCGAGCGGATGGATCGGAATTTTGATGCACATTTTTGCTACAGGCTGCTATGTGTTGGTTGTCGGAAATATTTATAAGCACTGGAAAACATTGAGCGGTGAAATTGTATCGTTGGCAGCGGGGGTTTTGACTTGGATCGGCACCATGTTTTTGTGGAATATCGCACTGACGCCAATCTTTATGGGAGTACCGCGAGCAGAAGTGTTGAAGCTGATGCCGTTTATTATTTTGTTTAATGTAATTAAATCCGTGGTCAACTCCCTGCTTGCTTATTTTGTTTTCAAAGTCATGCAGCAGATTATGAAAAAAGCGAAGATATAATATTCTGTCAAAAAGGCAGCCTTTCAGGCTGCCTTTTTGACTGCTTATCATTCGGAGCTGTTACTGACTTTCCAGTAATGTTTTTTCATTGGCCTCATAGAGAAGCTCATCGGTTTTAATAACCGATAATTTATGATTGAGTGCGTAAAGTATGATGACATCCCGTGGCTTTTTGGGGTAAAGCGCAGGCTTTCCAGCCAGATAAAGCAAATTTTCCGTTTCCTTATCATTTAACCCCAAGGCCAGCATCAAACAAAGCAGTTTATCTCTGCTGGGATTTTTTTTGCCTGATAGAATCTGATAAGCATAGGTTTGGTCAAGTCCGCTGTCCTTTACAATTTCACTTTTTTTCAATCCTTTTTCCTGTATCAGCTGCTCCAGATATTCGACAAAAGAGGTTTTGAGGAAAAAATCTTTATTTTCGGTCAAATACTCTTTGATGTTGTTGCATTTTTTTAATTCATTTTTTAATTCTTCTGTGGTCTTTGATCTGGTCATTTTTACATCCTTCTTTAAAGTGTTGTTTTGCCATAAAAGTAATAAAACAAGAGGTAAAATGGTCTAATACCTTAAAGTTCAGGAATTCTCTTAAACTGTGACGGCAGACAATTGCACAGCTGACAGTTTTGTAACTTATATGTCTGACATCCTTCGGCAAACACGATATCATTATATCTGAATAATTTTTGAAAATACAATGCCGACAGCACAATCAGCCGATTTGTTATATGGTAAATAATGACAAATAAAATGTTTGGAACTTGAGAGAGATTAGGTGTTTGTAGGATACCAGGAATGTCGGTTTGTCAATGATGTGTTACAGATTTGGGAAAGAAAAAAGGACCTGTTTCGGGGAACGCCAATTAAGAGGCCTCATAGGGAAGTTATTGTATTGGCGTTGGCGAACAGCGAGCTGTTTTTGGAAATCATGAAAGGAAAAGAACTTGTGTGAGGCATAGAATTCTTCATTATCTTTACGGTGCGAACGCTCCAC
>CALXBC010000018.1 GCA_944386455.1 uncultured Clostridia bacterium | reverse complement strand
TGAAAGCACCTTGCAGAGAACATCGTCAACTCCGTCGGTGTATCTGCCTTGTGAAATCAGACTGTTCTTTAAGCGGATAAGTGTTTGTATTACTCTGCTATATTCGTCATCATTAAGATAGATATGGAACTTTTCTTCTCTCACAGTCGCTTCCTCCATTCATTGAATTTTGCTCTGATTACCGAAACATCTGCTTCGACATCAGAATAAATAAAGATATGTACGCTTTTGAAAACTGCTTTTACTCTGTCGGCATACTCCGCTTCCGTTTCGGTTGTCTTAAAAGGGAGTTTTACGAGTTTTATATTTCGTTGCTTGCATAAGTGGCTTTTGAGAACCTCCATATGTTCTGAGCCGTTCGTAAATTCTATCGCCAGCTTTTCTGACGGAATGTATGTTTCAAGAGGTATTCCCAATAGTTTATCCGAACCGAGCTGTACCTTTAGTCCTTTTTGATTGGCGTAATAGGCGACAGCCAAGCCGGGGAACACGGAGCGATATTCGTTTTCGCACACAGTGCATTTTTCTCCGATAATTGTTCTGTCGCTGATTTTTGCTTTCCAAGAGTGTCCAAGTGAACATTTCCACCACACACTTTTCATTGACTTTCTTGACACTTGTGTCGGGAGCAGAGAGTTTTTTTCGTAATCCCATTCAGCAAGCAGTTTCCTGTCCGTTGTGGCTAAATCATTGTATCCTGCAAGAACCGCCCTGTCCGCACAAACCGGGCATACTGTTCCTTTTACACGAGCATTGATAACGGACTTCCACTCATTGCCACAGGTCTTACACTTCCACCAAACATTGTGTCTTGATTTTGCGTTTACCTCATCAGGCATTAGGGGATAATTTCTTTCTGACCACTCAGCCGCAAGGTCAGGGTGCGTAGTCGCCAAGTCATTAAATCCTTTGAGCAATGTATATCCGCTACAATACGGACATCTGCTCCCACCGGAACGGGTTGAAATAAGAGTGTACCACTCGTTTCCGCAATCTTTGCATTTCCACCAAGCCTTACTGTTTGCAAAGGCTGTTACCATTGTAGGCAGCAACGGAAGATTTCTGTCAGACCATTCAGCAGCAATATCGGGATACTGTGAAGCAAGGTCATTGAATCCGGCAAGGACTTTATTATGTGAGCAGTATGGACAGCCTGTGCCGTTTACCGTTCTGCTTTTAACGCTTGCTTCCCATTCGTGTCCGTGTTTACATTTCCAAATAATCTTCTTATGAGAAGCGACAGATACCTCGGTAGGCTTTAATTTGTTCTTTTTAGACCACTCCTGAGCCAACAGGGGCTTCAATGTGGCTAAATCATTGATACCCTCTATTACTCTCGCTCCTGAGCATATCGGGCATTTCTCGCCCTTTGAACGAGCTTTGACGCTCGTTTCCCACTCGTGTCCGCAAGCACCTTTCCACCACACTCTTTTATTTGAACCGAAGGTTATCTTATCCGGCGTTAGCGGTAAGTTCTTCTCTGACCATTCAGGAATAAGCTCCGGATGAACGCTTGCTAAACTGCCCGTCATAGTACAACCACCCCTTCCTTTGTGATTATCCCAATTATATTGAGAAAATCGGGATTGGTGTAGTTTGCGAATAATAAGAAAGACCTTGGGAGAAAATATCTCTCAAGGTCAATAAGTGATTCCTCAGTTAGAATTTTATCTTTCCTGTCGGGCAATAAGAGTGGTTACACTATAATAAATCATCACTAAACCCGCACTTAAAATTGCCCCGCCAATAATATCAGTAATCCAATGAACACCGGATATCAACCTGCCAATTACCATAAAAGCAGTAAATGCAATTAAAGCAAAGGCAAATGCTCTTTTCATTTTTGTATTTCTAATTCTACTGTTTAGCTGCATAACAGCTGTCGGCATAACACACATAACAAGCAAGGTTGTCGATGATGGATACGAAGCTTCAAGAAAACCGTTAATCAATACCGGGCGGTAATTGACAACATAAAATTCAAAAAACAAATATGCCGCCATTACAACAATATAGAATGCTCCCAACACCAAAATACTGGAATCGACCTTGAATAAGCTTTTTCTTTTAATAAGCTGTATAAGTCCAAGCAACGCAAATCCCAAAATAAAGCAAAGCGGTATCAGTCCTAACCAGTCCGTAACGGTATATATTGCCATATGCACACCTGTCAGGCTGTGGATAAAGCCGTTCAAGGTTGCAAATCCAACAGAAGAGTTTTGTGGCCCGATGGGCTGAACATCAATAAGGCTTATTGCCACTGTCCACAAAATAAATAACACTACCATTGCTATTCCTGAAAGCAATACTTTTTGACTTTTTTCTTTTTTCATTTTTATCAATCCTTTGCCATAATTATTTGGCTTTCGCCTGTTTACAATATAGGTGGAATGAATAAAAATGAAAAGAATTTCACCGTCACATTGGCGACACGCTTCGTATCATCGCCATTTTATCAGCATCAGAGACTTTATCGCCAAGAAAACAAAAGTGAAAAAGGCTGCATAAGGTTGAAGTGTTATCATAAATTCTATTGTAGCAACTGTGCTTAACACAATGGATATTTGATGTTTGTGTTTCAACCAAAACACTGCTTCATAATTTTGTAGAGCGAGAAGCAAAACACCTGTAAGTACAATTCCAAATACAATAATTAAATACGGTATTTTGATATACTGCGGGGTACCTGTCAGCGAAAGTAAAGATACCTCTTTTATAATCTCATCACCCTTTTGTCCAAAGAAAGGCAGAAACAGAAACATAATCAAACTGCAATCGAGTAAACCAAACACTAAGTCTCTTGTATGTTTTTCCTTTTGCTTATTATCCTCGTCAGCAATTTTAAGTATTTCTTCACCGGACAATAACTCATCTATTGACACTGAAAAAAACTTTGAAATTGCTTTTAATGACTCGATATTGGGAACTCCTCTGCCGGATTCCCACTTAGAAATTGCAGTGCGAGACACAAATAACGCTTCCGCAAGTTCTTCCTGCGTGAGTCCTTTTTCTTTCCTCAACTCTTGTAATTTTTCACTTAATTCCATAATAAACATTCCTTTTGCACTCAGATACGAATGTATCCTTTATTAGAAATGGGCAATCCCACTATGGGACTGCCCATTCATTCCGTAAATTATGCGATTTTTTAGTCTCTGCACCGTTTTTAGCACCGATTGGTGTAAATTTGGTGTAAAGAGGTAAATTTATTCGGTTTGGAAAGTCCCGAAACCCGCATAAATACTGGGGTTTTCTTACTTGTCGTTCGGTAAGGACTTCATTGTAGGGAACAACAAAACATCCCGGATCGACGCGCTGTCCGTCAGCAGCATAACAAGGCGGTCAACACCAATCCCAAGCCCGCCGGTCGGCGGCATTCCATACTCCAAAGCATTCAAAAAGTCCTCATCCACATCGCAGGCTTCATCGTCTCCCATGGCCTTCAGCCTTGCCTGTTCCATAAAGCGCTCCCGCTGGTCAATCGGATCGTTCAATTCAGAAAAAGCATTTGCATGCTCCCGCCCAACGATAAACAATTCAAACCGCTCTGTATACTGTGGATTGCCGGGCTGCCGCTTGGCCAGAGGCGAAATATCAACCGGATGGCCGGTAATAAAGGTTGGCTGCATCAGCTTGTCTTCACAGTAGGTTTCAAAGAACAGATTCACAATATCTCCAAACTTATGACGTTCCTCATATTCAATATGATGCTGTTTTGCCAGAGCCCGTGCCTCGTCCAACGTTGTAATTTCACTGAAATCGACATTGCCGTATTTTTTGACAGCCTCCACCATTGACATCCGTGCAAAAGGCTTGTCCAGATCTATATCAAGATCGCCATAGCGAATTTGAGCAGTCCCCAGGACCTTTTTGGACACCGTACGGATCATTTCTTCTGTCAAGTCCATCATTCCGTTAAAGTCAGTATACGCTTGGTATAGTTCCAGCAAAGTAAACTCCGGGTTGTGCCTTGTGTCCGTCCCCTCATTTCGAAATACCCTGCCGATTTCATAAACACGGTCAAACCCACCGACAATCAGCCGCTTCAAATACAATTCCAGCGAAATCCGCAGGTACATTTCCAAATCCAAAGCATTGTGGTGTGTGATAAACGGACGGGCGGCAGCTCCGCCCGCGATTGTTTGCAGGGTAGGCGTTTCTACTTCTATAAAATGTTGCTCATCCAGATAATTGCGAATTTCCCGGATGATTTTACTGCGCTTTAAAAAGGTGTCACGCACCTCCGGATTTACGATCAGATCAACATAACGCTGCCGATACCGCAGATCGGTATCCTTTAACCCATGCCATTTCTCCGGCAGAGGGAGCAGAGATTTGGACAACAGCTTAATCTCTTTCGCATGAACGGAAATTTCACCGGTCTGTGTACGAAACACAAACCCTGCAATACCAATAATATCGCCAATATCCCATTTTTTAAAAGCTGCATAATCTTCTTCGCCGACATCATCTCTTCGGACATAGGACTGCAGCCGTCCGGTACTGTCCTGGATATGACAAAAGCTGGCCTTTCCCATGATCCGCCGGCTCATCATCCGTCCGGCGATCACAACCGTTTTGCCTTCCAGCTGCTCAAACTGACTGTTGATTTCTTTCGCCGTCGCATTGACATCAAACGTCGTCAAAAGATAAGGATCATGCCCTGATTCCTTTAGCTGACTCAGCTTGTCGCGGCGGATCCGTACCTGCTCGCTGAATTCTTCCACAGAAGGCTCCATCTGCTGGTTTGTTTTATTATCGTTCATTTGCGCTTTGACGTCCCTTCTCCGATGTTTATTTTGTAATCTCCAAAACCTCGTATAAGCAAATACCGCCGGGGGTCTCTACCTCCACGACATCGCCCACTTTGTGCCCAAGCAAAAACTTGCCCACCGGAGACTCATCCGAGATTTTACCCTGCATGGGGTCTGCCTCGGTTGAACCGACGATTTGGTAAACAACCTCTTCATCAAACTCTTTATCAAACAGTCTGACCTTGGAGCCAACCGAAACGATATCATTGGATATTTCATGTTCATCCAGAATTTTAACGTTTTTCAACATTGCTTCAATCTGTGCAATTCTGGACTCTACCAATGCCTGTTCATTTTTCGCCTCATCATATTCGCTGTTTTCCGAAAGGTCTCCAAAAGACAATGCAACTTTGATTTTTTCTGCTACTTCTTTTCTTGTAATTGTTTTGAGCTGTTCCAGTTCGTCTTCCAGTTTCTTCAAGCCCTCATCTGTCAGAATCGTTTGCTTTACATTTGACATTTTATAATTCCTCCATCACAGTTTCTGTAAAATTTTTATCAGTATCGGGATAACCGTTTTTCTCTCCGCAATATATACTTTACTATTATAGTAAAAAACCATTCTGTTGTCAACTGAATGATTCACACAATTAAAAATCAGCCCGGGCAGCGACTTTATTCCCATTGAGATATATGGCACATTGATTCGGGACCAGCTCTCCCAGCGATTTTGCTCCGCAAAAAGTATACAGGGCGGCTGCAAACTCGCTTTGATCAATTCCCGCCGGAAGGAACGCTGCATAATATTCAGGCAACGGGCTGTAAAAATCAGTCATCACCATGCCTTCTATGGTGATATTGCGCCCCATGTCCGCTGTCAAAACCGCAGTGCGTGCGGTTTCGTTCATTCTGTCTGCAAACCGCTGGGTAAGAACAGGCGCCAGAATCAAGGTGTAATCACTCAATTCCTTCAATTCACTGAATGGTACCGTTGTTACAGATTGCTTTGGCAGGGCATGGCAGTATTCTCCGCGGTCTGAAGCAATTGTCAGGCTGCCGCCATAATGCAAGACCAATTCAGCCTCGTTGATAAACTCCATATTTTCATCAGCCAGAAGGACCGCAATTTTTCTTTTGAGAGAGGCGGACTGACGCAATAGTTTTTCCACTGCGCGGTACAGCATGCGCCGCTTATACGGCGTACCGTCTGCCAGTCTTAGACCGCTTTCCTCCGGGAACGAAAGGCCTTGCTCCAACAACACATTCTTTCCGTTTTCCCCTAAAATATGAGCTGCCTGTCCCCAGTTTATCCGTTTTCCTCCTTTTACTGTCAAAATCATAAACTTGATTTCGCCTTCATTCACAGAATCCAAATAATATTTTTGCCTGGAGAAAATTCCGGCGATTCCATTCTGCTGGTTTTCACAGCGAATCACAGCAAGCATTCTGTTTCATCCTCTCCGCTAAATGATGGGAATACGACAAGGCTTTTAAAAGGAAATTTCCTTTTAAAAGCCTTGCTGCTTCATTTCATTTTATGCGAAAAGGCTGATTTGTATGCAGTCTATCCCGCCTGTGCCGCAGATACGACCTCAATGGCTTTTTTCAGCTGTGGGTCTGTTGTTTCATCCAGCAGATCAAAGCTCTGCTCCTGCTCTGCGGTAAGAGATACCGGATAGTCCGGCTTGATCCCGACACCATGGAAGTTTTCGCTTTTTGGCGGATCGAAATAAGCGGTCGTTATTTTCACTGCACTGCCGTCGCTTAACGTATACATGTCCTGCATAATGCCCTTGCCGAACGTTGTTGTTCCGACGGATTTTGCCTTGTCATAATCCTTCAGTGCACTGACAAAAAGCTCCGCTGCGCTGGCAGTATTTCCGTTTGTCAGCGTTACCATCGGCAGATCTACTTCTCCTGCATCTGTCGCCTCACACAGAACCTTTTTCTCCCCATCCTGTCCGCGCTGATAGGCAGTTACCCCTGTCGAAATCAGCTTGTCCAGCATCTGTTTGACAGAATCCAGCGTTCCGCCGCCGTTGTTCCGCAGGTCGAAGATCAATCCCTTTGCTCCCTGCTCAATGCAGCTGTCAACTGCGGTTTCAAACTGCTTAACTGTTGCGGCATTAAATGTTGTGATCTTGATATAGCCATTATTTTCAATCATCCGATAGGATACCGACGGAATCTCAACCTGCTTTCGGGTCAGCTCCAGATCCTTGTCCGCGCCGTCCCTGCGGTAAGTGATTTTCACTTTTGTTCCAGCCTCTCCCGAAACCATATCAACCGCGGCAGAATATCCTACAACCGCTACATCCTGATCGTCAACCTTCACGATCAGGTCTCCCTTTTGGAGTCCCGCTTCCTTGGCGGGTGAACCGTCGTAAACGTCACTGACTTGAATATAGCCGCTTTCATCCTGTTTGGCTGCGATCCCGATGCCAACTAAAATTCCTTCATCGTCCTGCTGCTCTTTTTTCAGTTCTTCTGGTGTAAAATACGCAGCATATTTATCGTTCAGTCCTGCAATATAACCGCGGGACATGGCATCAAACAGTGCTTCCTTGTCAATTTCTGCCTCGTCAACATAATTCGCACGAACAATCCCGTCAATTTCCGCAATTTTTGCATATAGCTGTTCCCGTTCTTTCACGCGGGACATTTTGCTGTTGAACCATCCCATTGAAAAAATCATGGTAATGACAAATGTAATTGCAGCAATAATCCCCATAAAGCAGATCGCCGCGCCCAGTGGTATTTTTTTATTCATAAACCATTCGTCCCTTTCGCCTTTGGGACGCCAATCCCTCCTTAACCCGTTTGTGCCATTTACAGACTGATATAGTTCATTGGCTGCTGATGAACGCCGTTGATCCGCACCTCAAAATGAAGATGAGCGCCAAAGGAGTGGCCGGTATTGCCAACTTTTCCAATCACTTCACCCTGTTCGACCGTCTGCCCGACTGTCACCAAGACTTCACTGCAGTGAGCATACAGTGTGGAATATCCGCCGCCGTGGTCAATGATGATATTTTTACCATAGCCAACACCCGGCGTATAGCTCGTCACTGCGCGGATAACCTTGCCGGATTTCGCCGCCACAATCGGCTTTCCGGAGCTTCCGCCGGAGCAGGACAGGTCAACGCCCTTATGGAAGGAGCCCCAGCGCGGTCCATAAGGAGAGGAAATATAATAATTTTTAGCCGCCAGCGGAAACAGCCAACCGCCCGGAGAAAGCGTTCCTTCAGAGGGATTTTCCTGATAAAACTTATTCAGTTCTTCTTCCATTTCGGCTTCCTGAGCGTCAACGGCAGCTTTATCCTTTTCATATGCCTCTTTTTCTTCATTAATCGCCTGCATATGAGCCTGGCTCTTTGCATAGGATGTCTGCAACGTGGATTTTTTTGCGTCCAGCGTTTTTTTGCTCTCTTCCAGCTTTGCTTTGCTGTCCACGATTTCCTGCTTTGCAGCCTCAATATCCCGCTTTTCCGCGCCCAGACGGTTGATCAGCTCCTGATCCTGTTCCACAATAGACTGGAGCATTTCTGCGCGAGTCAGCAAATCCGTAAAATCTTCGGCAGTCAGAAGCGCGTTCAGCATCGAATTTTCTCCCGCCAGCTGCATCGCTGCCAGGCGTTCCAGCATTTTGTCGTAATTTGCCTCGATATCTGCGCTTTTCTGCTCAATTTCTTTTTCTTTGGCCGTGATCTTGTCATTATATTCCTGGATCTGCTTTTCCAGCGTATCCACCTGTTTTTCAATGCTGCTGATCTGCTGTGCCAGTGCTTCTTGGTATTCCTCCTGCTGCTCTGCATCATCTTCCAGCTTGTCTATCTCATTGGCGAGCCGTTTCTGTTCCTTTTCCAGCCTGTCCAGCTCATCCTGGATCTCCTTTTCCGTCATTGCAGTATCTGCCGCAAAGGCAGGCAGAATCATGACGCCTCCAATTGCCCCCAGAAGCATGACAACGGCCAAAACAACTGCCGTGATTCTAGCTTTTCGGGATTTCATCTTGAAAACACTCCTTTCAGTACAACTGATCCTGATCCTATACCTTCAAATGATTGCGGACACTGATCAAGCTTCCAAGCGTACCTGTTAAAACACCCGCTCCTAAAAACAGCAAGCCAACCTGCAGCGCAACTTCCCGGAACGGAAGCATGCTCTTCAGCGCATTTGCAACGAATGACGCCATCATGTCCCCGGTCAGGGCATCATAAAGCAGGGAATAACCGCCCCAGATCAGCAAAAACGAAACCGCAGCCGCTATGACGCCAAGTATCACGCCCTCCACCAAAAAGGGGACACGAATAAATCCATTTGTTGCACCAACATATTTCATAATGTTGATTTCCTTCCGGCGGGAAAATACAGCCGAACGAATGGTGTTCGCGATAATAACAAGCGAAACAAGCACCAGGGCGGCAATCACTGCCCCGCCAAAAATATTCACCATTTTCCGGATCTGGACAATAGATTTTGCAAACCCGTTGGAGGAATTCACTTTTTCAATTCCATCCAGCTTCTCAATTGCAGCGGTTGTGATGTCGATTTTTTCCAGATCCTTTTCCCTGATCGTAAAATAAGCATAATAGGGATTGTCTCCGTTTTCTTCCAGAAGAGAGGCCGCATCACCGAGCTTTTCCTTCTGAATGTCCCAGGCCTCCTCCTTGGTTACATAGACAACCTCGTCAACGTCTTCCATTGCCGCAATCTGCTTTTGGAGTGCAAGATTTTCTTCTTCTGTGTTGTCCTTTTTCAAAAAAGCGACCAATTCATTCTGTTCTTCCACATAGCCGACAATACTGCTGACATTTTCTGAAAACAGCACGGCAAACCCGACCAGCAGCAAACAGGCCGTCAGGACGCCTA
Organism: uncultured Clostridia bacterium; assembly: GCA_944386455.1. GTDB lineage: Bacteria > Bacillota > Clostridia > Oscillospirales > Ruminococcaceae > HGM13222. The sequence goes on along the minus strand of CALXBC010000018.1, from coordinate 37,749 downwards.
CTGATGCAAACGTCATCAAACGGTTTGTCCAAAGATTACGGAATCCTTCTTTTATTAAATATTTCGCACTGCCGCCTTTCATATCTTACCTACCTCCTGCTCCGGTTTCGGTTCGATATGACCGATCTCTCTCGTTTTATCCAGTTCATGTGCCTGCTGTTCTTTTCTTTTCTTTTCCTTTTGTGCCGCACGTTCCCGCAGCAGATCGCGTTCTCCCTTCAGCACGCGGTCAAAAACAATTCTGCCGCCTTCGATTTCGATGGTACGGCCGCCAAAGTATTTCACCATATCATGCTCATGGGTAACCATCAAAATCGTGGTGCCGCATTTATTGATCTGAGTAAACAGATCGACAACCTCATAAGAAAGTTCAGGGTCAATGTTACCGGTAGGCTCGTCCGCAATAATCAGCGGCGGATCATTGACCAATGCTCTTGCAACTGCAACCCGCTGCTGTTCGCCGCCCGACAGCTCATGAGGATACCGCTTGGCCTTTCGCAGCATATCCATCAGTTCCAGCACATACGGGACTCTTGTCCGTATCTGCTTATACGGCGCACCGATTGCACGCATCGCGAATGCAACATTGTCATAAATCGTCATCGTCGGGATCAGGCGGAAGTCCTGAAAGACAAATCCGATCGACCGTCTGAAATAAGGAATCTCCCTTTGCTTTAAAGTTCCAAGATTATATCCGTTTACCACAACACTGCCTTTTGTTGCGATCTTTTCCCGCAGCAGCAGCTTCAGAATAGAACTCTTGCCGGCACCTGACGCGCCGACAATATATGCCATTTCTCCGTCCTTAACACTCAGGTTGATGTCGTAAAGCGCAGTTGTACCGTTTTCATACTTTAAACTAACATCTTTTAATTCTATCATAGTAAAATATTAGCCTTTCTCTTCGTTCAAACACACCCGCAATTAGGGTCAGCCATCTATATCCTGTCAGCAGGTTGCCCTGCAGTAATTTTCAAATTCAGCGCTGCATTGTTTCTGCTATCCTCCTTTTTCGCAGCGATAGAAAAGAGAATACCGGCAGCCGGCGGCTGCCATTCTGTTATTTCTCCATACAATACAGGAGATAAAACAGCTACGGGCAGACTATTCCTCCTGTCCGCCCGTAACCTGTTGCAGCATTCATGCAAATTTTAGAACTTTACCGGGTTAGAGGTCAAATATTTCTTTACCATGAGTGCGATCTTAAATACGATTGCATGGTCGAACTCTCTTAAATCCAACCCTGTAAGTTTTTTGATTTTCTCCAGCCTGTAAACCAATGTGTTCCGATGAACAAACAGCTTTCTGGATGTTTCAGAAACATTCAGATTGTTCTCAAAGAAGCGGTGAATTGTGAACAGCGTCTCCTGATCCAGCGAGTCAATGGACCCCTGCTTGAACACTTCTTTCAGGAAGGTTTCGCAAAGAGTGGTCGGCAGCTGGTAGATCAGCCGCGCAATTCCCAAGTTGTCATAGCTGACGATTGCTTCGTCCGTGTCAAATACTTTTCCAACCTCAAGCGCGACCTGAGCTTCCTTAAAGGAGCGTGCCAGATCCTTGATTCCTGTCACCGGCGTTCCGATCCCTACCGTAGCACGGGTATAAAACTCACTGCTGAGCGTATCCACAATAGAACGCGCCAGCTTTTCCAGATCCTTGCTGTCGATCCCGGCTTTGATTTCTTTAACCAGCACAATCTCGTTTTCACTGATGTTAAACACAAAATCCTTGTTTTTATCCGGGAACAAATTTTGAATCACATCATACGCCGAAACATCGTTGGTCGACAAAATCCGAATGAGCAGCGCAACACGGGATACATCGCCGCTGAAGTGAAGCTCGCGCGCCTTGACATAAATATCTCCCGGCAGGATATTATCCATTACCACGTTCTTGATAAAGTTATTCCGGTCATACTTTTCATCATAATACTGTTTGATGCTGGACAAGGTTATGGTCAGAATCTGCGCATATTTTGCCGCGGTTTCATCCACGCCCTCGACAAACACCGCAAAATCCGGCTTCATATGCTGGCCAAACGGCTTGTAAGTATATCCGTCCCGGATAAAGGTGTCATGTGAATCTGCATTTTCCAGGGAAATAAACTCATTGGTCAGACCGATTTTAGAAAGCTCGCTGCAGGCAATGATATTAGCCTGATCATCCACCACGCCGATCACACGGTCGATCGTATCCTTCATCTGATGGATCAAACCTTGAAATAATCTGTTAGACATAAACAAACCTCCAATAAATTCCCGGCATGAAAATTTGTATAGCAATTTTCCCATCCCGTCCGCCGTAATCAACGGGATTTTTCTATAGAACCAATAAAATACCTATACAGTTTAATCATACATAAAAATAAACAAAAAATCAAGGCTTGTCAGCAAAAAACACAAGTTTTTACCGCCAGACAAAAAAACAGCAGGCAAAACATTCACCTATCAGCCCATTTTCACAAATATATTACAAATTGTAACATATTTGGCCTGAAAATGTGTGAATAAAACTTGAACAAACAGGAGACAAAAACAAAACACTGCCTCATTTTGGTACATCTTTCTGTTCTGTTACGGCATAAAAGCAACCATTTTACCATGCATTTTAATCATCGGACGAGGACAGCCTGCACTCGATTTTAGGCGGGCTGCGAGTCTGCCGGCGTTAAAAATAATTGTACCCAATACCAGGTGCCGTCCTTTTCCACACATCCTACGCCAAGATGGGTAAACTCCGCCTCCAATATGTTAGCCTTGTGATCCGGGGAGTTCATCCAGCCTATCATGATGTTCTCCGCAGTGCCAAGATAGCTTTCTCCCCATGCAATGTTTTCACCCGCAAGCTGATAATTCGTGATCTCAAACTCCTCTAAAACCGTAAAGCAGCTGGTCTGATCCGGCCGTGTATGTTCGAACAGCACGGTCGTTTCTTCAGCGCGCAGCTGGGCTGCTCTGCAAAGCTGCTCATGAAGCTTAAGCGGCGCGGCTCCTGTTTTTTCTCTTTCTTCGTTTACCAGACGCAAAATATCCTGCTGCGCCTGTTTAAGCTGCACAGATGACATGTCGTCCGTATCATTCGGCTCCTGCGGTTTTGCAGCAGCAGACGAGCTGGACGAAGCCGCCGGCTTTGAGCTTGGCTGTGCAGCGGCGGAGCTTGGCTGAGTACTGGCCGAGCTCGACTTTAGCGGTTGGCTGGATGTGATTTTGGATGACATTGCTGTCGAAGAAGCCGGGGACACACTTGATTCGACTGCTGCAGAACCGGATGCTTCTAAAGAGGAATGTCCGCCCGAAACGGATTCCGAGGTGCTGCCGGCTGCGCCCGACGTCGTTGTGCCTTCTTCTGACACGGAATTTGGCGTCGTCCTGCCGCAGGAAGATAACAGCACCGCTGCAGCCAGTATGCTAACTGCGCCTAATTGTAATATTTTGAGTTTCATAAAAAACCCCCTTTATTTTTTCTTCTGCAGTTTTTCCCGCAGCTGCTGTAATGCATCGTTATATCTAGTTGATATCATTTTAGGAAAGGCGCGAAGCAAACGGCGCTCCTGAAACTTTCTGCGGAACAGCAGTTCTCTGACCCGTTCAGAAGGAAAGCGCCTGTCGTCCAACTGAACTTCCAGCCTGGCTTTCAAATGCGTCATTTTTTCTTTGGAGCTGACAATTTTATTGTTTGTATCTTTTTTCCATTCTGCAAGCTTTATTTTTGCCTCTTCCTGGAATCCATCGAGTATAGACTGAATTTCTTCCAGCTTCTGATTGAGCTTCAGAATACTTGCTACTGTAACAATGCAATCTGCCGCCAAAATTACAAACAGGATAGCTGAAACACCGATCAGCCAAGTCTGTGGAAGGCGGTCGATCAATCCGCTGACAAAGGGATGCACCCATTTCATCAGCACCACCGACAACGCGCCGAACGCCAAAAATCCCGCCAGGCATATTCTGCCGTTAAGCTGGAAACGATAGTGGGAATAATCCCACCAGCGGGTATGAAACAGCTTTTCCAGCAGATAAGATGTTACATATTCCAGTGCGGTTGTCAGAACAGCAGAGGATAAAAACAGTTCCACGATGCCGGGAGATTTATCATGAAAGACCGCAATGACCGTCAAAGCGCCGAATCCATAAACAGGGCACAGCGGCCCGTTCAAAAAGCCGCGGTTGACCAGCTTACGCTGTGTAATGGAACACAACGTACTTTCATAGAGCCATCCGATCACACTGTAAACAATCAGCCATAAAAACACTCTGCATGCCCACACCAATCCATTCAAAGCCAGTCCCCCATTCTTATTTTTCTTCTTTTTAAAATAATATTCTCTTTCTGAAGCTTTGTCAATGTCAGAGCATCCTCTTCCGCCAAAGCTATGCTTATGACAAGACCGTATCCGGAAAGACGTCCTTGCATGTCCGTTTTTTCTTATGATACGCTGTCTGCAGAACAAGGCGCGCAAAGCGTCTGAATAAAAGGAGAGTGAACAAATTGTCACAAATGAAAAAAGCCCCGTCGCAGTCGGACGGAGAAGCCGTCCGGCTTCAAAAAACATTGGAGCTTTACCGAAAGGCAAAGCAGGAGCTTGACCACAATGTATTCATAAACGAGGACTGGTTTCGTGCAAAGCATTGGAAGCATATGAAAGGAAGTCAGCCGTACTTAGGACATGAACCAACCACCCCGTTTTTATTGAATGCCGTCTGGAATAAGCACGCAGACGCCATGGACAACTACCCTGATCCGATTTTTCTGGAACGGGAGCCGGAAGACCGTCCGCTGGCAGAAAAGCTGTCCAAGATCATACCCCTTGTGTTGGAAAAAAACGATTTTGAACGGGTCTATTCGGACGTGTGGTGGCAAAAAATCAAGTACGGCACCGGCATCTATTATGTGGGCTGGGACAGCAGCAAAGAGAACGGGCTTGGGGACATTACCGTTCAAAAAATAGATCTGCTTCGTTTTTATGCACAGCCCCATGTAGATGACATTCAGAAATCACAATATATCTTTGTACTGTCTCTGGTCGAAACAGAACAGCTGAAGCAGCAATATCCCGACAAAAAAATAACAGACAGTCCGGCTGCTGTGCTCCTAGAGTCTTATTGCGGCAGCTTTGGTGCAGATGAGCTTTCCGGGAAATCCTGCTTAATAGATTGTTATGAAAAATCTAAAAATGCCGCTGGAAAGGATGTCGTTCATCTTACTAAAATGGTTGGAGACAAGATTCTCTATTCGACCAAAACGGACGCCGCATTTATGAACACAGGCTTATACGAGCACGGACAATATCCTTTTGTTTTGGATCCTTTTATTCCCATGGAAAACAGTGTATACGGCATGGGATTGGTGGAAATCGCCCGCCCAACACAGGAATATATCGACCGCCTTGACTATCTGATTGAAACAAACTGTTTAGTCGCAGGCCGACAGCGGTTTATCATAAAACGGTCCAGCGGCATTCGTCCTGATGATGTTCGGGATTTGTCGCGCAGCTTTATAGAATGTGATTCCTCAGCAGATGACAGCGTTATTCGGCCGCTTCAGGCCGCTGCCTTTCCCTCTCATATTATGGAACACCGTCAAAATAAGGTAGACGAGCTGAAAGAAGTGGTTGGAAACCGGGATTTTTCTCAAGGCGATACCACCGGCGGCGTCACGGCTTATAAGTCGATCTCTGCGCTGCAGGAGGCCGGCAACAAGCTCTCGCGCGATCTGCTGAAATCCTCCTACCGTGCATTTCGCCGTATCACCGAGCTTTGCATCGAATTGATCAGACAGTTTTATGACGAATCTCGCACGTTTCGCGTGATCGGACAAAACGGAAGCATCCTTTATCTATCTGTGAACAACCAGGGACTGAAAACAAAGCAAGGCGCAGGCACAGACGAAAGCCGGCATTACCGCAAGGCAATCTTCGACATCAAAATTATTCCCAGAAAAAAGAATGCCTTTGACACGGAGCAGCACAATCTGCTGATCAAAGAATTGTTTAATGCCGGCGCGTTTACTCCGGAACGCGCATCCAGTGCTATCATAGCATTGGAGGCAATGATGCTGGAAAACAAGGATAGTATCATCCAATCCTTAAAGCAGCTGATTCATTAAATTTCAAAGAAAAGCTGCCGGAGGAAATCCGACAGCCAACAGACTGTAGAAAAGCGGAAAAAATAAAAAAATCGTCACGCAGGCGGACATGCGCCGACGAAGTGACTCCTTGAGAGAAATCCGGCGGTGAGCAGAGGCAAAGCCTTCTGCGGAGCCGGTTTTCGACTGAAAAAGGGGAATCGGGGGAAAAACACAGAACGAGGCTTTGCCGCTGTGATTGTGTTTGTCCCTCGAGAGCATGCCGACTTTTTCGACGCGCTCAGGCTGCCGGAGGAAATCCGGCAGCCAACAGATTATTCTTTTGGCTCCTCATACAGCATGGCGATAAATAACCTTGCCGCATTGAAAAATCCTTCCACATAGCATTCGATTGCCGTACTTGCATTCATTTGAGCATGCGCGTCCTCCAATGCCCGTACTGCTTCGAGATCTTCTCCTTTTAAATCGGCTTCCAGTCTGCGAATGCTTTCATCAGCCTGCAAGCTTGCAGCCCGAAAGTTTTCATCCGCTTCAAAGCGCTGGTGACATTTGTTTTCACCATAAAACAGATCTTCCTTCACCTTTTGCATCACAATCATCCTTTCCGTTTACATTTGACTTTTTCCCCGTTTTCTCTTGCAAATTTTACAATATCTGTTATAATTGTTTTCATACAGATCATTGCTGTGGAGGTAGTCAAAGAATATCTTGGTTCTATTATATTTCGTAAATACGAATTTTTCAAGATAAAAATTCGTATTTACGAAAATTTTGTCGTTTTATACAGAAAGGTGTTTGAGACTGTGTTAGATGTATCTAAAATATTTGAGATTATGGAAAAACGCAATATCTCAAACAAACAGCTTGCCGACGCCATCGGTGTGTCGCCGGGCAACGTCAGCGACTGGAAAAGCGGCCGAAGCAAGCCCTCTGCCGAAGTGCTGGTTAAAATAGCGAAGTTTCTTAACGTTTCTGTTGACTATCTGCTTGGCAATTCAAGCGGCAGTCAGATCGACCAGGATTTTTCTGTTTTTCTTGCTGACAACGATCTTGCTGAATATATATCCTATATAAAAGAATATCCCGAGCTAAAGGATATTCTCCGCATGCTGGTGCAAAAGCCGGAAAGAATCTCACAAATCACAAAAATCCTGGAATCTCTGATGGAAATGGATTGAGACCCTGTGTGAAACAGGGTCTCAATTGAGCATGTCGAAAAAATCGACACGCTCTCGGGGGACAAACACAATCACTGCGGCAAAGCCTTGTTCTGCGTTTTTCCCCCGACTCCCCCTTTTTAGTCAAAAACCGGCTCCGCAGAAGGCTTTGCCTCTGCTCACCGCCGGCTTTCTCGCAAGGAGTCACTTCGTCGGCGCATGTCCGCCTGCGTGACGATTTTTTATGATTTATCCTTTTTCTACAGACTGGATTGAGATCCTGTGTGAAACAGGGTCTCAATTTTTTTATTCTCTGTATTTTTCTATTCCACAGCGGGAATTATGATTTCAGGCAGGCAATTCCTTTCATCATGATATCTTCTGCAAATTGCGCCATTTCTTCAGCGGAAGCCGTCATTCCGTCAGACAGCCATAGCCGCAGCAAGCCAACACAGCCGGAACTGGCAAAAGCATAAAAGTATTCTATCTTTTTCGGAGAAACTGTTTCAAAATATTTTGAATAGGCATCCACACATTTTTGCTGTCCCATTCTGAGTAAACGCAGAAAAAAATCCTTATCCCCATATTCCCCCAGCGTCACGGTACAGAGATCAGAATTATCCTTCAGACACTGAAAGATCTCCGTTGTGATTCGCACGGGAGTCAGCCCTTTGTCCGCCTGATCTGTCAGGGGCTTTAACGCCGCTTCAAGCTCTTTTTGCATTTCATCTTCAATTTGACTGCGCAAATCATAAATGTCTTTATAATGCGCATAAAATGTTCCCCTGTTAATCCCTGCTTTTTCACACAGCTCCTTAATGGATATACTCTGTATGGGTTTATTTACAAGCAGTTGTGTAAAGGCTTTGCGGATCAGCATTTTTGTCACCCGTGTGCGATGATCATTTGTAAACTTTTTCAAAACAGCCACCCCATTCCAACACAAAACGTCTATTTTGTTCAATATCCATCTATCTAACCCGGGATTGACGATTGTATCCCATTTCTATTTATACTATAATACAATTAGAAAAGATAATCAACATTGTGTACAGAATATAAAATCAATATGACATTTTATTGTATTTGTTTTTGTCGGTATTTCATCTGTTTTATTGGGAATGGAAGGAGTGTTATCATCATGAAAAAAACATATATTGTTACCGGTGCCCATGGCCATCTTGGCAGTACAATTATCCGGCTGCTGGAAAGGCAGGACTGTATTGTACGAGGACTTGTTCTGCCGGCAGAGCTTGCTTCTGTAACGAATCATAAAAATGTCACCTATTTTATGGGAGATGTCCGCGACCCCGGCTCGTTACTGCCGCTGTTTAACGGAATTTCTCCTCAAAGCACCGTTGTCATACACACAGCAGGAATCATAGACATTTCCGGCCAGATTTCTCCTCTGCTATACGACGTCAACGTCAACGGCACGAAAACAGTTGCCCGGCTTTGTCTGGAGAAACAGGTGCGGATGGTATACGTCAGCTCCGTCCACGCCATCCCGGAAAAGACAAAGCTTGATGTGCTGCAGGAAGTCGATCATTTTTCCGCAGAGGAGGTCGTCGGGGCTTATGCCAAAACAAAAGCGGAAGCCACGCAGGCAGTCCTTGACCTTGTGAAACAAGGTCTGGACGCTGTTGTTGTTCATCCGTCAGGGATTCTGGGGCCATATGATTCGTCTGGGAATCACCTGGTCCAGCTGGTCAAAGACTATATGACAGGGAAGCTCCCTGCCTGCGTCAACGGCGGATACGACTTTGTAGATGTGCGCGATGTGGCACGCGGCTGTCTGCTGGCGGCAGAAAAAGGAAAAACAGGGGAGTGCTATATTTTATCAAACAGGCACTATGAAATCCGGGAGGTCCTGGCAATGGTCAAAAAGGTGTGCGGCGGCAGAAAAATCCCAACATTGCCAATGTGGATGGCAAAAGCGGCAGCTCCTTTTATTCAATTGGATGCAAAACGAAAAAAAAGCAGACCGCTTTATACAAAATATTCCCTGTATACGCTCAAAAGCAACGACCGTTTTTCTCACGACAAGGCTACCAGTGAGCTCGGATACCGTCCCCGTGACTTGCTGCGCACAATAACAGATACGGTGACCTGGATCAGACATAATCTCAAGCCGAAAAAACCATCTCTGCACAGCGCATGAGTATTTCAGGTTTCTCTTGTATTTTGAAGAAAAATTGTATATAATTGTATATAATAGTAATATATCTCAGCCTTTCGGGCATCCGCATCTAAGGGAGGGTCTTTATTGAAAATACAGGAGTCTGCGGAAATGTATCTGGAAACCATCCTTGTGCTGCGCAACAGAATCGGCGCCGTCCGTTCCATCGATATCGCCAATGAACTGGATTATTCCAAGCCCAGTGTAAGTGTGGCCATGAAAAATCTGAGGGAAAACGGATACATTGAAACAGACGGAGACGGTTATATTCTGCTCACCGGAAAAGGTGAAAAAATCGCAATGTCGGTTTATGACAGGCATACCACGATATCTCAGCTGCTGATGCGGCTGGGCGTCAATCAGAAGACCGCCGTGGAGGATGCCTGCCGCATCGAACATGTCATCAGCGAAGAAACCTTTCAAAAAATCAAAGAGCACGGTGCCGAGCATCAGGAATGATAGAAAAACGATAAAAAATAAAAAATCGTCACGCAGGCGGACATACGCCGCCAGTTGCAGCCTTGACAAACTGCGGTATCTATTCTATTGTTTGCTCTGCACAGCACCTCGATGTGGTTGCCGCTGCTGCGGCAACGCGGCCATGACATACGGCCGCGAACGGAGAGGTGTCATCCAAAAATGATTCGGCGAATCGTTTTTGGATGGAAAAGAGGGGAGTCGGGGGAAAACGCAGAACAAGGCTTTGCCGCAGTGATTGTGTTTGTCCCCCGAGAGCGTGTCGACTTTTTCGACACGCTCAAACCGCAGGAAGCTATTCCGCTTCCTGCGGTTTTTCTATCATGTGTCAGGTCCCTAAACGACGGCAGCTCCAACCCCCGGAAAAAGCATGATGAATAATGCCATATTCACATATGTCCTTGTATGTCTCTTTCTTTCTGTGGTATTGTGAAAAAAACACAAGCTGCAACAGAAAGGAACGTATAAATGAAAGAACAGAAACAGAAGGCTGAAATATCTACGCTTGTTGATGAACTGTGCGATATGCTGCGCCGCTGGAGCGCAGACCCCGAGTCCCTTCCGATCGGAGATATTGACAAAGCGGCGTCTACCTTAAAAAAGCTCCAGGATATCCGCATGACCGAAGAAACACAGCCGGAAGACGGCAAACAGGCTCCGGTTGTTGTCACGCATCATATCCCGCGCACGGATGAAACTGCAGAAAAGGAAGAAGGCCAGACCGCATGAACGTACATCTGGCCTATCAACCCACGCCCAAGCAGGCCTTGTTCCATCAAAGCACGGCGGATGAGCTGCTTTACGGCGGCGCGGCCGGCGGCGGAAAGTCAAAAGCAATCGTCATGGAGGCTCTGATCGATGCACTGGAGCATCCCGGCATCCACAGCTATCTGTTCCGCCGCAGCTATCCGGAACTGCAGGATACGCTGCTTAAGGAGGCGCTCTCTTCTGTTCCCGCCGAACTGGGACATTATGTTTCCCAGCGCCATGATTATCTGTTAGTCAACGGTTCTGTCCTGCACTTTCGCTTCTGCCGGAACCTGCAGGACGCGTACTGCTATCAGGGGACAGAGATGCACCGGCTCTATATCGACGAGCTGACCCATTTCACACAGGAGACCTATGATTATCTGAAAACCAGGGTACGGACAGCAAATATGCCCGGTATTCGCCCGCGGATCCGCTGCACCTCCAATCCCGGCGGAGTTGGACATGGCTGGGTAAAAGCTCTTTTTATCGACGGGAAACAGCCGTTTCAAATCTATTCGGAAACGGTTTATTCCTCTGTGCTGGGACACAGCGCCGCGGTCACCCGGCAGTATATTCCGGCTACACTCAAAGACAATCCCTATATCGGCAGAGAATATGCCTTTCAGCTGGAGCAAAAGCCTGAAGCACTGCGAAAAGCCCTGCTGCTCGGGGACTGGAACGTCTTTGACGGTCAGGTTTTTACAGAATTTCGCTCAGAATGCAGGGCAGACCGTCGGTATACCCATGTCATCCCGGCTTTTCGCATTCCGAAAGGCTGGCGGCGTTACCGCAGCTTTGACTGGGGATATTCCCGCCCCTTTTCCGTGGGATACTGGGCAGAGGACGAAGACGGACGACTGTATCGCTATGCAGAGATATATGGCAGCCCAAAGGACCCGCACACCCGTTTGACCCGAAAGCCCAACACAGGAATGCGCCTATCCCCCGAGCAGACCGCCGCCATGATCCGGCAGTATGAAAACCGCTATGAAAAGGGGCAGCATATCATCGGGATTGCCGACCCCGCAATTTTTGATGAAAGCCGGGGTTCAGACGGTTGTGTCGCAAAGGTGTTTGAACGATACGGCATCTATTTTGAAAAGGGCGATCACGAACGGATCGCCGGGAAAATGCAGCTGCATAACCGTTTCGCTTTTGATGAGGACGGCTTTCCGATGCTGTATGTTTTCGACTGCTGCCGGGACTTTATCCGCACCATTCCTTCTCTTGTTTATGACAGCTGCTTTGTAGAAGACATTGACACAGGCGGAGAAGACCACATCTATGACGAAACGCGCTATATGTGCATGTTCCGTCCGATCCTGCAGCCGGTAAAGCAAAACTGTCCGGCATCAGCCGGACAGTTTCTGAGGGACGAGCCGCCGGCAGCAGCCCCCTGGCTTGTCAGCGGCGGTTAATCCTTATTTTTCTTTTTGCAGACCGTGTTTCCGAGTACCAGCGTAACGGCCAGATCCAAAACTATCAGCCAGCCGTACCAGGACGGCGGCTCAGGCATAAAAAGAAGCACGAAAATGAGGACTGTCACCCCTAGAATACCGGCGCCAACCACGCGGCACAGTCTTTTTTCATGATACCGTTCCTTTTCTTCCTGAGAAGCGGTATTATAGCCTGCCACCAGCCAGCTGCCCCTGCCGGTCAGCAGGTAGACCGACATCGCCGCAATCAGCAGGAGCACAACGGCACCCAGCCAAACCTCCCAATCAGCATCCAAACCGCATTTCTCCTTTCCGCCGCCTGTTACGCCTCTTTGTGACCGGTAACAGACGCCTTGTCTCCATGCAGGTTGACATCAAGCTGATTGAATGGGATGGTGATCCCTGCTTTGTCAAACTCCAGCTTGACCTGCTCATTCATGTAAAAATTCAAATCCCAATAGTCTGCCGTCTTGACCCAGACCCGTACTGCAAGATTGACCGAGCTGGCAGCCTGCTCCGCCACCAGATAAGCAGGCGCAGGGTCTGGCAGTGCAAGGCCGGACCTCTCGACGATCTCCGCCAGAATTTTTTTGGCCAGAAGAATGTCATCCTGATAGCTGATGGAGTATACCAAATCGAGCCGGCGAGTTTCCTCGGCCGAATAATTCACGATTTTGGAGGTGGAGATCTCCCCATTTGGAATATATATTCTCTTATTATCCGGTGTTTTCAGGGTCGTATAGGTAAGCGTGATGTTTTCCACCGTTCCGGAAACGGAATTGGTCTCGATAAAGTCCCCTTTGGAAAACGGCTTGGAAAACAGCACCATAAAGCCTCCCGCCAGGCTTGCCAGGCTGTCTTTGACTGCAAGGCTGGCGGCAAGGCCAACGGCGCCCAGCAGAGTGATCAGCGACGTCGTGTTAATGCCGAGTGTGCCCGCAGCGCATAACAGTACAAGGACCTTCAGCATGATGTCCGCAATCTGTAAAATCAGCTTATGTGCCGTCTCGTCAATATGGCTTTTTTTCAGTGCCTTCTTCATCAGCTTTCCCGCAGCCTTGCAAAGCAGGAGACCGGCGATCAGTACAATAACAGCCCCCAAAAAGCGCGGTCCGTTGTCAAAAATAAAGTTCCATATTTTATCCAGGATTCCAAGCCCCTGGTCTACCACTTTTTCTGCCTCTGTCGTTGCATCAAGAACAAACATCGTTTGTTGACTCCTTTCTCATATATCAAGCGTTTTTTATTGTGTTTCTTTTGTCTCACGCTGAAACTGCTTCAAATAACCGGATGGCGAAACCCCCTTCATCTTTTTAAAGACACGGGAAAAATAAAGCTGGTCCTGAAACCCCACAGAGCTGGCGATCTCATTGATTTTCAGACCGGAATTCCTCAGCAGGCCGCACGCCTTATTGATCCGGTAGGCAGAAAGATATTCATTGGGTGACATTCCTGTGTTTTTCATGAAAACGCGGTAGAGATGGCTGCGGCTGATCCCTGCAAATTCAGCAATACCGTCAACGCTGATCATCTCACAGTAATTGCGTTGGATAAACCGCATAGCCTTTTCCAGATAGGAACGCTCACTGGAATACTGTCCTGCAGCATGCAGCTCATTGCTGCTGACCAGCTCGCTTAAAAACAGGTAGAGGAAGCCGCTCATCTTCATTTCATTGGATGGATTGTTGCCGTGAGAATTATAGATATTGAGCAGCAGACGCTTTAAGTGATCGTGGTTTGTATAATGGATCACCGGAACCCCCTTGGCAAAATCCGTCAGTCCGACCAGACGGTCGGCTTCCGTTCCGTTAAAGCCTACCCAGCAGTATTCCCAGGGCTCGTCCCGGTCTGCCGAATAGGAAACAATGCTGGCCGGCTTGATGAAAAACAGATCCCCGCGCATAACGGGGTAGATTGCTCCGCCGGAGGACAGCGTTCCCTTGCCCGATATCACATAATGGATCAAATAGTGGTCCCGTACGGCGGGACCCCAGGTATATCCGCTCCGGCATTTTTCATAGCCGGTGTTATACACCGCAAGGCTCAGATTTTCCCGCAGAGTATCCTTGTAGGAATGCTTGAATGCCGTTTGCATATGATCCCCCCATAATCATATTATGATATTCCAATTATATTATATTACGGTTGCGATTGCAACATTTCTCCATAAAATGAACGCTAAAAAAATGGAAAATTTACTTTTGACGTAGTATACTGAAAATAAAAAGTAGTAAAGGCGGGTGTGAAAGTGAATACGTTTGAGCGGCTGCATGCGGGAGAACTGGACGGTCTGGTGGCGGCATTATATGGGAACAGCAGGCTGGAGGAAAAGAAAAACCGCATTTACAAGGCAGCAGAGCAGTTCAGGACTCTTTATGGTGCAGAAGAAGAACTGCGTTTATTCTCGGCGCCGGGACGGACAGAAATCGGCGGAAATCATACCGATCACAATCACGGCTGCGTTCTGGCGGGGAGCGTCGATCTGGATGTGATTGCTGTCGTAGCATTTCACGACAACGGCGTCGTACGGATCAAGTCTGAGGGCTATGACATGGATACTGTCAATCTGAACGAGCTGGATATCCATCCGGAAGAAAACAACAAGGCAATCGCCTTGATCCGCGGCATCCTGGCGCGGTTTCAGCAGCTTGGCTATCAGATCGGCGGATTTGACGCCTATACGACCTCCAATGTGCTCAAGGGATCCGGCCTTTCCTCCTCCGCAGCATTTGAAGTCCTGATCGGGCGGATCCTGAGCGAAGGCTACAACGACGGCAAAGTGGATGCAGTAGAGATTGCTCAGATTGCCCAGTATGCAGAAAATGTCTATTTCGGCAAGCCCTGCGGCCTCATGGATCAGATGGCTTCTTCTGTCGGCGGTATTATTACCATTGACTTTGCCGATCCTCAGACGCCGTTGATTGAAAAAGCGGACTTTGACTTTACAGAATCCGGATATGCGCTTTGTATCGTTGACACCGGCGGGAACCACGCCGACCTGACACACGAATACGCGGCGATCCCTGCGGAAATGCGGGAAATCGCTGACAGCATGGGGTGTGAATACCTGCGGGAGACTTCGCTTTCCGCTGTACTGGAAAAAGCGGCAGAGCTGCGTGCAAAGCACGGTGACAGAGCTTTGCTGCGCGCCGTTCATTTTCTGAAGGAAAACGAGCGGGTCGGGAAACAGGTGGATGCGCTGCGGGAAAACGATTTTTCCCGATTCCTTAAGCTGGTGATCGAATCCGGTGAGTCTTCCTATTGCTATCTGCAAAATGTTTATTCCTGCTCCAATCCCAAAGAGCAGGGGTTGTCTGTCGCGCTCTGCCTGGCCGAAGATCTGCTTTCGGACAAAGGCGGAGCATGGCGGGTACATGGCGGCGGCTTCGGCGGAACAACGCAGAATTTTGTACCGCTGTCAATGCTGGAATCGTTTCAAAACCGTATGGAAGCGGTCTTTGGAACAGGAAGCTGTCATGTGCTGAGCATCCGTCCTTATGGCGGGATCGAAATCAAATAACAGGAAAAGAGCGTGTTTTGAAATGGCAGAATTAAGATGGCACCCATTGACAAGGGACTGGGTAATGATTGCGTCCAACCGGCAGGACCGGCCGCAGATGCCAAAGGACTGGTGTCCGTTTTGTCCCGGCTCCGGCAAGGTGCCTGACGATTATGAAGTCTATGAGTATGACAACGACTTTCCGGCGCTGAGCCAGAATCCGCCGGAGCCGGATGACGTTGCCAATGACTTTTTTAGAGTAAAACCCGCTTATGGAAAATGCGAGGTCATTCTCTATTCACCCGGGCACACTGTTACGCTGCCCGAACTGTCGGTGGAGCATATCGAAAAGCTGGTGGACCTCTGGATCGAACGGTTTCATGTAATCAGCAGCGACCCAAAAATCAAATATGTTTTTATTTTCGAAAACAGGGGAGAGGCCGTCGGCGTCACCATGCCGCACCCGCACGGGCAGATCTATGGCTATTCGTTTGTTCCCAAGAAGCTCGAGCTGGAGCTGGCGTCCGCCAAGGCGTACAAAGAGGAAAAGGGTAACTGCATTTTCTGTGATATGCGCAGGGAAGAGCTGGCCGCGCAAAAACGGATTATTTTTCAGGATGAGCATTTCACGGTCTTTCTGCCGTTTTTTACGGAGTATCCGTACGGCGTCTATATCATCAGCAACCGGCACTGCCAGAATATCGCAGAATTTACGGCACAGGAAAAGGCCTCTTTTGCAAAAACACTGCGGAATACGGTGGGAATGCTGGACAGTCTGTTTGGCTACCGCTTTCCCTACATGATGTGTATGCATAACGCGCCGGTCAACGGGGAGGACACATCGGAGTATTATCATTTTCATGTTGAATTTTTTCCGCCGATGCGCAGCGAAACCAAAATCAAATATAACGCTTCCAGTGAAACAGGAGCCTGGGCACACTGCAATCCTACCTGCCCGGAGGACACGGCAGAGGAGCTGCGGCAGGCCTATCGGCGCTTTTTGGAAAAGAAATAACCGACACGCGCTCAAGGGGTCACGCAGGCGGACATGCGCCGCCTGCGTGACAATTTTATATTATTTATTGTTTTGGGACAGTCTGGCCAGCCGCAGTATGCTGCGGCTGGTTTTGTTTATGGATTGTAACTTGCCATTCCTGCCGGACCGGGATATAATGAAAACAGACAGAATTTCTCTCATTCTTTTGAAACAGTTGCGGTAACAGAAAAGGAGTGGTTTGACATGACCGAGAAAAAGTGGACGGCTTTATCCTTTGCCGCGATGGCCGCGGCCATTCTCTGCGAGCTGCTTCCCTACGGGGCGGTTCTGCGCTTTATGGGAAATGCGGAAACAGGTGAGATCATCCGACGTACCTATTCCTATTTCAGTCTGACTCCCTATGGTTATGCTAATTTCGGCCCGCTGATCACCGCTGTTTTGAGCACGGCGCTGGTAATTATGCTGTTGGTCCTGCTGTTTGCCAAAAAGCCGCTGGTGCCGCTGCGAACCGCCGCGCTGGTGATTGGCTTTGTGGCGCTGGCTACCTCTCTGATGCCGCTGCTGATGCTTGGGCTGGAATATTATTCCCTGCTGGGCGGGGGGATCACGGTACTGCTTTTGCTGGCAGTCGTGTTTGAGTGTATTGCGATGAAAAAGCTCGACAAACCGGATGATGCCAAATGACAGACAGAGTTAAAAAGCTGATTGTCCTGCATTTTGTAATCGCGGGCGGTCTGTGCCTGTTGGCAGTCCTGGTATTTTGGAGCGGGATGGGATGTCCGATTCGTGCTCTGACCGGAATCCCCTGCCCGTCCTGCGGGATGACCCGCGCCACCTTTGACCTGCTGCGGCTGGATTTTGCAGGCGCCTTTTCCAACCACCCCTTTGTGTTTGTGGTCTATCCCTATCTGTTTTTCCTGTTTCATTATAATGCCCGCTTTCTCCGCCGTCTCAGCAAGGCGGTGCGGGTCGGCATTCTGGCGGGCGGTGCGGCGCTGTTTGCCGTAATTTATATCATACGGCTTTCACTTGGCATCATTCCATGAAAGGAGAAATCTTTTGCAAAACACGGATTTTTGTCTGTCTGACTGGACAGCAGAAGACTATGAGCGCCTCAAAAAGCATTTAAAAGAGCTGGCTGATCCAAGCTATCTGAGTTTTCACCAAAAGCTGGTGCCCGGTGTGGAAAACCTGCTGGGTATCCGCATTCCTATCCTGCGCGGACTGGCGAAAGAGATCGCCAAAGGAGGAACGGATGGCTGTCATTCTTATTTTGCACTGACGGGAAATGCCTATTATGAGGAAGTCATGCTGTACGGCATGGTGATCGGGCTGGCAAGGCTTGACCTTCCTAAGCTGTACTGTCAGCTTGACCGCTTTGTTCCGCTGATCGACAACTGGGCGGTCTGTGATACCTGCTGTGCCGGTCTGAAAGCAGCGAAAAAATACCCGGAGGAAATGCTGGCCTATCTTCAAAAATATCTTTGCTCTGAGCAGGAATTTGAGCTGCGGTTTGCGCTGGTCATGCTGATGGACTATTATATCGACGACCGCTATATTGATCTGGTACTGGACAAATACGGTGCCGTGCGGCATCCGGGATATTATGTCAAAATGGCGGCCGCATGGGGACTTTCGGTCTGTCTGGTGAAGTATCGGGACAGGACGCTGGAATTTTTGAAGCAATGTGGGCTGGACGATTTCACCTACAACAAGACGCTGCAAAAAGCAATCGAGTCCGACCGGATTTCAAAGGAAGATAAAGAATTGTTCCGCAGCATGAAACGACAGAAAAAAGCTTGACAGAACCGTCAAAACATGCTATACTGCATGATAGTATTTTGGTTGGTATTTAAGTGATTCGCACATAGCTTCAATCATTTATCCCTACTGATTGAAGCTATGTGTTTTTTCGTTTTTGTGCTGCTAAAATACCAAAAATTTCAGAACCTGCTTCAAGCTCAGAAACAAATGGTTAAGTTATATTGAACCATTGACAGCCTTCGCTGAAATGTTACAGTAGCACTTCCAGTAGTTTTGGATCGAGATCAGGCTTCTTTAAGGTAAGGAGGTACCTTATTATGAACAATGGTACTGTAAAATGGTTTAACGCAGAAAAGGGATTCGGCTTTATCTCCAACGACGACGGAGGCGACGATGTGTTCGTCCATTTCTCCGCGATCCAGACAGAAGGCTATAAGACCCTGAACGAAGGCCAGAAAGTAACCTTCGACATTGAGCAGGACGCACGCGGCCCGAAAGCTGCCAACGTCAAGCCTCTTTAATGTAAGCGTTAAAACAGCGCTGTCCGTCTGGACAGCGTTGGAGCGTGTCGAAAAAGTCGACACGCTCTATAAGAGGGGGCATCCCCCTCTTATAATATCACCCCCCAACAAACCGCGTTTCGACGCGGTTTGTCGAGGTCGCAACCGATGCACATGTCCTCGGTTGCTCCATTTAAAAGGGGATTTTCCCTAAAATATTCCCTTTTTCTACAGACTACAGCGCTGTCCGTCTGGACAGCGCTGTTTTTCTATTTATCCAAGCACCCGTATTTTCAGCCGAAGATCAAATCTTCATCTGCGCCATGACAGAAAGCAGGATTTCTTCAGCCGGTTTTGTTCCGTCTGCCCGAATAACGGGACAGTCTAAAGATCGAACCCATTCTTCCACATATTGTTCTGTTCTGGTACTTACCATCTCAAAAAAAGCGTTTTCCATCTCGTATAAATCCCCGCCCGGCAGCATTCTGGTGCCAAACCTTTGAAAAGAGCGGTTTTTGATCCGTTGGAGCCGAAGTTCCTTTGGCGCTTCGATCAGCACCACATATTGATATAATGGAAGGAGCTCTGCTCCATAATCCCCTCTCACAGCGGCAAAGACAAAATTTTCATGTATCTTGACTTCTTCTGCCAACAGTCGTTCTGCTGCTTCACGGGTGCGTGGTGCAGCATATCGGTAATTCGGATTTGTTTTTGGAAAAAACAAATCTTCATTATCGATAAAGTGAAACCCCAGCTTTTCGGCCAACGCCTTTCCCAACGTGCTTTTTCCGCTGCCGTTCAAACCGCATACCATGATTCCTGCGCCCATCGTATCATCCTCCTGTCCGGCTTTTAATTTTCAAGCACATGACGGTAATAATCATGGTCAAGAATTTTAGCAGAGTAAATAAATTTCTGGTTGACCGTTTTATTGACAGATGTGACATAGCCCTCCGGAATCTCTGCCCCTGTCGTTGGCGTCAGTTGTTTTGTCTGACTGTTGTACATTGCGCAGTCCGTAATAAAGCTGCGGTTGGCAAATATCACCAGACCGGGAGCGTCCGACAGGATATCCTGTCCCATCAGCAGTCTGGAGTCATAAGGCAGTCCAAACAGATTGGACAGTGTCGGCAAAATGTCCAGACTGGAGCAGGGCTTGTCCACCACTGTGGTCTCCATTCCCTCTTTCCACAAAATAAAGGTGCTCTTGTACAGCTCAAAATTTTCTTCCGCTTCGTGGCCTGCAAGCTCATCGAGGCTTTCCTTCGGCAGTCCGTAGGGATAGTGATCAGGGCTGAGCGCGATGACGGTTTTTTCTGCAATCCCCGCTTTTTCCAGCTCCTCGATCAGTTTTTGGAGCGCACGGTCCAGCTCGATGTTGCAGGCAAGATAGGCTTTTGCCCCTTCTGAATAAGGGAGATGCTCCACCAGGTTTCGGTTTTTGGAGGCAATGTAGTTTCCCGAAAAAGTATAAAGCATATGCCCGCTGACCGTCATATAATAGGTATGGAACCGCTTTTCCCCGATATACTCGGGAAGAGTTGCCTCGATCATTTCGAGATCAGATTCCGGCCACGTTTCTTTCACATTCAGCCCGTTGCCCAAGCCTTTATAGATGTATCCAAGATTCGGATGGGAAACATCCCTGTGGTAGTAGTTGAAGGTATGGTTGTGATAAGCGCGCGGGGTACAACCCAACTTTTGAAACTGACTGCCAAGCGCAAACGGCATAAAATTTTTGTTTTTTCCGGATTCGTACAGGCTCCAGACGCCGGATTTTGGAATCAGGCCTGTACAGGCGACATACTCTCCGTCGGAGGTGCTGACGCCCCAGGACGGCGTATAAAAATTGTTGAAAACAAAGCCCTCATGGGTGAGCTTATACAAAGTAGGCGTCAGCTCGCGGTCCACCGCATAAGGTGAAAAGCTTTCCGCAGTCAGCAAAATCAGATTGCAGTCCTGAAACATCCCTGTATACTGGTTTTTACGGGTAGGCTCAACCGACTGGAAATACTGATGCATCTGCCGCAGCGTTTCATCCTTTTCTTCCGCGATCAGGCTGTCAAAGTCGATCGGCAGAACATTGGGAGAACGGTCGACGGGCTGTTCCTGTGCCGATGGATCAGAGGATACATCGGAGGAGACCGCATCGGTTTTCACATCAGGGAGCTTTTCTGCAGTACCCGCATTCTCTTCAAAGCCAAACAGCGTGCGCCTGACGTCCAGTCTTGCGGTCGTAAGAAGCCCATAATTTTCCACCGCGATCAGCGGAGCATTGGTGTGGTAATATAAATCATAAGGGGTATACAGCGCCGTTCCGGGGAGAAGCAGCAGAAGCAGACATACAACGTGTGAAAGTGCGGCGCCCGCTGCAAGCAGAGCAGACATCCACCATCGTCTGCGCCCGAACCGGACGAGTCTGCCGCTGAAAACTGCAAACAAAACAGCAGGCAGAAGCAGCAGCAAAACACAGCCTGCACTGGACAGAATACTGCTGCCGATCTGTTCCGGAAATTCCAGTACCTGTCCCGTTCCGCTGAAAAGGGTGAACAGCATAAGCGGCTGACGAAACAGCCGGAAGTATATCAAATGCACACTGTAAAACAAGACGATCAAAAACGAAAGTACGACAGCCACAGCATGGCTCGCTCTTTTCGGCAGCAGGCCGCATACCAGCGCACACAGCAGTCCTGCCGGAACAGCAAAAGCAGCGGCATAGGCAAAACCCACGCTCAGTCTGTGAAAGGAAAACAGAAAAAAGATCAGTTCGCAGTAAATAAACAGAAACGGGAACCACAGATAAAACAGCATGACCTTCCATCCGTCCTTCGCCCTGGTGTCATCTATCCGATATGCTGCCTGCGGCATGAAAACTCCCCCTTGTTTTAAAGGTCTGCTGCATTCAGTGTAACACATTACTGCCTGCAGAACAACGACAGGAATATAACAAAATGGTTGCATTTTGTTAACAGCGGCAAAAAAGAGACTTCCGATAAGGGAAGTCTCTTTCAGCCAATATATGTATTTATTTATCCTGTAAAAACAATCCGTATCGCACAAAACAATAATCGTCGTTCCAAGCCGGATTTGTTCCGCCGCACCACACCTTGGATTCCTGGAAGAAGCTTGAGGGACAGACCGCATAGCATTCCCCTTCCTCCAGATGATGGGGCCCCAGCAGATTCCGCAGATTTCCGATGATCTCCACCGCGATTTCATTTTCTCCCGGGCGCAGCAGATCGCCCAGCTCCACCTCATAGGGCTGCCAGAGCACCGTACCTGCCTGTACACCGTTGACATAGACTCTGGTGACCGTCGAGCAGCGGTCTGAAAATACCAGCTTCCGGTCTTTGCATTCCTCCTCTGTCAGCGTAACAGTCTGCTTAAGCAGCATCCTGCCGTTAAAGAACGGAAAACCCTGTTGTATCACGTTGCCGCAGCGAAGCGTCTCCGGCCTGTCGGTGAGCGCAAATTGACCGCTGTAACGGGTTCCGCGGCGGTCCAGCTCTGTAAAGCGGCCGGGCGTCGCGATCCCGAACTCTCCGATAAGATAAACGGCTTCGATCTCGGTGTCATAGGTCAGCTTGTTTTTTTCAGACTCAAACATCAGAGAATTCTGAATGTTTTTATATGTCTCCGGCCTTTGCGTGAAATGTATCGACAGCCGCAACTCGTTTTCTCCCACACGCAGACTGTCGCCCAGGGGAATCTTCCGGAAGCTTTTGTCCCGGTAGTAGCCGCAGTCTGTCATCTCTATCGGCCTTCCGTTGACAGAAAGCGAAAACTTTTCCGGCGTTTCCAGCACAAGATAGAGCGGTCGGCGCGGAAGGCTTCCAACTGCGACATGGAACACCAGGTCGATATCTACCGGCCGCAGCAGGTCACATGCCATCTCCTGAATATTGTTGACCGGACAGTTTTCCTCCACCAGCTTCCCGTCAAACCAGCAGTCGCAGAAATCCAGCGTCAGAGCGTTGGGGTCGCTTTCCGCAAGCGTCCACTCCTGTTTGAGCAGTCCGTTGAGCGGGCGGCTGTTTTTGGAAAGCGGCGCCGGCCCTGTCTGTTTGTCCGGTGAGGACAGCAACAGCACCGAGCCCATTCCGGGCAAACTGATGTCCACCGATACGACAGCATCCTCATGCATCTGATAAGCCACCGGCAGGATCTCACCTGACAGCGCATCCAGCAGCCGGACGGACCGGCCGTTAAATTGAGCCGTAAAGCTGCGCGGCTCCTTTGCAGTGTTGACGATATAATAGAGTGTGGTATCATCTGCAAAGCGGCGGATGGTGGATACCACGCCGGAATGCTCCCCGCCCGAAAGCCGCAGTGCGTCCGCCTGACGCGGAACAGCGGCGACAGCGGCAGCATGGCTTGTGCACACCACGCTCCGCGCGGCAAGCCCGGCGATTCTGCCGGACGGTTTACCGTCCACATAACACGGCACCGTTCCCGCAAAAATGACCAGACCGCCGTTTTCGGAATATTTTTCCAGCAAGGAAACCGTCTCTTCAGAAAGGACCAGCGCATCCGGGACAAGCACGACGTCATAAGTCTGCTGTCCTACCTGAAAATGCTTGCCCGATATGCTTCCGTGGCGGGCAAGGATCCGCTCGTCTCCGAGATGGTATGGGATCTGCGCCTCATCCAGCGCGGTCAGCAGGGAAGCGAGCTTTTCGTCCAGCTCACGCAGTCTGCCGTTGTCCCCGTTATTGAAGCAGAGCCATGCCGATGCCATCGGATGGAGAACCAGCGTCCGAAAATGGATCTCTCCTTCAGACAGCAACATCCCGATGCGGCTGAAATAATCGTTGAGCGTTTTATATTCTCCCCACCAGGGCTGCTGATAAAACAGGGTGGCAGGATAGTCACGCTTTCGGATTCCTCTCAGAGAATAGCCCTCCAGATGCGGGCACAGCAAGTTTACGCCGCGCACCAGCTGCCACTCCAGCACCCACCGAAGCTCTTCAAAGCTGACATCCCAGCCGCAGAGCGCAAAGCTCTCGCTGAGCACCTGCTTTTTTCCAAGCTGGGCGGCGACCGATGCCACCTGCACGGGGGCGGTGCTGGGTCCGGTGCTCCTGCCCAGCCAGTCTATCCCCGGGATATGCAGGAACTCATAGCTCGGCATACACGCGCCGTTGCTGGCTATCTGGGACTCCATAGTCTCCTCCAGCACCATGTGACCGGTCAGACGGGAGCCGTTGGCATTGCACCAGTCATAGATCTGCTTCATAAATGCATCGGTAAACAGATCGCGTACCAGCTGCCAGAAACGGAACCTGACCTGTTCAAAGTCTTCTGTTTCAAAAAACAGCGCAGACAGCGACGGCAGCAGCTCCTCGCCGTAACGCTTCTGATACTCCTGCGGCAGGACCAGTGACCACGGGATCCCATTGCGGGAAATCTGCGGCTCATCCGTGAAAAAGCCTGCCATCCTCTGAAAATCCGGGCCAAGCGTTTTCAGATACTGCTCGTGTGTCACTTCAATAAACTTCGCAATCACTTCGGCGTCAAGCGTGTCTACATAAAACGGGTTGACCTCATAATAAAAATGGAGGTTTTCGCCCTCATACGGCAGATTGCAAATGGTCGAATCGGTCTGTCTGGCATCCTTTGTCCGCTCGTACCGCAGATATTTCTGCTGATATTTTAATCCCAGACCGTTTACCAGTCCGCCGCCGAAGCCGCTGGGCCAGCCGTTTTCGTCATAGCCCCATGCCGACATCCCGCGCCTTTGTCCCTCTGCGAGCCCGCAGCGGACATTATCCATCCATTCGTCTTCCATATATGCGGTCTGCAGCCCGCCCCGCGCATGCATAAAATAACCGCCGAGGCCTGCCTTGTCCATCTGTTCGATCTGCCACGCCGTCTCTTTTGTGTCCAGCTTTTCATTCCATGACCAGAACGGTACCGGACGGTACTCCTTCGGCGGGTCATTCCACATTTGTTTTAAATCCTTCATATTATCCCCCTGTCTAATTAATCTGTGCCCGACGCCACTCCGGCGGAGGAGGCACTTTCCGAAGCAGCTCCTGCGGATGATATGGCCGAAGAGCTTATCTCATCCTCAAAAAAATCAGGATAAAGCGATGCAGCAAGCTCTTTGACGGCCTCGAGCACCCGCACGCTTTGAACGGCAAACAGAGTGCTGTCCACAGAGGCTGTTTTTTCATTTTTTACTGCTTCTAAATTTTGATAAGTACTGCTCTGTTCCAAATGCGGCTGACCATAAGGATCAGCAGTGAAAACAACCGAAGGATTCAGCTTTGCAAGCGATTCCGCCTCAATTTGATAGTCACTCCCCGAAGCGGCTGCATTCTGTCCAAACACGGCCGACAGCACGCTGCTTTCAAAGGTATCGCCGGTTGCAATAATATTACTCGTTGGATTAATCACATATAAAAATCCGTTTTGTAGTTCATCTGACGGAAGCTTTTTCTGAATTTCTGCCAGTCCGTCTGTAATCTTCTGATAATGTGAGGCTGCGATGCTGTCCGCCTCAATCTGGCCGGCGTAGAGCAGCGCCAGCTGGCTGTACAAGTTCTCCCATTCTTCCAGTGAATGGACCATCGGCAGTACCACAACCTGAATTCCGGCCGCATCCAGCGCCTCCATTTCCTTTTTGGACAGAGATTCATGGGAAACCACCGTATCAGGAGCAAGCGCAGCCAAAGCGGCGGTATCGATATGCCCTGTCTTTCCGACTGACGGCAGCGAGGCGACCTCGTCTGGATACAGCGCGTCATCGGTTCTGCCAACCAGTCTGCTTTCAAATCCGAGCTCGCATGTCAGCTCCGTCAGAGACGGCGACAGACAGACCACTTTCTGCGGTGCCTTTTCAATGGTTACGCTGGCCACTCTGACCGGATAAGGGGTCGGCTCATCCTCCTGTTTTCCGGGACCGCCGCATCCGGAAAAAACAAGCGATACCAATAGCAGCGGCAGAAAAATGAATTGTATTTTTTTCATGGTACTATACAAAATGCAAAATATATTTTTGCATGGTTCCTTTCTTCATAATCGGAACTTCAACAAGTGATCATAGTTCGAGTCCCATTTCCAGTCTGCCCTGTACCATATCAACATACTGACGGGCGATCCGCGGAGAACGGCCTGCTTTTTGGAGTGCAAAGCGTTCTGCGCCTTTTGTCAGGATTTCCTCATCCACCTTCAGTCCGCGGTCCTGTGCAATTTTCAACACAATGTCAAGATACTTCGCCTTGTCAGGCACCATAAAGGTCACGGTCAGCCCAAACCGGTCGGATAAGGAAAGGCTGTCGTCAATGGTGTCTGCGCGGTGCACCTCATCTCCCTCACGGGAGGAAAACGTTTCTTTCACCAGGTGGCGCCGGTTGGATGTCGCATAAATGACAGTATTGTCCGCTTTTTTGGATAAGGAGCCCTCCAGACAGGCTTTCAGTGCATTAAAGCCGTCATCATTCTCACTAAATGCCAGGTCATCGATAAAAATAATAAACCGCAGCGGGTTGTCAGCCAAAAGGCCGATCAGTTTTGACAGGCTGTTCAGATCCTTTTTCTCGATCTGGACCATCCGCAGACCGAGCCCATAGTATTCGTTAAGCAGTGCTTTGACGGTAGATGATTTTCCTGTGCCGCGGTCTCCATATAGCAAAACATTGTTGCAGGGCTTGCCATGCAGAAAACTCAGCGTATTTTCAACGATTTTGTTTCGCTGCACCTCATAATGCTTTAAATCGCTCAGCCGCACAGAGTCCATGTTTTTGACCGGGACCAGCCGTCCGTTGTCAAAAATAAATGCAATCTCCTCCGAAAATACGCCTGTTCCGTTATGACGGTGATATTCTGCAATTTTGGCAGCATTGTCTCCCCAGCAGCCAACATTGCTATACAGATACGGCTCTGTGGTATAACAGGGCAGGAGAGAAATCAACTCTGCATCCTCCGGATAGCGGTACAGCATTGCATCCCGAAAATCATCCGCTGAAATGCGGGTCACTGCATACAGCGCGTTCAAATCATTGGTCGCAGCATCGCGAATCTGTGCGGGAAGCTTTTCATAATTGCCCTTCGCAGACTCTGTCGTGAAAACATTTTCGTCAAGCAGCACCCTGTTGTACAAATAATCTGAAAGGTTTCCCCGGAATTTAGACTCATAAAGATGGGCGCAAAATGCAGCATATTCCGCGGTCACATAATGAAGCGGCGCATCTGCGTCTTCATCAGAAAGATTTTCAATCAGATCGATCCAGCATTGCAGTACCGGATCCGACTTAATCTGCTGATAAACCGAAATACCGGCCACCAGAAATCCAGCCGTCCTCAGTTTTTTGATTATTTGTTCCATGCGTTGTTTTCTTCCCTTCGCAGCAGACAATTTTCTTCTTATTTATTTTATACCTTTCCGTCTCTAAATGCAATCTTTTTTCTCCGCTGTACTTCCGCGGGCCTGTGAAATTTTAAATCGGAATTTTGTGTGTTTTTCCTGAAAAAACAGCAGGAAACGTTGAAACGTTTCCTGCTGAAAGCGTGTCAATTGCAGCTATCCTGTTCGGCTGAAAACAAAAGCCAAACAGTTTGAGCCGGCCTATGGCTATCCGGCCAGCTGAGCTGTATATAAACGATAATAGTCTCCCTTTGCAGCCATCAGTTCTTCATGACTGCCGCATTCGGTGATCCCCTGGTTTGACACATACATGATCCGGTCGCAGTTTTTGATGGTGGACAGACGGTGAGCGATGATAAAGGAAGTTCTTCCCTCCAGCAGCTTGTTCAGTCCGATTTGAAGCTGACGCTCTGTCTTGGTATCAATCGATGATGTTGCCTCGTCCAAAATCAAAATCTTCGGGTCGGAAAGCAGCGTCCGTGCGAAGGCAATCAGCTGCTTCTGTCCCTGAGACAGACCGCCGCCCCGCTCCGTGACATGGGTATCATATCCTTTTGGCATTTCTTCGATAAACTCATTGGCGCAAACGGTCTCACAGGCCTTTACGATCTCTTCATCCGTGGCGTCCAGCCGGCCATAGCGAATGTTATCCCGAATCGTGCCGCTGAAAATAAAGCTGTCCTGAAGCATGATCCCCATTTGAGAACGCAGGGAATGGAGCGTCACCTTTGCAATATCGTTGCCGTCGATCAGCACCGCACCGCTGTCCAAATTGTAAAACCGCGAAATCAGATTTACAATGGTACTCTTTCCGGCGCCGGTCGGACCAACCAAAGCGATGCTTTCGCCAGGACGGACTGTAAAGCTGAGATCGTTTAAGATCACCTTGCTGGAATCATAGGAAAAGGTCACATGATCGAATGAGACGGCGCCCTTGACCTCCGGAAGCAGCGTTGCGCCCGGAGCGTCACACACCGTGACCGGCTCATCCATGGTTTCAAAAATACGTTCCAGATATGCAATCGTATTGACAAAGCTGTTATAAAGATTGGAGATGTTCAAAATCGGCTGCCAGAACCGGGAGGCATAGTTGCTCATCGACAGGATTTTGCCGAATGTAATTGCCGGAACAAACCACAGTACCCCGGCAAGATACATAAAGGACAACACCAAGACGGAAAGAACATCCACTGAAATTGGGATCAGATTGGCGGTATACTGGGTTTTCAGCCAGACACTGACATGGCTTTTGTTCAGGCGGTCGTAAATTTCACGGTTTTCTTCCTCCCGAGCGAAAACCTGCGTGATTTTTGCACCATCGATGCTCTCCTGAAAATAGGCATTCATGTTGGAGCCCTTATTGGAAATCAGCTGCCAGCCGCGGCGCTGTTTGGGCTTGAGAATCATCGCAATGATTACAAACAGCGGAAGTCCCGCAAGGACAATAAAGGACAGCCGCACGTCCACAAGAAACATAAAGATGCCAATAAAAATCAGATTAAATATTTCCAGCACAAAGTTGATGATACCATTGGAAAGCGTGTCTGAAACCGAGTTGACATAATGGACGACCCGGGTCAGGATCTTTCCATGCGGCCGGTCGTCATAATACTGGAACGGCAGCAGCTGCAAATGGTCAAACAGATCCTTGCGTATGTCATAAACTATTTCCTGACCGACCTTCGTCATGATCCTGGATCGGACAGTGGTCAGGATAATGCTGGCCACAATGGTCAGCAGCATCAGCAAGCTGAGCAGAAGCAGCATCGTGACATCGCCTGCCGGGATCGTAACATCGACCGCATAGCTCAGGATCATCGGGGTAAACAGTGTCGCCACCACCGCAAGCGCGCTGCACACCATGGCCGTTATCATTTTCCATGCGTGTTTTTTCACATACTTCATCGCACGCTTCAAATGCGTCATACTAAAGGGGCTTTCCAGCACCTCGTCTACGTCAAATCTATTTCGTGCCACAGCTTACCGCCTCCTTTTCTTCTTCGGGAAGAGCCTGCTGAATCGCATAGATTTCGTAATAGTATCCCTTTTTCGCTAAAAGCTCGTCATGCGTGCCCATCTCAACAATTCTGCCGTTATTGAGGATCACGATTTTATCTGCTTTCTTGGTAGATGAAATCCGTTGTGCCACTATAAATTTCGTACAGGGGAAATCCAGGGATTCCAGACTGTGCTGGATATATTTTTCCGTTTCCATATCCACAGCAGATGTGGTGTCATCCAGTATCAGGATCGACGGCCGGACTGCAAGCGCGCGGGCGAGCGCGATGCGCTGCTTCTGGCCGCCCGAAAGTCCTACGCCGCGTTCCCCGATGATGGTATCAAAGCCATCCTCCATTTTTTCCACAAAATCAACGGCTGCAAGCTTTGCATATTTACGGGTATCCTCTTCGCTCATGGAAGAATCCCCATATGCAATATTCCCGTCCACAGTATCCGAAAACAGAAAAACGTCCTGAGTCGCTATGCCAATGCTTTTTCTGAGACCATGCAGATCCCAGTTCCTTACATCGGTACCATCGATTTTGACGGCTCCCCTCGTAATGTCATAAAGGCGGGGAATCAGGCTGAGCAGCATGGTCTTGCCGGAACCGGTATTTCCCATAATAGCGATGGTTTCGCCCGGTTTTACCAAAAGATTGATGTCCGATAAAACGGTATTGTTGCCAAAGGCAAGCGATACATTTTCAAATTCAACGCCGCCTTTGAGTCTTCCTTCCACCTGACGCGCATTGTCGCGGTTCTGGATCATCGGCTGGGTATAATAAAGCTCAATGACCTTATCCGCGCTGACAAAGAACCGCTGCAGATCGTTCAGGATCGTGCCCAGCAGCCGCATCGGATTGGACAATGTCCACGCCAGAGAGGAAAACGCCATCAGCTCGCCCATGGAAAGCCGTCCCAAAATGATAAAATATCCGCCGACCAGCAGAGTCACAACAGAAAGCGACTGTGCCAGCCCCTCAATCGCGGGGTAATAATTCAGCCAGGTGAGTGCGGCTTTCAGATTCGCTTTTTTATACTCTCTGTTCTTTTCATCAAATTTCTGAATCTCGTAATCTTCCCGTGCAAAGGCTTTCACCACACGATTGCCCGCGATGTTTTCCTGAGCCGAGGTGTTGAGCTCAGACAACCGTTCCCGCAAGTCGTGATAAAGCGGCCGCACCTTTTTGGAATATCTGGTGGTGACAAAATAAATCAGCGGTGTAATCGCCAGCAAAATCAGGGTCAGCACCAGATCCACTGTCATCAGATAGATTGTCGTGGCCACAAACATGGTCACCGCCTCCACCGCAACACGCGCCACCCATGCGATCACATGGCGCACCAGATCGAGGTCTCCCGTTGTACGGGTCATCAGATCACCCGTGCGGTTTTTGGCATAAAAGTTCATATCCTGCCGCTGCATATTTTGATACAGCCTGTTGCGGATACGGTACACCGTCCGCTGGGATGATTTTTCTGCAAACATCAGCATCAGATAATAAAAGATGTCACGCAGCAGGCTGGCGCCGATGAGCAGTACGACCAGCGGGACCAGAAACTCCACATGGTGCGTCGTCTGTTTGGTTACCGGGTCGGTAACGCCAACGATCACCTGGTCGATAATGTTTTGTGAAATAATTGGGTTGATCAGCAGCATGGCCGCACAGACCATAGAAAGAACCTGTGCAAGAACAAACTGCCACCGACACCCCCTCATGTTGCTCCAAATCCATTTCAGCTGAAACATATCATTCACCTATGTATTGGTGCGGCTGACACCAATATCCTTTCCTATGGATATGTTTGGATCATTCCGGCAAAGCTCTGGTCATAAGGAGAATATGCAGGAAACAGTTAAGCGTATAATAATTATAGTGAATTAATTGAAAATTACAAGTCTTTTTCAAAAAATAAAAGCCGAAATATCGCCAATGTTTTTGGATATTTTTATCTATTTTTTCATTTCATTTTGCAATTCCCTTTTTTATCTAAATCAGCCTCCATTCCGGTATTCAATCGGTTTTTTCGTATTGTTTCAGCAGATTATGTTTTATGTTGCATCCTGTTTTTGCGCAAGTACAAAACAGGTCACACAAAAGGGGAGAGCGCACAGATTTTATTGCTGCGGCAATCTGCCGCCATTATATAAAATCATTAGCATGGATTAACCTGTGTGCAATGCAAATTGGCTTGGTTTAACAGTTCGGCCATGTATGGTTTGCGATGACAAACCATACATGGCCGAATCAGGATTTATTTTTTCATTCTCCAACGAAGCAAAAAGGCAGAATTAACAATCACAAGCACCGAGCCCGCATTATGGACAAGTGCACCCACGACCGGGTTCAGCACCCCGGTTATGGCAAGTATGATGGCCGCAAAGTTAAGGCTCATGGAAAAGATCAGATTTAATTTAATTGTTTTCATCATCCGTTTGGACAAGGCCAAAAGATGCGGAAGCTCTTTCAACTCATCATCAACCAGAGCAATATCGGCGGCATCAACTGCGATATCACTGCCGACTCCGCCCATCGCGATGCCGACGGCTGCTTTTTTCAGTGCAGGAGCATCATTGATTCCGTCACCGACCATGCAAATACCAATCCCGCTCTGCTGAGATGCGTCAATATAACGCAGCTTGTCCTCCGGCAGGCATTTTGCATGTACCTCTTTTATATGCAGCTGATCGGCAATATTCTGTGCCGTGTTTTCATGGTCTCCGGTCAGCAGCACGGTTTGAACCCCGTTTTTTTCCAGTGCGCCAATCATCTGTGCACTTTCGGGGCGGACGGTGTCGGAAAGAACGACATAACCAACGGCGCTTCCGTCAATTGCGACATAAGTAATCATACAGCCCTGCCGAAAAAACGCTTTTATCTCTTCGCTGTCAGCAGCCGATATCTGATGTTCTTTCAAAAGCTCGATGTTTCCTGCCAGTATTTTTCTGCCGCTGACCATAGCAGAAACACCCCTGCCCGGATACATTTCAAATGCTTCCGCTTGAAGCGGCGTCTGCTTTTTCTCCCGGCGCCAGCAGCTGACGATTGCTTTTCCCAGCGGATGCTCCGAAAATTGTTCCGCAGCGGCAGTCCATGCATAGATCTCATCCTCGCCGACTCTAGCTGTTGTACTTTTCACCGCTATCACCCTGGGCTTCCCATAGGTGAGTGTCCCGGTCTTGTCAAAAGCAATCTTTTTAACCGCGGACAGCCGTTCCAGAGCGTCTCCCATCCGCACCAGGAACCCGTGTTTTGTGGCATTTCCGATCGCTGCCATAATCGCGGTAGGCGTCGCCAAAACCAAAGCACAGGGGCAGAACACGACAAGGATCGTCACCGCGCGAATGATTTGCCCCGTAAATATCCAGGTAAATACTGCTGCGGTCAGTGCGATCACAACAATCCAGGTTGCCCAGCGGTCTGCCAGCCCCACAATTTTCGCTTTTCCCGCATCTGCTGACTGTACCAGGCGGATCATACGCTGAATAGAGCTGTCTTCCCCAACCTTTGCAGCCTTCATTTCAAACGCACCGAACTGATTCACCGTCCCGCTTGAGACCTCATCGCCGGCGGCTTTGTCTACCGGAAGGGACTCCCCCGTCATAACCGCCTGATTGACTGAAGTCTGACCGGCCAGGATTACGCCGTCCACCGGTATGGTTTCGCCCGGAAGCACACGCAGGATATCCCCGACCTGTACTGCTTCGGCAGAGATTGTTTTTTCCGTCCCGTTTTGGAGCACCCTTGCCGTCTGCGGCGTCAGGTTCACCAGCTTTTCGATTCCCGCTCTTGCTTTCGCAACCGTCAGGTCCTCCAAAAGAGCGCCGAGCTGCATTATAAAAGCGACCTCGCCTGCCGCAAAATCCTCTCCGATAAAAACGGCGGCAATCAGTGCGAGCGAGACAAGAACGTCCGCTTTGATATCAAAAGCAGTCACTAAGCCGATAATCGCCTCTAAAACAATGGGAATCCCGCAGAGAATAATCGCGATCCAAGCAGCGTCAAAGGGGAGATGCGGCCAGTGAAAAATACTTGCAGCCAGCGCAAGGCCGGAAACCGCAAGAAAAGCAATATCCTTTTTGATGCCCCCAAATCCCAGCAGGCGTTCGATTTGTTTTAGAAGTTTTTTCATCAAGGTCACCCGGTTCCTCTAATATGTTCACGGAGATTATACCATAAGGGGTATAGGTATGTCAAGACGTATGGCTCCTTCGCTCCATGCAAAAAAACCGCAAACCATCCGAAAATGGTTTGCAGCCTTTCCTATCCCATATTGGAAAACCGTTCCACAGCCTTGGTAAAGCTCTCAATCGTTTTATCTGCATCTCCATGCTCGATCCCGTCGCGGACGCAGTGCTTGATATGTCCTTCCAAAACGACCTGCCCGCATTTATGAAGCGCAGATTTTGCCGCATTCAGCTGTGACAAAATATCCTCACATGGAATATCCTCATCGATCATCCGGTCGATCGCCTGCACCTGACCGATAATTTTTTTTAATCTGCGGTGCAGATTTTCAGAGTCCATGCATTGTTTCACTTTCATTCTCCTTGTTTTTCATATAAGTATATCATATTCCGCGGGAATCGCTTTGTCAAGAAGTCTTTTGCTTTCTGACACCGCAGATATGCGAAAGCAGGATATCAAAATCCCGTTTATGGAAGCATGATATCCTGCTTTGTTTATTTCCTTGCAAAAGCTGATTTTGGCGCATTGCAGATCGGGCAGACGTAAGTATCAGGCTCCCGTGCAATATCCCCTTCATAAATGTATCCGCAGACCGAACAGACATATTTCGGCGCTTCTGCTGCCGGTTTTTCCTCACGATAGGTAGGCGCGTTTTTCGGCGCCTTGCCTTTGATGACCTCGTGGAAGTACTTGTATGTCATCGGCTGACCGGCAGTCCCGTTCTCCGCGGCAGAAACACGCGCCAGCACAATTCCGTGTGTTTCACAGTCCACGATCGATAAAACATCACAGATGAGCCAGCCGCAGATCGCTTCCTCCAGAATCGGAAGTCCCTGTTCCAGACGGTACGCCACCTTTTCAAATTTGTTGGTATTCTTCCCGGACTGATAACCCAGCACACCGATTGCAGCGGCCGGCGTCTCTTCGGACAGGATGGACAGTGCAAATTTCTTCGTTTTTCCAATGACGCCGTAGGTGTAATTATTCTTGTTGACGCTCACAGCGATGATCGGATTCACGCTGGTGATCTGGGACGCAGTATTGACAATGCATCCGACCGGACGTCCATTGTCATCTGCACATAACGCATACATCCCATAAGAAAGTTTCCACAATACTGTTTCATCCATTTTTTGTTCCGCCTTTCTGTTATCATTTGACCGGCTGCAGCCGGTCTTGCTTACAAGGCTGCGGCAAAATCCCTGCCAAACCGGTACGCTTCCTGTTTCTGCTCCTCGGACGGGACAAAGCAGACCTTCAGCCCGTCAGACGGCACCTTGAATTTCATCTCTTTTAAACGGCTGGTCAGGGCAGGGACTGCTTCTCCGCTCCACCCAAAGGAGCCAAAGGCTGCGGCAGTCTTTTTACGGGCGCTGATAGAATCGGTTCTGGCCAGCAGGTCCCAGATCGGCGCCACTGCATCTTTATTCAGAGTAGGGCTTCCGAGCAAAAATGCATCGGATTCCGCCATTTTGACTGCAAGCGCGGCGGTTGTATGTTCATTCACATTATACAGCGATACCTCGGCAGCAGGCAGAGCGGAGGAGATACCGTCCTTTATCTGTTCTGCCAGCGTCCTAGTGCAGCCATAAGCACTGGCATAGAAAATACTGATCACAGTGTCCTCATGAACTGCCGGAAGGCTCCAGCTTCTGTAACATTTCCGGGCTGTTTCGATGCTGTCTCCTGTCAATATCGGGCCATGGCTGGTACAAATATACTTTGGAGACAGATCCGAAATCTTGTCCAGTCCCTTGAGCACATATTCCTGAAACGGACTGAAAATCGCGTCATAATAGTTCCGAAATGCTTCCTCATAGGCTTTTGGATAGGTGACACGATCAGAGAACATCCGCGGCTCACAATAATGCGCGCCCAGAAAGTCACAGGTGAAAAGAACGTTTTGCTCCGGGCAAAAAGTGAACATCGAATCCGGCCAGTGAAGGAAAGGCGCATTGATGAACCGAAGCGTCTGATCGCCCAGAGAAAGCTGTTCCCCGTCCTTCACAATCCGCATCTTCAGCGGTTTGTTGGCAATGTTTTTCAAATAGATGCCCGCGGCCTGAGAGCAAACAATCTCAGCATCGGGGCAATGCTCCGTCAAAAGAGCAAGCGCGCCCGAATGATCCGGCTCCGTATGGTTTAAAATAATATAATCCAGCTGCCGGGCATCCGCGGCAGAAAGGTTGTCCAGCAGTTCGTCAAAATAATCGTGATGGGTGGTTTCAATCAGGGCTGTTTTTTCACTGCCCTTGATCAGATATGCATTATAGGAGGTGCCGTACGCTGTTTCCATAATGATATCAAAAATCCTCATGTTCGGATTTAAAACCCCAACTGAATAAATACGGTCTGTAACTTTTATCGCTGCCATGATCGACTATCCTTTCTAAATCTAAGAAGCTGTAAAACCGGCATGGCCGGCAGGAGCATGCATCCTGCCGGTCATAACCGCGGCCAGTCGTTTACTCGGCCTCAAATTCATCCTTGCCTACGCCGCAAAGCGGACAGACAAAATCCTCAGGAACATCTTCCCATTTGGTTCCGGGAGCAATTCCGGCATCAGGAGCCCCTTCTGCTTCATCATAGACATAACCGCAGACTGTGCAAACATAACGTGCCATCATGACACACTCCTTTCTTTTATTCTTTTTTAATTATATACCTGAATGGTATGATATGTCAATTCTTTTTTCTCTTTTTTGGGAAATATAACGAAAAAATATGCTTCTGCTTTCTGCGTCACCAGGCTTTGAAGGGCGGTTCAGATTTCTTTTTTGATTTTTGTCAGCGCATGCTTTTCCAGCCGCGAGACCTGAGCCTGAGAAATCCCGATTTCCTTTGCGACCTCGACCTGTGTTTTCCCGCGAAAAAAGCGCAGCGACAGAATTCGCTTTTCCCTGTCATTGAGCCGTGCGATCGCTTCCTTCATGGACAGCTCATCGAGCCAGTTCACATCATCACTGTTGTCTCCCAGCTGGTCCATCACATAGATGGTGTCCCCGCCGTCGGAATAAACAGGCTCATAAAGAGAAACCGGATCGACAATCGCGTCCAGTGCAAGCACAACCTCGTGCTTTGGCATCCCCATTTCTTTGGCAATTGCTTCAATCGGCGGTTCTGTCTGTCCCTGGTTTGTCAGCCGTTCCTTGATCTGCATGGCTTTATAGGCAGTATCCTTTAAGGAGCGGCTGACGCGGATCGCATTGTTGTCTCTTAAATAGCGCCTGATCTCCCCAATAATCATCGGAACCGCATAGGTGGAAAACCGTACGTCCAGGGTAATGTCAAAATTGTCGATTGCCTTCATCAGACCAATGCAGCCGACCTGGAACAGATCGTCCAGATTTTCTCCGCGGTTGACAAACCGCTGGATGACGCTCAAAACCAGTCGAAGATTCCCGTTGATCAGCTTTTCTCTTGCTGTTTTGTCCCCCGCATGCATTTTTTTTAAAAGGTCTATTTTGTCCGCTTCTTTTAAAACTGTCAGCTTTGACGTGTCAACGCCGCAGATTTCCACCTTGTTATAGATCACAAAACTTCCCCCTGTCGAACAGTCTGGTGACAGTATTGACTGTTTGACAGAGGGACATTCATTTGTCATAAAGTACCAAATACGGTTATGAGAGAATGCCGCTGTTCTCAAATAAATACAGATTTTCCTTATCGAGATGATTTAGCCGGAAGACCTCACTATGATAAAAAATCAGGTCAGTATTTGAAGCGACACCGGCATATTTTCAAATATAATGAAAAGGGGCAGCCGATTGGCGAAGAGGTTGAACCTATCACGGATTAAGAAAGACTAACTATTAAAAGTCAAGTCAAATAAAGAAGAAGTTACGAATGAATTGCGGAAACGCATATCAGAGATGGTTGTACCTTGAAAATCGTATGACAAACAGAGCATCGTATACGGGTGCTCAATGGGAGTAATATATCATTACTGATTGATAAATGGATTGATAGTTTCAATTTTATAAAAAAAGTCAATTAGCAGTTGATATTCAGAGGGAATATCTGTTATCCTAACCGTCATCAAAGAGCCAGACGCACAGACGCAGAGCCGATGAACTTGTGAGTAATCACAGTCATCGGCTCTTTCTCTTATACTTGGACAAGCCCACCAAAAAAAAACGGTGCTTTGGTGGGCTGCTCTGTCACGCCTGAACAAAATATCACAGCCCTCTAACCCGTTTTGAGTTTGGAGGGATTTTTTATGCGCTGGTCTGCCCTGAGCGCCTTGCTGCTTATCAGAAGCAGCAGTTACTTACATAGTTGATATTGATAATTTGAATGGATATAATTTATAATACATACCACAAGTATAAAAATAACACACACAAA
>CALXBC010000017.1 GCA_944386455.1 uncultured Clostridia bacterium | reverse complement strand
AGCGACCTCGCAGACACACAGCTGATACCTCCGAGAATGTTTGCCCTTATTTGTAACGCTATGGCAATCAGAAGATTTGGACTTAGTGCAATTCATTTTGATAAAAGGAGTGATAAAGAGTGATTAACCTAAACCCAATGTTGAAAGAAGTCGATTGTTACAGAACAGTCGGCTTCTTTTATTTTATGTCATTTTAATGCTGAAGACAATTGCGGTGGTGCTGCCCGATATTTCCGAAACATTTTTTGATCAATGAATCGTCTGTCTGAAGAAGGACTGGATGGAATTTAACTCTATCTGCATGGAGTCATGTGTGTAGAAAATATCGCTTTCGCTGAGAGATATTTTTTCTCCAGATCTTAACGCCCTTGTTTGACAGTGACAAAACTATCGGACTGTTTTTCTCCTTGTCTGGAATTGCGGCGTTTCAGTTCCTTGTCGATTTCGTTCATAACCACGAATTTTTTTAGACTCCACTGCGGTGCAATCAGACTGTCCCTGGCACCGTCCCCGGTGATCCGCTGGATCACAATCTCCGGCGGAAGCAGTTCAAGCTGGTCACATACAATACTGACATACTCAGCGAGGGACAAGACATCAAATTTTCCCGCCAGATAATCCGCAGCCATCGGCGTGCCTTTTAACACATGGAGCAGATGCAGCTTGACGCTGTGAGGGCGGAGCGCACCGACAGCCTGTGCAGTCTCCAGCATCATCTCCCGGGTCTCCCCGGGCAGGCCGTCGATAAGGTGGACGCAAACAGGAATGCTATGCTTTTTCAGCTTTTCAAAGCCATCTAAAAACTCCGCATAACTATGACAGCGGTTGATTGCCTGTGCAGTCTGATCGTGGATCGTCTGAAGTCCCAGCTCTACTGTCAGACAGGTACGGCTGTTCAGTTCGGTCAGATATTCCAGCACG
Source organism: uncultured Clostridia bacterium (assembly GCA_944386455.1). GTDB lineage: Bacteria > Bacillota > Clostridia > Oscillospirales > Ruminococcaceae > HGM13222. The sequence goes on along the minus strand of CALXBC010000017.1, from coordinate 48,237 downwards.
TCGTCCGGCAAACAATCTGCCCGTGTCGCAATATTCAGGCCGACCACCTTGTCCAGCGCCAGCACCGGTTCAAAACAGGAGCGCAGTACGCCGACGGGAGCGTAGGTGTTGGTAAAAGCCTGGAAATAAGGAATATAGTATGCGTCAGGCCATTTTTGAAGCTGCAGATCCCGTACCTTTTCAAATTGAGTTACAAGAGATTCAGCAGGATTGCCTGCGAAATCTCCGCTGCCTTGTTCAGAGCAGTAAGTACAGCCGCCCGTTCCCTTGCTGCCGTCCCGGTTCGGGCAGGTGAAGCCGGCGTTGAGCGGCACCTTAAAGACCTTGGCGTGAAATTTGTGACGATAGTAGTCGTTTAACGTGTGATAGCGCTTATTGCTGTCAGGGTAGGGAAAAGACAAACACATATCTGATCATCTCACTATAAGCTTTGATATTCAACATGCCCGCCGCCGTACATCATGCTGATGTGCAGCGGCGGGCATCCGGCTGTGCAAATATTATTCTGAATCCGTTCCGGATGAGACCGGCACTTCATCCGACGAAACGCCGGATTCGCTGTTGCTGGAGATGTCGCTGGCAGGTGCAGACTCTTCTTCATATGTAATCACTTCGGACACCGTGATATCAGAGGAAGCGGAATCGTCCTTGATCTCCTGAACTGCAGTGATGATATAGCTGTCCTTTCCTGTTTTTTTCAGAATGTAATTGAGCGATTTGTCTGGTTCAGGTTCATATTTCAGCCCGGTGATATCACTCCCCCAGATCGGCCCCGACGGAAGATATCCTACTGTCACCGTATAGGTATCGCCCTTTCTGGAGATTTTTTCAATTTTAGGGACATAAGTTGCCATTGCGGCTGTCGCAGGGATCGAGTAGGAATTATTTTCCGGATCGTACAGAATCTGAAGCTCTGCATCTGAAATCTCCTGATGCTCAATCGCTGCGTTCTGGCCAAACAGCTTCACGATATGGGCTTCAATATCAACGGCAGGCACCGTCAGATAATTCAGATCATCCTTTTGGTACTTCGTTTTGTCCTCAAAAATGATAAAATCCCACATGGCGGCAGATAGGATCGTGCGTGAATCCAGCTTCTCGATGGAATCAAAGGATGGTGGGTCGAGCAGCACAAGCGGGAAAACCACCTGTTTGAAACGATCCTTTTGCGCCTTGTTATCAATCAGGTTGGCGGTCAGCCTGGTGGCACCGATCACAGTCGCGATTACGCCGATAATGGCAAATATGAGGATAAAAGTGCCAAATACGGCAACCCGTCGGGAAACACGGGCAGGCTTTTTCTTTTTTTTCGGTGTCTGTTCCGATACGGTAACAGTCGTTTCGCTCATAAATCGAGATTCCTTTCTGTAACAGACTTTTTTCAGCGGATCTGGCCGTTTCCGTTGACGATATATTTCACAGTGGTCAGCTCATGAATCCCCATAGGACCTCTTGCATGAAGCTTCTGGGTGGAGATGCCGATCTCCGCGCCGAAGCCGAATTCACCGCCGTCGGTAAAGCGGGTGGACGCATTGACATAAACCGCTGCCGCATCTACGTTTGAAGTAAAATATTCCGCGTTTTTCAGGCTGTCCGTCACAATTGCTTCCGAGTGACGGGTCCCGAACCGCTCGATATGCGCAATCGCCGCCTCGATATCAGGCACGATTTTGACGGACATTTTATAGTCCAGAAACTCGGTTGCATAAATTTCATCATCCGCGGGCAGGACGCTGCTGCCCAGGATGCCCGCAGTCTCTTGATCGCCATACAGCAGAACCGATTTTGCATCCAGCTTCTGCTTCATCATCGGGAGAAATTTTTCCGCCACTGCCTGATGGACCAGAACACCCTCAGCTGCATTACATACCGATGGACGGCTCGTTTTGGCGTTATATACAATTTCGGCCGCCATATCAAGGTCGGCGTATTCATCCACATAAATATGACAGTTTCCGGTTCCGGTCTCAATAACGGGAACCGTCGCGTTTTCCACCACAGAGCGGATCAGCCCCTGCCCCCCGCGGGGGATTAATACATCCAGGTAGCCATTGAGCTTCATCATGGCAGCTGCCGATTCGCGTGAAGTATCCTCGACCAGCTGAATAATATTCTCCGGCATCCCGGACTTTTTCAATGCTTTTCTCATGACTTCCACAAGACATTGATTGGAATGAAATGCTTCCTTGCCGCCACGGAGAATCACTGCATTTCCTGCCTTGAGGCAGAGCGCAGCAGCGTCTACGGTGACGTTTGGCCTGGCTTCATAAATAATGCCGATCACACCGAGCGGCACCCGTGTTTTGGCGATCCGCAGGCCGTTTGGCCGGATTGAGCCGCTTTCGATTCGGCCAACCGGATCCTCCAGTTCAATGATCGCGCGAACGCCTTCTGCCATCCCATAAATCCGCTTTTCATCCAGCCGAAGCCGGTCCTGCAGCGAGGGGGACATTCCGCTTGCTTTTGCGGCTTCCATATCCCGGTCATTGGCGGCGACAATTTTTTCCACATTTGCAGTAAGCATGTCGGCAATTTCATTCAGAGCCATGTTTTTCTGATTTGTGGATGCGGTGGAAATTTCCCGCCGCACTGCGGCAGCCTGTTTCCCCAGAGTTTCTATGTAGTTCATTTCTGCTTCTCCTTTTCGCTTTTAGACCGTAAACACAGTTCCGACCGTCTCACCGTCAAACAGACGATATAATATTTTCGGGTCGGCTCCGTTTAATATGTAAACCGGGATTCCGGCTTTGGTTGCCATCTGTGCAGCATTGACCTTGGTAATCATTCCGCCGGTGCCAAGGGTCGATCCCTTGCCCTGGGCAAGGGCCTCGATCCTTGCATCAATCTTTTCTACTACCGGAATCAGCTTTGCATCCGGATTTTTGCGTGGATCGTCATCATACAGACCGTCGATATCAGTCAGGATTACCAGCGCTTCTGCGTTTGTCAGCTTTGCTACCAGCGCGGACAATGTGTCGTTGTCTCCAAATTCGATTTCCTCAACAGAAACGCTGTCGTTTTCGTTCACGATTGGGATGACGCCGAGGGAAAACAGCCGTTCAAAGGTGTTCACGACATTCTGCGCACAGTTCGGCGTGTCTGTCGTATAACGGGTCATCAGAATTTGGGAAACACAGTGGTTGTATTCAGAAAACAGCTTGTCATAAACATACATCAGCTCGCACTGCCCGATTGAGGCACAGGCCTGCTTGGTCGGCGTGTCGGACGGCCGCTCCTTCAGCCCCAGCTTTCCGCTGCCGACTCCAATGGCGCCCGAAGAAACCAGGACCAGCTCCCTGCCGCTGTTTTGCAGATCAGCCAGGGTTTTAACCAGACTTTCAATCCGGCGGATATTCAGCATACCGGTCTTATGGGCAAGCGTGGAGGTCCCCACTTTAATTACGATTCTTTTTGCTTGAGTAATGGCGTTCAAAAAAATGCATCCTTTCATGTCATGGTGACGGAACACAAGGAAATTCCCGTGTGGCAAAACGATTGGACGGGGGGCTGACATTCCTGACGGCCGCGCAGTCTTTTTCCCGCTCATAGGCTTCCATAAAAAACTGAGCATATTGAGCATATACAGCACTGCGGTATGGCAGGGTGAAAAAACGGGGGAAAATCAGCAGGTCTGCTGCAAACAGCGGCAGAAAGGAGAGGGTCAGCGCAAAGAGCCTGTTTTTTCGTTTTTTCATGATAATGGCAGAAAGACGAAAAGCGTCCCGCATTTTACAGGAATACAGCGTATAGATATATTCTGCTAAAAAATAGCGTCCGGTCCAGTACAAGGACAGCGCAGACGATATCAGGATAAACAGCATGACGGTTACAGACGCCAGCAGATAAAACAGGACATTCGGGAGTCCCAGCGGTTCAAACAAGGGCAGTATCAGCCAGAAAACAACGGTCGGAAGAAAGCACAGCAGAAGGACCAGCAGCTTTCGGACTGCCAGCCGCGCTTCAAACACGACAGAGCGAAAATAGCTGCCAATGCTGCGATAATATCGAAATACATCAGAAAGCGCTGACTGGTCTGACGCACTGACATGCAGGTACCAGAGCTTTTCACCCAGTCTGAGCGGCGAAGCAAGCAGAAAGCTCAACAGATATCCGCCGAAGAACAACAGCAGCACCGCGGGAGAAAGCAGTATTTTGTCATCCAGATAGTTATCCGGTGTATGCGAGGAATCTGTAAAATAAGAAAGCCCCATCAAAGACCCGGCCAGTTCCTCAGCAACAGTTCCTGCCATTGAGAAAGAGAAAAGAAGGAAGGCAATAAAAGCCCCCTTGATCCAGGAGCCTTTTAAGGATCTGCGTGCTTCCCGTTTCCGCTGCCGCCTGCCGTTCATCATATGATCCCCCTGTCTGGCAATTTACAGGGTTAGTATTGACAAAGAAACAGCAGATATGCGCCAAGGACTATTCTGCGTCCCTTGGTTCGATCTCAACCAGATCATAGTCTTCAGAAGCGCCGCCGCATCCGTAGGGCAAAGGATCGAACACCTCAAACACCTTACCGCCGGACCAGATCTGCGGCGTGACCAGAGCAGTGTAGCCTTTTCCAAAACCGACCTGCCAGTCCAGCGGCTTGCGGCGGGGATAACCATACATCGTCAGAAGTGCCATGATGATGCCGCCATGGGTGACCACTGCAGCATCATGGATTTTATATGCCATCATATCGTCCAGAATACTTTCAAAGCCATGGCGCAGCCGATGATAGAACGCTTCCTTATCCTCGCCCTGCGGCGGTGCTGCCACCATGCCGCCGGAGACCCATTCCTGATACTGCGGGTCATTTTTGAGCTGTTCGATCTGCTTATTCTCAAAAGCGCCAAAGTTATATTCCTTTATGGCATCGACCGATTCGGTCAGGGTGTCGGGAAACAGCATTTCCGCAGTCTGAATGCAGCGCCTGAGCGGGCTGGCATAGACCTTCTGCGCCCGGGGATACTCATATTCCCGGCGCAGCTGTTCCAGCTCTTCAATCCCTTCCAGACAAAGCGGGTCGTCGGTTATACCGATATATTTCCCATCCAGATTTCCCTGGGTGGCGCCATGACGGATCAAATAGATTCGGTAGGTTTTGATAATAAAACACTTCCCCACGATTTCTTATCCATTATTATAATATGTTTCCTGAAATTTTGCAAATAAATCCGGATGATATTCAGAAATATTTTTCATTTTAGCAGTGTGTCTGTTATACAGCTTATTTTCGTTCTCTTACGATATAAAGGGGACGCTTTTTGGTTTCCAGATAAATTTTGGAGATATACAGCCCAATCAGACCAAGGCAAAACAGTTGTATGCCTCCCAGGAAAATAATAATACTGATCATCGAAGGCCAGCCGGCTACCGGGTCTCCAAAGATTAAAGCACGGATGATGACGAAGCATAAGGCGATAAAGGCAATCAGACACAAAATGATCCCCATGACGGACACAAGCGCCAGCGGTACTGTTGTATAAGCCAGGATGCCATCCACCGAATATAAAAACAGCTTCCAGAATGACCATTTGGTTTTGCCTGCGCAGCGCTCCACATTTTCGTATTCGATCCATTTCGTACGAAAGCCGACCCAGCTGAAGATGCCTTTTGAAAACCGGTTATACTCCTTGTCTGACAGAATCGCGTCCACGACCATCCGCTTCATCAGGCGAAAATCTCTGGTGCCGTCTATAATCTGGGTGGAGCTCATTTTATTGATTAGACGGTAAAACAGCCGCGCAAAAAAGGAACGAACCGGCGGTTCTCCCTTTCGGTTTTTTCTTCTGGTAGCGATGCAGTCGTACCCTTCTTCCAGCGCGGCGACCATCTGCGGCAGCAGAGCAGGCGGATCCTGCAAATCTGCATCCATCACCGCAACATAATCGCCCGAAGCGGCTTCCAGTCCGGCGTATATTCCAGCTTCCTTGCCAAAATTCCGGGAGAAGGAAACATAATGCACCCTTTCGTCCGTTTCCGCCAGGCGTTTGACCACACTCAGCGTGCCGTCGCTGCTTCCGTCGTCAACAAAGACATATTCCAGCACAAGCCCCAGTGTTTCCAGGGACTCTGTATAAATCCGCTGTGTTTCCTGATAAAACAGAGGAATGCTTTCCTCCTCGTTGTAACAGGGAACGACCAGAGACAGTATGTTTTCAGGCTCCATTTGCTTTCCCGCCTTTTTTCTTAGCATTGGCCTGCCGAAATACAAGTATACTCAGTATATCAGTTTTTGAGACAAAAAGCAAGCAAAGGCGTCAGAAGGGACAAAATCACTAAAATCAGCTGTTGTTTTTCGGCGCGGATTTTGTCGAAAAAGGACTTTACAAACCGTAGGGGATACGATATAATTTACTATACGTTAACTTTTAAGAAATAGCATATCTCCGGCCCGGGGATCGAATTTGCTTTTCCCTAATTATCCGGCGAAAGGATTGTCCGTTTGATGAATAATGATTTTTCCAGGATTTTAACTTTACTCAGAAAAGAAAAGGGCATCAGCCAAAAAGCGGCTGCCGCGGAACTGAATATCTCTCAGGCATTGCTGTCCCATTATGAAAAGGGAATCCGGGAGTGCGGGCTGGATTTTGTGGTGCGGGCTGCTGATTTTTACGGTGTTTCCTGTGACTATCTGCTGGGGCGCTCTCCGGAGCGGACAGGGATGATGCTGTCTGTGGATGAAATCCCGGAAGAAGATGAAAACATCAAGGACAATGTGTTCCGCGGCAGTATTCTGCCGGTATTGAATAAAAAGCTGATTGTCAATTCGCTGGGTGTTTTGTTCGATCTGCTCCAGCGTGCCAAAAGCAAGACGCTGACAACCGAAGTTTCCTCGTTTCTGATGCTGTCGGTTTATCGGATGTTCCGTCTGATTTATAACGCGAACCCCAAAAACCAGCAGTCTTTATTCCAGCTTTCCAAGGTAACCGCCAATGCGCAGGCCGCTGCACAAATGACCCTCAACGAAGCCAATGTCAGTGCAATGGTATCAGGGGAAAACATCCGGGGAGTGGAGTCCTTAAAAGGCAGCGAAGCCCTTTATATGACCACGGATACGATTTCAGAAAACTATCCGCAGCTTTCTTCTTCGCTGTTCAATCTGATTCAAAACAGTGAAAGCAAACTGATTAAAGGCGGAAAGGAAAAATAAGCGTTTTTATAGCTGTTATGAGGAACAGGGCTGTCTCACTGGAAAGAGAGACAGCCCTTGCTTTTAAACGGGAGAGGGGACTTCCGCCTTCGCAGGCAGTTGTCCTGTAAAATCAACAGTTGAAATTGTGCTAAAAAAGGTGTTTTTCACAAGAGACGGGTTATCTGAATATGCGCAAATGTCCTGCGATTCTTCGCAGGACCTTTGCTTTTATGGCTATTCGTCCGCCCGAGTCGGCGAGGAACTGACAATTTTATAATAGATTTTGGCTGTTACCCCATACACCAGTGCATAGAACAGCGCAAATACCAGAAAGGTACCCAACGTGCAGAGCGCAAACAGCAGCTTGTTGGTCATGCCAAACAGCAGCAGAATCCGCGTAATGGCAGGAAAAGCAAATATGACATGCACCCCTGCAGTGATCAGCGGCAGAAAAAATACAGTGAGGACCTGGGAACGAATCGAGCGTTTCACTTCGGTGCGGTCCAGTCCGACCTTCTGCATGATCTCAAACCGTTCCCGGTCATCATAGCCTTCCGATATCTGTTTATAATAGATGATCAGAATGGTTGCGATCAGAAACAGCATGCCAAGGAAAATGCCGATGAAAAACAATCCTCCATAAAGAGCGCCCGCATTCTCTAGCTGATCCTCGCGGCAGTACAACCGGACAGACCGACCGTCTGTGTCCAGTGTCTGCTTCAATTCGCGGTAGACGACCGGACCTTGCCCGGCGTCCACATCGAAGCCGAGCGTATATTCGACTGCAGAAGCGTTTTCCCCATAGACCTCCTGCTGGAGCTGATCCAGCTGTTCTATGGCAGCATTGTCGGGGACAACAATCAAATAGACCATGGTGCCGGTGGCGTTTGCAGTGACAAGATCATATTGCTCGAACTGTTCCAGCTTTTCCCTGACGGTGAACTTCAGATCGAAAACTTCCAGCGTATCATAAGGATAAGAGCGATCGTCAGAATAGATCAAAATTTCACCGTTATTTAATACCTGGTCTGTTCCCGAGAGCTGATGGAAGCTTTCGAGCGGCAGAAAGACCAAATCTACCACTGCATTCATATCCACAATATCGGTGCTGTCTGGATTGGTATTAAAGTAGCTGCCCTGCTGCATCGCACCAAAGCTCAGCCCTGTATAGGCGACGCGGTTTTTTTCCTGGATGTTTTTCTGTCCGAGTACAGAATCGACCGCCTGATTCAGGGCTTCGACTGACGCATTGTCGCAGTCTTCCGTATGCATCAGAATGTCACGCGGGTAACGTGTTTTCATGATGTCGTTCAGCCCGCAGTAAAGCGACAGGGTAGAGGACACCATCACCAGCACCATTGTTGATAAAATACAAATGTTGGCGAGTCCGACTGCGTTTTGCTTCATCCGATAGATCATGCCTGACACAGAAATGAAGTGCCGCGGCTGATAGTAGAATCGTTTTCGCTTTTTCAGAAATTTCAGTAAGGCGATGCTGCTTGCGGCAAACAGACAGTAGGTTCCCACGATCACCAGAATGACCGCCAGGAAAAAATAGGCCAGTGCCGCGGCCGGATTTTCGGTCGTGACGGCGATATAATATCCGCCGCCCAGACAAAGAAGTCCTAAAATGGCCAGAAGCCATTTGGTTTTTGGCTCCCGTTCGCCCATCGCACTGCCTTTGAGCAGTTCAATGGGTTTGGTCAGGTGGATGTGAAACAGACTTTTGAGATAAAGCAGCGCAAAAATTACGCCGAACAGCAGCAAGGTTGACAGCAGCGCACCCCAATGAAACTCGAAGCCCAGCGGAATTTTGGTATCAAACAGGCTCAGCAGAAGCAGAAATGCCAGCTTGTCAAATGCGACGCCTGCCGTCAGACCGATCACCAGACTGACAAGAGCGATAAAAAGGCATTCAAAGAACAGCATTACGGACAGATGTCTTTTTTCCATGCCCAAAATGTTATACAGGCCGAACTCCTTCTTTCTGCGTTTGATCAGAAAGCTGTTCGTGTAATATAAAAAGATCAGCGCAAACAATCCTGTTACCCAGGAGCCGAGCGACAGCACCGAATAGATGCTCGCGGAGCCTCTCAGCTCTGAGATTCCCTTGTTCATTGAGAGCGAGGTGATCATATAAAACATAGCGACCGTGATGATACAGGTCAGCATGTACGGCAGATAAGTTTTTGCATTTTTGCGGATGCTGGTTGCGGCCAGCCGCGGATAAAACAGCCTACTCATAACGCGCACCGCCTGTTGCAATCATGGTGAGGGTATCGGAAATTTTCTGATACATTTCCTCGGCAGTACCGCTGCGGTAAAGCTGATGAAACACCTCTCCGTCCTTGATGAAAAGAACGCGCTTGGCGCTGCTTGCCGCTTTCACGCTGTGGGTCACCATGAGGATGGTCTGCCCGTCTGCATTGATCTGATTGAATAGTTCCAGCAGATTGTCGGATGCCCGGGAATCCAGCGCTCCTGTGGGTTCGTCCGCCAGGATCAGCTGGGGTTCGGTGATCAGCGCGCGGGCAACCGCAGCACGCTGTTTTTGTCCGCCCGACACCTCATAGGGATATTTTTCTAAAATATCGCTGATCCCCAGCCGCGCAGAAATCGGCATCAGCCGCCGGTTCATTTCCTGATAGGACTTATTTGACAGCACCAGCGGCAAAAAGATGTTATCCTTGATGGAAAAAGTATCCAGAAGGTTAAAGTCCTGGAACACAAAGCCGAGATTTTCCCGCCGAAAAGCGGAGATTTCCTTTTCTCGAATTGTCACTATGTTTTTGCCATTCAGGCGTACTTCACCGCTGGTCGGTCTGTCCAGTGCGGCAAGAATGTTGAGAAGCGTCGTTTTGCCGGAGCCGGATTCTCCCATAATTGCGACATACTCTCCCTGTTCCACTGAAAAGGACACATCGGACAGCGCTTGTACATGACTGCCGCCGAAACGGGTGGTATATACTTTCTTCAGATTACTGACTTCTAAAATCGCCATATTGTCTGCTCCTTCCTTTGCATGGGCTCCGCAGAGTACATGGCGTTCTCTCCGCGGTGCTTACAGGTACAGTATAGCGGAAAGCAGGACATGTCTGCCATGGCTTTGGCTTACATTTTCGGGGGATAATCTTACATTTCTGCAAGGTTGTCAAAAACAGTCCCGCGAGAGGGAGCAGCTTTATCCGTGCCCGTGCTGCAGCGCAAAAGCCCGATCGGCTCCCCGCGGCTTTTCGAGGGAAGCGAGACTTGCCTGTCACTTGAATGTGCTTTGAGAAACAGTGAGCGGTTCGCAGGAATCCGTGTTTTATTCGGTTTTCAGTTTAAGATGATCAAGGCCAAGCAGTACGGTTGTGCCCTTTCCAACCTCGGAGCGGATCGTGAGGGTGTGAGACAGCTTGGTTAAAATCCGTTTGCACAGGTACAGCCCGATTCCGGTCGCTTTTTTGTCTGTTCGTCCATTGTAGCCCGTGTAGCCCTTTTCACAAATCCGGGGCAGATCCTCGGGTGCGATCCCGATGCCCGTGTCTTCAATGACAAGCGTGGCCTCATCCGCCATATAAATGGAGATTTTCCCTTTGGAAGTATACTTGAGCGCGTTGGAGAGCAGCTGTTCGATCACGAAGCACAGCCATTTTTCATCGGTCAGTACCCGGCAGGGCAGAGAGCCCAGTTCCAGGCTGATTTTTTTGCGAATGAACAGCGGCGCATATTTGCGTACCGCCTGGCGGACGATCGGCTCCAGATTGTATTCCCGCAGCACAAAATCATTGCTTCCGCCGTCCAGCCGCAGATAGGACAGCACCATCTCCACATACTGTTCGATTTTGAACAGCTCGGCTTCCAATTCCTTGTTTTCAGCCGACTCGTCCGACTGGAGCAGCAGCCGCATGGCTGCGATCGGGGTCTTGATCTGATGCGCCCATAATGTATAGTATTCTATCATGTCCGATCTTGCAGCATCCGCTTCCGAGATCAGCCGGATTTTGTCCTCATGGACGATCCGTAAAAGTGCGGTGTAATCTTCCTCCGCCAGATTGCGCGGTTCCGGCAGCTCGTCCAATCCGTAGATGATCTGCCGTTTCATTGTCATAAGCCGGCGATGGCGGACGGCATAATAATAGAACTCAACACCCGCGCAGATCAGTCCGATGATCAGACAAATCAGCGCGGCATACAGCACCGCTTCGACCGGAAGATGGTAGAGAAGGAAGATAACAGAAAACACAACGGCAAAGACACCCAGCAGCAGAATGCCTTTCCAATGCTGTTTCAGAAATGCCAAAAAGGTTTTTGAGAGACTGATTTTTTCCATAAAGCCCACCAATCATAATCGTTTGTATGTCTTTCTTCCGTTTATTCCACCAGATAGCCGATCCCCTTTTTGGTGAGAATAAAGTCCGTCAGTCCTACAGCATCCAGCTTCCGGCGCAGACGGGTGACGTTTACCGTCAAGGTATTCTCATCAATGAAGCTGTCGGTCTCCCAGAGCTTGGCCATCAGGGTGTCGCGGCTGACTACCTTGCCCTTGTTTTCCATCAGCGTCTGAAGGATTCGGTAATCGTTTTTGGTCAGTTCAACCTTCTGCCCTTGGTAGGTCAGCGTTGTATCGTTGGTATTCAGGATCGCGCCGTGATGCTCAATGAACCCGGTCTGGCCGCCAAAGTCATAGGTGCGCCGCAGGACAGCCTGCACCTTGGCGGTGAGCACGTCCAAATCAAAAGGCTTGGCAATGAAATCATCCGCTCCCATGTTGATTGCCATGACGATGTTCATATTGTCTGACGCAGAGGAGAGAAAGATGATCGGCACCTTGGAGATGCGGCGAATCTCACTGCACCAGTGGTAGCCGTTATAAAACGGCAGCACGATGTCGAGCAGAACAAGGTGGGGCGAAAAAGCAGTAAATGCGGAAAGCACGTCGCGAAAATCAGTGACGCAGCAGGCTTCATACCCCCAGGAGCGTATTTTTTTCTCCACTGCTGCGGCAATGACGGCGTCGTCCTCCACAATCAGGATTTTATACATGATATTGCGTTCCTTTCTGTATCAAGCTGCAATCATTATAGCACAGATCTGTTTTTATTGCCATAGGATTGCTTCCTGACAAGAAATTTCCTCTCTTCTTCTTTTTGCGACAAAATATGCCAGTTATAACCGCTATAATATGCTATGCACAGGTATTGGAAGAATATTCCGCCTACAGCAATTTCAGAGGAAGGATGTTCGATTTTATGGCACACGCTGCAAAAACGGCCGCACAATCCAGGCTTCGGCTGGATGTGCTGAAATATGTAATATTTGCACTGATTGCATTTTTGGTCTCCAATGCAAAGGTGATGGGAGGACTTTCTCCTTTTGGTGTGGCATTGACCGCGGCTGTTCCGCTGCGGCTGTCCTATGTCTCTTTTATCAGCGGCGTACTGGGCTATATTGTTTTCGGCAGCCTATCCGAAAGTCTGACCTACCTGGCGGCCATGGTGTTTGTTCTGGCGGTAAAGCTCCTGCTCCGTCCCTATAAAAAACTGCGGGAAAACCCCATCCTTCTGTCTCTGGTGACCGGCGTCGTGTCGGCGGCCAGCGGAATCGTTGCAAGTATGGGGCTGGAACATACTGCCGCGGCGGCTGCGGTAAAAATACTGGAAGCAGTTTTGGCCGCAGGCATGACCATGTTCTGCGCATTGAGCGTGCGTGCAGTTTTCAGCGGAAAGCCGATCCATCTTTATGACCGCACGGAAGCTGCCAGCACGGTAATCGTGGGGATCATGACGGTGGTTGCGCTCTGTGGAGTAGAGCTGTTCGGCAACAGTCTGGGACGGATTCTGTCGGTGTTTTTGATCCTGGGGTCTGCTTACTGCGGCGGGATCAGCGGATGCGCGGTCATTTCGATTTCGGCGGCAATGGCGCTTGCACTGTATAACCCTGAATATGCAGTCATCGGCGGGATTTATGTGGCGGCAGGCTTTATTGCAGCGGTATTTCGTCCGATCGGCAAGGTGGGACAGATCGCCGCTTTCATACTCGTCAACGTGTTTGGCTTATTTGTGGTCAAGGCGGACAGCGGGGCGATTTACAGCCTGCTGGACGTGCTGATCGGCACCACCGCCTTTATGCTGGTGCCGGAGCGGATGCTTCAGAAGGTGCGTTTTCCCGTGGCGGAAAATGCGGCGCCGGTGGATGTCTCACCGGGTCAGAACGGGATCTCCGCCAAGCTGGATTTTGCGTCCAAGACGCTGCTGGACCTGCGGGAGTCCATTGGGCATGTATCACGAAAAATGAATGAAATTTCAGCGGGAGATATTTCCACCGTTTATGATAAAACTGCAGATCATGTCTGCCGCCGCTGCGGGCTGAAGATGTTCTGCTGGGATACCGCTTATAACGATGTGACCGAGGCGTTTCAAAAGGCAGGAAGCCGTCTGCGTGCTGCCGGGCGGCTGTCACGGGACGACATGCCGGCCTATTTCGCTCAGAAATGCTGCAAGCTGGACGATCTGACCATTGATCTCAACCATAATTACCAGGACTTTCTGGCCAGGGAGAATGCCAACCGTCGGGTGTCGGATGCCCGAGGCGTGGCGATCGAGCAATTTGACGGCATCGCGGACATGCTCTGTGAGGTCAGCCGTGAACTGGGGGAGATCCGCAGCTTTGATCCTGCGGCACAGAGTAAGGCGCAGGAGGTTTTTGCACAGTTTGAGGAGGAACCAACAGGCATCAGCTGCATGATCGACAAATATGGCAGAACCTGCGTCGAGGTCTATTCGGACAAGCCGTTTCGCACCAATCTTGCCATTTTGACGGAAGCGCTGTCTGACACCCTCAAATGCAGCTTTGAGCTGCCCAGCCGTGCCAGCGTGAATGGAGAAGAAAAGCTCTCCTTTTTTGAAAAGGCGGCCTACCGGCTGGAGTTTTATGCGGCTCAGCAGACAGCAGTCGGCGGGCAGATCTGCGGGGACTGTTATGAGTATTTTCAGGATGGGCGCGGCTTTTCGCATATGATACTCAGCGACGGCATGGGAAACGGAAGCCGTGCCGCCGTGGACAGCGTGATGACCTGCAACCTGTTTTTAAAGCTGATCAAAGCGGGATTTGGGTTTGAGTCTGCGCTCAAGCTGCTCAATTCCTCCCTGCTAATCAAATCGGGCGACGAGTCGCTGGCGACGTTGGACGTAGGCTGTATTGACCTCTACACAGGACAGGCGGAGTTCCGTAAGGCAGGCGCAGCGGTTTCCTTTGTCCGCAAGGGCGGGCTTGTTTCCCGCATCGGCGATCCCTCGCTCCCGGTAGGCATATTGCAGGGGATTGATTATAACCGCTCTTCTGTCATGCTGGACAGCGGAGACGTAGTGGTAATGGTATCAGACGGTGTGCTGGAAACAGGGACCGAGTGGGTCGAGGCTGAACTGGAGCTTTACGGAGACAAGAGTCCAAAAGAACTGGCCGAGGATATTTGCAGAGAAGCGCAGCGACGCCGGATCGACGGTCACAGCGATGACATTACCGTGCTGGCAGCACGGCTGAAAAAGGCAAACTGATCAATGGCAATATTTACCAGCGGCGATAATATGTAGATATTTTGTGAGCATTCCAGAAATATTTTAGATATTGTGTGAATTTTTAATTAAATACTTGACTATGGAATAAACTGGTGCTATAATAAGGCCAAGATGTCAGGATTATGTGACAGAATAATGAGTACAGAAAAGCACAGTTTTTTGTACTCTTTTTTTTTCGAGGGAAATCACTGGCGAGTACACAGTTTTTTGTAGAATAGTAATAATAATCATGAACGGTTTTGACATTTTCATGAGGTCAGTTTAACTGTACTCCGCTGAATTTTGGAAAATAACAAAAAAGATACCGCATGGTATCATGCGGTATCTCGGTATTCCTAACTGTAATTATTTTTATCGTTTATGCAGATATGCAAAAGCATATTTTCATAATAAATAAACGAAAGGATGTAGTAACAATGAAGAAAAAGCTACTGGCAGCCGCAGTAGCTGCATGCCTGGCGCTGACGACAATGCTTCCGGCATGGGCTGCGGATGCAGAAGGAGTAACAACAGAGCAGGAATTGAAGGATGCTCTGGCAGCTGGCGGAACCGTTACACTGGGGGCAGATATCTCTCTGACAGGGACACTCCAAATCACCACGGATGTAACAATCAACGGCAATGGAAAAACAATTACGGCAGCAGATAATTTTGCAGCCGGAAGCGAGGCTTGGGGAAAAGACCTCGTGTTGATTAACAGTGCAGATGTAAGTTTGACAAACGTTACATTGCAGGTAAAAGCGGGTAATAAAAATGTACTCAACACATTTTGCAGCGATGTTACATTAACAGACGTCACTTTGGATCATGCTGCTGCTGAAACAGGCGCACCAATGATTGTAAATGGTTCTGATGTTACTGTGAACGGCGGTTTCAATCTTGTAATGGATGCTGATTCTTGGTATGGTGTGAATGTTGACAAGAGTGCTTCTGTCAGCGCTGACAGAACAGAATCCAAGATCCAGTTTGCTGAAGATGCTGTGGTTACACAGACCGGCGTACCGATGAACAATGAACTGATTTTCATTGACGAAGCAGACAGAGAAACCACAGGAATCACTATTGATAGCGAAAATGGCGGCTTGCTCACTTCTGAGGATGGAAAAATTGCTTATGCTTCTACCGTCGTTGTGAAAACCGCGGCCGATTTAGAAGCAATTGCCACTAAGGGTGTTGCTGGACAGACCATTGAGCTTGGAAATGATATCACGCTGGACAAAGGCATTATCATTTCTGCCGACAACATCACCATTGACGGCAAAGACCATAGAATCACTGCTGGTGAAAACTTTGCAAACAACGATCAGGGTCAGCCGCAGCTGGTGAAAATTTATGATGCAGAAAACGTGACTTTGAAGAATGCACTGCTTCAGGCAACGGACAAGACCAAGCATGTGCTTGACGTTCATACCTCCAAGGGGATTGTTCTCGAAAACCTGACGCTGAATCATGAAGAGGCTTTTGATGGCGCTCCGCTGATCATCAACTATACCGATGTGACCGTAAAGGGCACTTTGGGCCTGATCACCGGCGAGAATTCCTGGTATGGCATCAACCTGGACAATAAGTCCGGCGCGGCTTCCATTGAGTTTGCGGAAGGCTCCAGCGTCACCATGACCGACAACAGCGGCGAGGATCTTGATGTTATCAAGATTGACATGGGTGATGAGGATGCTCCTGCTCCTGAAGTAAAGAATCCTGAAAACGCAGGCCTTGTTGCCAACGAGGACGGAACCTACCGCGAGGAAGTAAAAGTGACCGGTGTAACGCTGGATGCTTCCAAAAAAGACCTCAAGGTCGGTGAAAGCTTTACCCTGAAAGCAACCATTGCTCCTGACAGTGCTGATGACAAGACCCTGACCTGGACTTCCAGCGATGACAAGGTTGCGACTGTTGATGCAAGCGGTAAAGTAACCGCTGTTGCTGCCGGTACTGCTACCATCACGGTCAAAGCAGGCGATGCAACCGCGACCTGTGATGTAACGGTTACTGCTGCTACAGTCACCGATCCTGACAAAGACAATGATTCTGACAATGTTCAGAATCCTGACAAAGAAGAAAACGGTGACACCGGTGTTGCTGATTATATGATGCTGTTTGCAGTCCTCGCAATCGTATCTGCCGGTGCTGTTGTGTTCACTGTAAAAAAAGCTGCAAAGAGATAATCTCTCTGCATGACAATTAATCAAAAAATGTGCCCTGCGGAAACATCCGCAGGGCATTTTTTTTTGATTGTCAGCAGAAGAAAAACGGAGTTTTCAGCCGGCAGCTAAAATATCAAACAAAACGAATTCAACAAATATCGGGAATATGATTTTTAATTTCTGCATAAGCGGGATCGGTTTTGTAAAAATATTCCGCCAGCAGCTGCATCATTTCAAAGTCATTGTCACTGTCAATATCCAAAACTGCGGTATCCTGCATCATGACAATATCCGCAGTACGGTCCTTGCTGTTTTTGTCAGAATGAATATAGCAGCGGCTGTATGCATAAATGGATGCGTTCATATCATATACCGCGGGCGCCTGCTGACGGGAAACATAGTTACTGGGGATCACAGCGCTGTAACTGCCGTTCTGCTCGGACACCATATTAAAATAAGGGTTGCGGCGCGCCTCGGTCACGGTAAAGACAAGATCGATTTCAGGCCGTTCTGTTTTTTTGGCAATCACGGATTCCAAATCCTTGTATTTGCGCAAAGGCGATGTGATGTCCAGATCGACCACCATATCATATTCTGTCTGATAAAAAGTCTCTGCCTTTTTGGCGCAGTCTTTGATGACGTCAAATTTTGCCACAAAATCCCCGGATAATTCTTTGCAGCGGTTTACAATAAAGACGTTCAGGTCCGTTTTCTCCACGAGTTCTATCAATTCCGGGCTGTCGGTGCTTAACGCAATATCGCAGCGGCAGTCATTTTTATGCCGCCTGCAATATAAATCAACGACAGACAGCGTATAGTAAACTAATGGATGTTCCATAAAATTGCGGATATTTTTTCCTTTTGCGCCTTTGGAGCCGGCTCTGCCGCATATGGTAAATAAGATATTCACAGCTAATTTTTCCTTTCTTCTCCCTTTGTGATCTTTAGCACATCATAAGCCAGAGATACGGGATTGTGATTTTTCTGCTTTCCGGCTGTCATATCAAAAAAGCATGCGATCTCCTTTTTCTGGTACTCGTTTCTTTCCTCCGGAAGATCGATCGTTTTTCCGCTTTTCAAAAAGCGAACCTGGCTGTGAATGAAATCTCCGACCACCACGTCATCTTTGAAATAAATTTCCACCTCGCGCCTGTCATACCGGCCAAAATAGTCCAGATGCAGACTGAGCAGCAGATGTTCATATTGGGCGATGTAAACGGACAGATCATCACTGGTGATCTCCAAATCAGAGTAAGTTCCGTTGAAGTTATATACCTTTATTGGTTTTCCAAACAGATAGCATAAATAATCCCACTCATGAATCAGGTCAATACTGACGCCGCCGCCCATATCCTTCCTGGCGCTGTAGGTATTACGATAATCGACGCCCGGACGCCATTCAGGCAAATAGGTGGAACAAATGGCACGGGCGGAAAACACGGCTTTGTCCCGGATCAGTTCTTTGATGTATTGGGTCACTCTTCTGTAACGCAATGGACAGGCTACATAATAAACGCCGTCCGGTTTGAAGCTCAGCTTTTGCAGATCATAGTCTGTTTGATCAAAGACAGGTTTTTCGATAAACATATGCCTGGTCTTGTTCATACATGCTTCCATTGTGATATAGTGCAGGCTGGTCGGGTTGGTGACAAAGATCACATCGTAATCGTCCGGAAGCTGCCCGATATCATAATAGGTGTCACAGATCAAGGCAGAAAGCTCGGCCGAGAGGGGATGACGGCCGCTTCTGAGCGCGTCAATTTGAAACGGGACATCTCTTTCCCGCAATACTGCGTGAATGTTTTTCAAGTGACGGCTGCCGATGGAACCAATACCGATCATACAGATTTTCATCATATATTTTGTTCAATCCTATCTATCAAACGTAAGGTTTCATAGTCATCATAAAATGTATATGGAGCGGGTTCTCCGGTCTCCACCTGTGCAAAAAACGCTTTGATCTCTTCCAAATAAGCATTTTCCGTTATGGTGGCGCTGTAATTTTCAAGCTGGTCTACCTGGTCATATAGTTTGATCTGTTCCCACTTTTTTTGATTGAGGTCAAAACGCTTCAGACTGTTTGGGGTACCATCCCAAGAAAGCAAAAGCTGTTCACCGCTGACACGGAGTTCACGGAAGGGAGCCCTTGCTACCACATCGGCAACAAAGGTGCCCAGATTGCCGTTTTCATGCTTCAGGCTGATGATAAAGGTGTCCGGATAATCAATGTCGAGCCGGGACATTTTGGAACGGAACACATGAACATCCACCACTTTTCCAAAGGTTTTGATGATCCACGGCAGATCGATCGCCATAATTTCCCGGCAGCCATTGGTACGCTTGTCCCCCAGGAAAAAGCTTTTGTAGCTTTCCCACGGATGCCAGTCGGGAAGATACTGTCCGACATGATAAGTATAGGAAATGCACTGCGGATGGGCTTTCAATTGCTGCTGAACAAACCTGATTTCTTCCCGGTAAAAAAAAGTGGAAGAAAGAAACAGGACCAGTCTCTTTTCTTCAGCGGTTTTGATGTTTTCATCATAACCGTCCTGCACCAGATTGATTTCCGTAAACACCTGAAGGTTATACTGCAATGCTTGTGCAATAATGGAATTGTGTGATAAAGGAGAGGTACAGACAAATATGGCATCCAGCTTGTTGTTTTGTACTGCTTCCGGTAAAGAAGAGAAGGAACGAATTCCAAATGTACGCGCACAATCTTCACAACGTGCGGCTTGGGTATCGATGCCAATGACTGTGTGCTCCGGGAAGTGACGGGTCAAAAGCCGGATTCTGCGCTTGCCCATAGAGCCCAGTCCGATTACTGCGATATTCATCATTTTATTCCTTTCTTGCTGCTGTTATATCTCAAAATCAATATCATAGAACGTCTTTTTCAGATCGATCTCCCCGGAAAAGCGCTGTTCCAGAACAGAAACGATCTTTTTGCTGGTATCGCCGTCACCATATGGATTTTTTACATGCTTGGTCCGGCTGCGGAAAGAGTCGGACAGCGCCAGTGCAATGGCGCGGCAAATATCCTCCTGATTCGGCTGGCACTGGATGACGCTTTCCGCCTGCATGCGTCCCTTCTGGCGGTCACCGATATTGACGGTTGGAACGCCGAAGGAAGGAACCTCGATGATCCCGCTGGAAGAATTGCCGATCACTGCGGCGCTGTATTTGACAGCGCTCAGATACCGTGTGATGCCCAGGGAATCGAAAACCGCAATGTTGCTGCGGCTTTTTGCAAATTCGTCAATTGCATGGTTGATTCTCTGTCCGCCCGCGTCTGCATTTGATTTTGTGATTATGTAACTCAAATCAAACGCATCCATAGCGGCAAACAACTCGTATAGCTGCTGTTCCGGCGGCTCACCCTCTAATGTTACAGGGTGGAACGTAACGACTGCATAGCGTTTGGTTAAAGAGAAACCGATCGACTGTTCCAGCTCTGATTTTGTCATCAGCGGCAGATGCATGGCGTTTTCAACGCCGGGCGCTCCGACATTGAATACCCGGTCGGGCTGCTCTCCCAGCTGAATGACTCGTTTGCGGTGCTGCTCATTGCTGGTAAAGTGAAGATAACTCATTTTGGTAATAGAATGCCGGATTGCTTCGTCGATCGCACCCTGTGTTGTTTCTCCGCCGTGGAGGTGCAGGATGGGGATCCGCCCGTTCATCGCCGCACAGCAGACCGCAAGAATTTCGTAGCGGTCTCCCAGCACCATAATGCCGTCCGGCCGATGCGCTTCAAAATAAGCAGAAAATCCCAGCAAAGCATTTGACATGGTTTGAGATATGCCGCGCGGGGTGTCGGAACCGGACAAAATCGGAATTTCAGCCGCGATCGGCAGATGATCCTTTTTGATTTCGTGAATCGTATAGCCGAATTCTTTTGAAAGATGGGCGCCGGTTACCAGCAGCGAAACACGAAAACAGGGGGAGTCCTGCAAAGCGAGAATCACCGGCCTGAGCAAGCCGTATTCCGCCCGTGTGGCGGTAACAACTGCAATTTCTCTCAATGTGATAACATCCTTTTCAAAAAATGATCGGAAACCGTCATATGCTTAAAGCTCAATCAGTTCATCTTCCCGAAAAGCGCGGGGCGCAGCTGTTCCGATGACATCAAACCATTTCATGGGAGAGATTCCGTTTCCGGGACGCTTTACGGTCAGATTATCTTCAGTGAACAGTTCTCCTTTTTGGATATCCCTGGCAGCCACAATGCTTTTGCGTGCGATTTCTTTATTTTTGATTTCAGAAGGGGTGGGCTTTTTGCTGCCGTCACCCATGGCAGCTTCGATATTTCGTACCGCATGTACCAGAGCTGACAGTTCGGCAGGTTCCAGACTGGCCTTATGATCTGGACCGTCCATTGTCTTGTCCAGTGTAAAATGCTTTTCCAGGATCACCGCACCGACTGCAGCGGCAGCGATCGACACCTCAATGCCTGCCGTATGGTCAGAATAGCCAACCGGCAGTCCGAATTGATGCTTCAGCGTTTGGATGGCATTCAGATTGACTTCCCGCATGGGGGCGGGATATTCTGTGGTGCAGTGCAGCAGTGAAATCTGTCCTGCGCCGTATTTTTGCAGCACCTGCAGTGCAGCGTCAATTTCCGGAATATCCGCCATCCCGGTAGAGAGAATGATATCGCGGCGTGTTCGGGCAATCGCCATGAGATAGGGCAGATTGGTGATTTCGCCCGATGGAATTTTAAACAGAGGAAGTTCCATTTGATTTAAAAAATCAATACTGTCAAAATCAAACGGCGTCGAAAGGAACAGAATCCCTTGTTCATCGCAATAGTCCTTCAGCATGGAAAATTCCCGAAAACTCAGTTCCAGCTTTTTGAGCATGTCCAGCTGGGAATCATCGTTATGGGTATTGCGCTTTTGATATTCTGCCTTCTGTGCATTTCTGGAAACGAGCTTTTCTGACCGAAAGGTTTGAAATTTGATTGCGTCGGCTCCGGCAGCTTTGGCCGCGTCTATCATTTTCAGCGCCGTGTTGTAATCTCCGTTGTGGTTGACACCTGCCTCTGCAATGATAAAAACATGATTTGTCTTCATAGCTTAATTCCTTTGCTTTCCCAACTTTTGTTTGACCAGCTGAACAGATTTTTTGATAAGAGGAAATATGGTTTGATGTTTCAGCATAATTAATATAATGATGATCACAGCATTGCCGCAATATGCCCAGAAAGTACTTGGCAGGAATGTCATGATCAGGGCCTGCGCAATCAGAAGAATCCATGCGGCAATGTCAGTACCCAGCTGTATGCGCAGTTTAACCAGCTTTTTGGTGTCCAGCCAGCGGTAAAGCCAAATGAAAAAATAGGAGATTAAATTGCCGGCGATAATGCCGTATACGCCCCAAAAACGAACCGTTAAAACGGAAAACAAAACCGTGATGCCGCCGCCCAGTAACGTGGAAAAGAACATCCCGTTATTTTTTTTGGTTGCAGCATAAAAATTTCCGAGATAACCTGACAATGCCCCCCAAACAGGAGAGATGCAAAGCAGGGGGACATAGACCCAAGCCTGATAAAAGTCTTTTGCAAACAGCAGATCGGACAGAATTCTTGCGAACAGAATCACAAAGGAAGCCACGAGAATAGAAAATGTACTATACAGTCTGTATAAAGTCGAAAAATATTCCTCGTCTTTTTCCTTGTTGTTATATTCCTGCAAAATGGATAAGACCAGCGCCTCAGAGAATACCCCTTGGACCGTGTTGATAATAGTAGGGATTTTAAGCGCCACAGAGTACAGACCTAAAACGGCATTGCTCAGATATCCGGAGATAATATATTTATTGGCAGAACTGACAAGCCACCATGAGACATTGTTTGGAACCAGCGGGACGGAATATTTGATCATGTTCTTCCATTCTGACTGGTTTTTTTTGACGGCTGCATTGGCAAATATGTTTTTGTGCAGCATGAGCAGATAAACAATGTCGCTGATCAAATATCCGCCTATATAGGAAAGCAGATACCCGATAATCCCCAGTCTCAGTCCGACAAGAAACAGAATGTTGAGACCGATTACAACAATGGTGTTGATCACGCCGACGATCCCCACCAGTTTAACCCGTTGGATTCCGCGGGAATAATAGCTCAAAAGCTGATAAAAGGCGTTGCACAAAAACAAAAGATAAAACAGATACAAATATCCTTCAAATAAATGAAAAATCAAAAAAACCGGACAACATGCCAGCAGGACGGCAAATCCCAGCAGAATGACCATAAATCCAAAACGGAAAAAAGAAGCCGATTCCCGCCGCCTTTCCATAGAAAAGCGCATGACGGCACTGCTGATTTCCAATGTACATATTGGCAAAAGAAGGCTGACGGTAGAAAACACTAAATCAGAGCTGCCATAATCGGTTTCCGACATATAGGAAGTATAGAGGGGCAACAAAAAAAAGACCAGTATTTTGGATGTAAATTGGCTGATTCCGAAAATCGCAGTATTGGCTGCCAGCGCTTTAAATTTATTCATGTGTTTCACCTGCTATCTTTTGCGGCATGAACAGCTCATGCCTTTTGTTTGTTTGCCAATCTGCCGACCCAGACAGCAGCAAAGGATAATCTGCATTTAAAAATGAGCAGTATGATCCTGTATTTTAATCCGCCGCAGTGAATATGCCGGAGCAATTCTCGGGTATGCGGATCCGTCAAAATCTGTTTTGCCTTTTGTTTTTGTTCTTTTTTTGTCAGCGGACTGTTTTTCGCGGTGTTTTTGATCATACAGGATATCAAATGGTTCAGATGGATCAAATCCAGCTTTTGCAGATTTTCTTCTGTCCATGCATCCATTTTCCTGAGATAATCCTTTTCCGCTTCATTTCTTTTTTTACAAAGCTCAAAAAAATCGGGATTATAGGCAGACGCCAATGTTTCCCTTGCAGGCTTGCGGTAATGATAAAGCGGCTGTGGGATTACCTGAATCCCCCGCGCTTTTGGGAATACTTCGATGTTATAAAAAAAGTCTTCCATGCTTTGAATCGTATTAAACGCAACGCCGGATTCAGATAAAAACAGTGATCGGTACAGCTTGTTACACATATACGGGAAACTGCGCCGAGAATCCAGGGCTGCCAGCAGATTGCCTATCTCCTGACGGGCAAGCGCTTTAGCCGGTGCAGGAGAAATGACCTCATTTCGTATGGCTTCTCCATTTGCATTTTCATGGCATAGGGTAATTCCGAAGACAAGAATATCAATATCATCTCCGGTGTTTTGAGATAAGATGGATAATGTCTCCGGCGCAATCCAATCATCGGAGTCCACAAATAAGATCCATTCGCCCGATGCGGCAGCAAGCCCGTCCCGGCGGGCATAGCCCAGTCCCTCATTGCGCTTCTTATGGATCACACTGATACGGCTGTCTTTTGCGGCATACTGATCACAGATTTTGCCGCTGTTATCTTTGGAACAGTCATCCACTAAAACTACCTCATAGTCTGTAAAGGATTGTGTCAGGATGCTGTCAAGGCAGTGCGGCAGATACTGCTCCACACCATATACCGGTATGATGATGCTTATTTTGGGCATTTTTTCACTTCCTGACAATGATAGGTTTTAAGCGTCGTTCCCGAAAAATTGCGCCAACCGGGCTGAAATCTGCTCGATCTCTTCAGGTGACGCAATGTTTTTGACAATATTGGGACTGGCTTTTTGGTAGCTGTCAACCCGATTGTTTATTTTTTTCCCATAGGAAAGACCTGTCTTTTTTCTGACAGCTCCCAGAAGCTTCAAAAGCGGGATGTAACCCCATATCAGTATATTTTGCAGGATGTGAGCCCAGCGTCTGGAGTCGACCGCTTTCATTTGCTCTTGATTCCAAGCAAAGTGTTGATCAGAAGCAAGAATCTTTTCCAGCTCATCACAAAGCCGAACATGGCTTGGTATACCGGTGACGTCATAATACCGCCGGATGACATCTTCTGAAACAGATACCTCGTTGACATCCATGATCCTTGCAAGATAATCCTCGAGGTTGTCAACGATTTTGGCACCTTGATAAATCGTACATTCATTTTCAGGCGCAAAAGGAAGCGGACGAACGATCAGACAGGGTTTCTGTGCAAAAAAGGCTTCTGCGATCGCCGTGCTCATCCAGGTGGAAATAAAATCACAGCACAGAATCCACTGCTTGATAGAATAATCTGAAATCACTCTGAAATGCGGATATTTTTCCTGAAGCTGTTTCAGGTCTTCGTTGGCGTTTTCTACGGGGTGGGGACGATAAATAAAGGTACAACTGTCTTTTTTCAGCAGAGCTTCGATCCAATCCAGTGTTTGTTTTTGAGAGTCCGCGGTAAACTGGATCTTATCCCGCCATAAATTTACACCGCCCGCACTTTTTTCCTCCAGTTCGATCTGACGCTGGGTTCGATTGGCAATCGCAAAGGAAGAGATATAGAGAACGGTTTTTCTGTCCTGTGGGAAGTGATATTTTTGATAGAGTTCCTCTTTAGATAAATAATACCCGCGCGCTTGGGGAAACAAAAAGTCCATTTGCACAGGCCCTGTCAAAAGGAGCTTGTCCTCAGCGATCCCGGAAGCGGCAAGGCTGCGGTATGAGGCCTTGCCCCAGCATACATGATAGGCTGTTTTAGCGCTGCCATGCGGATAAGCATAGTTGTCAAGATCATTTTCCACTTTTACAGAAAGGGATTGCTCCCATCGCAGATTTACAATATTGCGGCATTGGCCGCAAACGTAGTACACAAGCTCGTAAACCTCTTTATCGTGATAGAGAGACGGCATCAGGACCACATTGACATTATTAAAGTATTTGCCAATGACTTTTTTATTATCCAGATATTTTTTGGGGTTGACGTGTTCAAAGCTGAGATATTCCACGCTGTATCCCCGTCTTTTCAGTTCGTTCCCGATCAGCAGGATATTTTCCAGTTCCCGGGTTTTGACCTCATACATGATTAAAAAGTCAAGCATACTTTGTACCTTCCTGTTTTTCGTTTGAAGCAGTTTCAGCCGGCGATGCATCGCTTAGCTTGATGAGCAATAACCCTGTCCCTGCCAGATACCAGAAAACAGCGGACAGTGCATCCGGGCCGCCAAAAAGAAAATGGACTTCCACCAGATTATCAATCACCACCACAGCCAGAAGCGATGAAATTAGAACGACAGCCTTATAGATCAAGCTGTTTTTCGGCGCTTTGAATAAGTAAGCGAGAAAGCGGCAGGCTATAAACAGGCTCAGCGCCATAAAAACGGCAAAGCCGGCAAAGCCCATTGTGAGCAGAATCTGAATATAGCCATTATGAAAATAGAAATCCGCCCGCTGCAGCGATGTTAAATCTGCTTCGGTCAAAGCAGATGCGTCGATGTTTCCTTTCAGCGCACCGTCGGCCGTCAGACAGTCAGGCGCGGCAATGCCGAATACCGGGTGCTGCATCACCACTTTCCAGGCAGCAGTCCACATTCCCATCCTGTTATTGGTGATATCAGCACCGTTTTCAAAATCCTCCACCCGGTCAAAATCGATCTCATTGTTTTCTTCATTCCAACCGTTTTGAGTAATAGGATTCGTGGAGTGGTTGATTTTTTCGGACAATCCCGCCGTAAGCTGCGGCACCTTTTTCATGACTGTCTGGGTACCGGCTGTCATTCCGACTGCGGCACAGACTACAAGCAGGCCGGATACACCGGTCAGGACAAGAGAGTGCCATAGCCTTTTTCTGGCTCTGAGATAGGGAAAGGTGATAAACACCAGCACCAGTATCAAAACGACTGCGCTGCATCCGATCGCCGCCCTGGAATTTGACAAGGCAAAATAGACAAACTGGATGATAAAATTATAAATATAAAGAATCCACCAACAGCCGGGTTTTCTGTTGGACAGATAATAGTTGATACCGCAAAGAATGACAGAAGTCAGCCCGAGCATTGTTCCTGTGTTGGGATTTAAAACACCGTAAAGACGGTTGAACCAGAAACCGATCCGGTAGATACTGCCGCTCGTTTCAAAGATAAAATTGATATTAAAAATAAAGGTCAATAGAGAAGCAGTTCCCACCAGCGCCGTTAAAACAATCAAAACATAATTACATCTTCTTATGGATGCAAAAAGATGCTGCTTGGAGATATTCTGCTGCTGACTGTACAGAACAAAGAAGTAAAGCAGACAATATACCATGTTTTTGATCCCGTCATACAGGGAATATTTGAAATTGATCAGGATAGAGATCCCTAAAATGATGACAAATGCCAGCATTAAATACCAGCGGTAGGAGTGAAAAGCATTTCGTTTTCCTAAAAACACATCGTACAGGATGATCAAACAACCCCATATAAAACAGACTTTGCAAATGATATCCGCATACCCCTGAAGCAGATAAACACTGCGCAGCAACAGCGCCGGCAGATAAATAATAGCAAAGATGTGAGGGTTTACCAGCATTTCCAGCAAGTTTTTCCCGATTTTTTTGATTTCCATTTGAATTGCTGCACGACAACACAAATAAAACGTTTTTGCATTGCCGTTCCTTTCTATATTTTTCTATCCGTTTTATCGCTCCAAAAGTTTTTGGATCCGTTTGGCTTCTTCAACGATATCGTAACCGGCCGCGGCAATCGCCGGAATCTCATTTAAGCGAACGCGGCCTTTTGCAGCCAGTATTTTTTTCGCCCATGCCCCTGCTCCGTCCTGCAAGGGGATAAACTCCAGCAGTTCGGTAACAGCAGCATCATTTGGTACGACCGACGAGGCGAAAGACGGAAGTCCTGCTGCCTGTGCCTCGATCAGAACAATACCCAGCCCTTCAAAAAAAGAGGGCAGTACAAAAGCGTCCATAGCATTGAGCAGCCTCGGAACATCCATCCGTGTTCCAAGCATCAGCAGATGGTCACCCAGCTGAAGCTCGGCGGTCTTTTGTTCGACCAATGCACGGTCGGGACCGTCTCCGACCAGCATCAGAACCGCATTGGGTTCCTGCTTCAAAATGGCAGCAAATATTTCCAGTAAAAACAAAGTGTTTTTTTCCGCTATGGAAAGTCTGCCAACCTGTCCGACCACAAAGCTGTCTTCTAAATGATACTGCTGCCGTATTTTTTCCCTCACGCCGCTGTTGAAAGCATATGCAGAAAGATCGATTGCGTTGCGGATTACCTGAAACCGGCTGCTTTGCAGAATGTCATCCGAATAAAACCATTTTCCGGCGTCATAGGTACATGCCCAAAAGTCAGTTGCCACGGCGCCGATTTTTTTACGATGAGAGTAGTGCAGACGGGTCAGCAACTTTCCGCGTGTGGAGGTAGTACTGTGCGAGTGGATGATCCGCTTGGGAATACCGTATTTTTTTGCCAGCTTTAAAACATCGATATTGATCAGTTCCGCCAGATTGCACCAGACAGCCGCATATTCATCCGCATGCTGTTGAAAAAAGCGCCTCAGTTCCTGACGGTTTTTCCACGGATTTTTCCGTTTCGACGTTATTTTATATATCTTGCAGCCCAACCGCTGATACTCTTCCTGATATGCTATGGATTCATAAAAAGTCAAGACGTCGAATGACACCTTGTCCTGCTCCATATGAGATATCATATGGAGCAGGGTGGCTTCAATTCCCCCTATTTTATCAGAAATACCATATAGCAGTATTTTTTTCAACGCGATACTCCTTTCTCGGATGGCATGTTCTGCCGTATCTCGCATGGATTGCCAAATGCAACGACGCCAAAACCGATATCCTTCACCACCGTGCTGCCAAGGCCGATGACGGTGTCGTTTCCGATGGAAATCCCCTGTTTTACGGCAGAGCCTGCACCGACATGAGAATGGCTGCCGACCTTGACGTTGCCGCATAAAACGGCTCCTGGAGCGATATGACAGTATTTTCCGATCCGGCACTGATGCTCCAGAATGCTGCCTGTGTTGATGATCGCACCGTCGCCGATCAGACAGCCATAATTGATAACGGCACGTTTGCCGACATAAATGCCGCTGCCGAACGATACGTTTTGACCGATAACAGCGGTCGGATCAATGATATTTGGGAACTGATATCCAAAGCCTGCCGCTTTTTCTGCCAGCCTGATCCGCAGCGCGGGATTCCCGACGCTTCCCAAAGAGATAAAAGCATCGGTATAGCCTTCTTGCCTGAGCGGCTCCAGCTCATCGTCCGTCCCGATGCAGACAATATCGGCTGCGATCGTACATCCCCGTTTATCGGCAGTGTCAATCACTGCAATTTTGTCATACGGGCAGGCCGGGTCAGATACCAGCGAGTCAATAACGGAGCAGCAGTGTCCGCCGCCGCCAATCAGCAGTAGCCCTTTAGCCATCCGTATTCAGCCTCTTTCTCATTTTTTCCAGTTCGTTGAGCTCGCCCATGTCCATCCATGCCTGTTCTCCTACAGGATAAGCGCCGACGTGCTCCCCTTGCTCGATGCAGCGGGTAATGACGTCTGTAATATGGATAAACTGCCCATCCGGGATATAGTTTAGAAAAGCGGGCTCTATCACATAAATTCCCGTGTTCGTCAAAAAAGAAAAACTGGGTTTTTCCTGAAGGGCAGCAACACTGCCGCTGTCATTCAATTTAACCGTACCATATGGAATGGAAACATTTTTCATCGCACAGACCATGGTAATGATATTTTTCTGCTGCCTGTGGTATTTGAGGATTTCTCCATAGTCCTCTTCCAGGAGAACATCGCAGTTTGTCATAAAAAAAGTGTTCTGATACTTTCCCGAAAGCAGCTTCAGACCGCCGCCGGTGCCCATGAATACGTCTTCATCGGTGAATGTCACATGATGGGACTGCTCGCTGTCCATAAAAAAGGACTTGATGATATTCCGCTTATAATTCACGATGACATTGAACTGACTGCAGCCGAAGCTTTCAAATTTTTCCATGATCAGCTCAATGATGGTTTTATCTCCGACCGGGATCAAGGGCTTTGGCAGTACCTGTGTATAGGGATAAAGCCGAGTCCCTTTTCCGCCCGCCATAATGACCACCGGGATATTCAGATTTTTCTTTTCCTTTACCTGTTCTGCGTACAGAAAATCAATGGACACCACTCTGTTTTGTCTGTCCAAAATCGGGACGGAAGTGATATGGTGTTCCAGCATAAACGGATGAGAGCTTCCGGCGCAGTCAATCGACAGAGATTTGGGCTCTTTGTTCATGGCCTCTGACACCGGGGCGGACAAATCCTTGTTTTTTAAGATGTACCGCCGAATATTGCCGTCTGTCAGCGAGCCCACCAGCTGCTTGTCCGGCGTACAGACATAGACAATTCCCCTGCCGTTTTGGTTGATGACGTCCATTGCCTTGAACACAGAGATTTCCGGGGATACGATCAAATTGGTCAGCTCCATGCAGACACCTCATTTCAGGATTTCATGAACGGCCTTTGCGACGGAAGCCACGTCTTCTTTTGTCAGATTCGTGCTGCACGGCAGATTGACGATATGCTCCCAATAGTAAGTCGAGCGTTCTATTTGATAAGCCTGGCAGGAGCGATAGGGGGGCAGATCGGATATCAGGTGCCAAATCGGACGGGACTGAATCTGCCGCTTGTTCAGCTCCTGTATGAGGATATCCCGTTTGTCTGTCATATAGCTGTAAAACCAACGGTTGGAGCGGATATCCTCCCGAAAAGGCAACAGAGGAATCTGATGCTCCAGATAGGCTTGATAGTTTTCTTCCTTGATTTTGATAAACGGCTCCAGCTGTTCCAGCTGAGCAAGTCCCAGCGCGGCCTGAAGGTTTGTCATGCGGTAATTGTAGCCAATCTGGTTGTGAACGAAATACAGGGTATCATCCTTTGCCTGGGTGGAAAGGTATTTGGTCTGCTTCAGACAGTCCATACAGTTGGAAACGATCATGCCGCCGCCGCCGGTCGTGATGATTTTGTTCCCGTTAAAGGAGTAAACACCAATATCACCGATGGTTCCGGCGTGCCTGCCCGAAAAGCAGCCCTTTGTATAGTAGCTGCCGAGGGCCTCACAGGCATCCTCGATCAGAAACAGATGATATTTTTCCGCCAGTGAGACAGCCTTTTCCATGTTGGCCAGATTCCCGAAGATATGCACGACGATCATGGCGCTGACACGGCGCCCGGTCCTGCGGTTGATCAGGCCTTCGTCCGACATGCTGCATTCTGTCTCGCAAAACTGCTCGACTTTATCCATATCCATGCACAGCGTATCATCACAGTCCATAAAAACAGGCTCTGCACCGACATATTTGATGGGGTTGACCGAAGCGATAAAGGTCAGCGCCGGGACAAGCACTTCCTCATCTGCCTTTACGCCGCCCGCAATCAGCGCGAGGTGGATTCCCGCCGTTCCGCTTTGACAGGCGACTGCCCCGGGAGCCTTCACATATTCGGCGATTTTCTGTTCAAATTCTTCAATATAGGCGCCGCCGGTTGATACCCATTCGCTTTGAATTGCATGATTGACATAGGCGGCTTCGTTTCCGCGGAGATTTGGAACAGACAAGGGGATAAATTTGCTCATGATTCAGGCAAAGCGGCTGAAAAGCTCTGCCTTTCCCACCTTTCAGATGCCGGGCACAGGATATGATGTCCGGCGGAATATTATAAATTATAGATATCGGTTTTATAGGATTCCATATGATCCTTAAACCATGCGATGGTTTCTTCAATTCCCTGTTTCAGGGTATATTTGGGCTCCCATGAGGTCATTCTGCGGATTTTTTCGTTGCTGCCGAGCAGGCGGTTGACCTCGCTCTTTTCGGGGCGCAGTCTCTCGTCCTCGCAAATAATGCGGGCACTCGGATTGATCTGTGAAATGATCTCGTTTGCCAGCTCGCCGATCGAAATTTCGTGCTGGGTGGCAATATTGATCTCTTCTCCAATGACGTTGTCCGCTTCAGACAGCGTGATAAAGCCGTTGGCCGTATCTTTGACATAGTTGAAATCGCGGGTCGGCGTTAAGGAACCCAGCTTGATTTCCTCTTTTCCCGACAGAAGCTGGGTGATAATGGTTGGAATGACCGCCCTTGCCGACTGACGGGGGCCGTAGGTATTGAACGGGCGCACAATGGTGACAGGCAGGCTGAAGCTCCTGTAAAAGCTTTCCGCCAGCCGGTCTGCGCCGATCTTAGTGGCGGAATAGGGAGACTGCCCTTGATAAGGATGCTTTTCATCGATTGGCACATACTGCGCCGTACCATAGACCTCTGAGGTCGAGGTCACCAGCACCCGCCGGGTTTCAAGCTGTCTGGCAGCCTGCAGGACGTTCAGAGTCCCCTTGATATTGGTATCGACATAGGAATCCGGGGAATGATAGCTGAACGGGATCGCGATCAGCGCGGCCAGATGAAAAACAGTGTCTGCATTCATCATAGCCTCACGCACGCCGTTGGGATCCCGGATATCCCCGGAAAAAATTTCAATTTCGTCCTTTATTTCTTTTGGGAGCGAATCAATCCAGCCCCAGGAATTAAATGAATTGTAATACACAAACGCTTTGACGTTCTTTCCCTTTTTTACCAGTTCTTCCGTGAGATGGCTGCCGATAAATCCATCTGCACCCGTCACTAAAACCTTATCTGCCATATTGTTACTTCCTTTTTGGTTATTTTTTTGCCGATGTACAGCTTGCCGCCTGCAGCAGAAAACTCATATTCTGCTATTATACCAAATATTTGTAAAAATTGCAACATATAACGTCTGCATCCTGCAGGAAACGATAAAAGCCCTGTGACAGAGCACATGGCCTGACCAGAGAAGCTATCGATCCCCGTGCCTGCGCAAAGATCTATTTTTCAACCTTAACCCGATCGCTGCACACGATCCCGCGGGCAGCATCTATGGTTACAGTTGTGCCGCTTTTTAAGCGCAGACACGCGTTTTCGGCTCCAACCACCACCGGAATATCGAGGGCAAGCCCAACGATTGCGGCATGGGTGTTTAAGCCGTCTGCTTCCGTAATAATTCCGGAAGCCTGCTTGATGATATCCAGAATATTGTTGGAGGTTTGCGGAATAACCAGAATATCACCGTGTTTAAAATTGCGTTTTGCCTCATCTTCGTCACGGCATACGCAGAGATTGCCGCAGGCAACGCGATGCGTGACGCCGGAGCCGGACAGCAGAATATCTCCTACCACATGGACCTTGAGAAGATTGGTTGTACCGCTGATTCCAAGCGGCACTCCTGCTGTAATGACCACGAGATCGCCGCTTTGAACGAGTCCCTCCTCCACTGCGCGCTGAACAGAATGGTCAAACAAATCATCGGTTATTGTTTTTTCTTCCACCGAAATGGGGGTTACGCCCCAGGACAGGTTCATTTGGCGGCAGACCTGCGGATTGGTCGAACAGCCAATGATCGGGCACAGCGGCCGGAACTTGGAGATCATCCGGGCGGTTTGCCCGGTTTTGGTTACTGTTATAATTGCGGTTGCGCCCAGGTCGTGTGCGGTTGTAACGGTTGCATGGGAGATGGCGTTGGTGACATTCGGCGCTTCAACGATATCCCGGTTGTTAAAGCGCTTGATATAATCAATGTCCTGCTCTGCACGCTGGGCGATTTTGGCCATGGTCTTGAGAGATTCGACCGGATAGAGCCCGGCCGCGGTTTCGCCTGAAAGCATGATCGCGCTTGTCCCATCATAAATGGCGTTTGCAACATCCGTTGACTCTGCACGGGTGGGACGGGGATTTTTCATCATGCTGTCCAGCATCTGAGTGGCGGTGATAACCTGTTTTCCCGCATTGTAGGCTTTTTTGATCAGCATTTTCTGGAGAACGGGGATTTCTTCCAGCGGGATCTCCACCCCCATATCGCCGCGGGCTACCATTACACCGTCTGTGACGCGCAGAATTTCGTCAATATTGTTAACCCCGTCATGATTTTCAATCTTAGCAATAATTTTGATGCTGTGGCAGCCATGACGGTTCAAAATCGAACGAATATCCAGGATGTCCTGTGCACAGCGGGTAAAGGATGCAGCAATAAAGTCAAAGCCGTTTTCAATGCCGAAGATGATGTCCTGTTCATCCTGCTGGCTTAAAAACGGGATCGACAGGGTGATCCCGGGGACATTGATCCCCTTATTGTTGCTGATTGTTCCTCCGTTCACGACCTCTGTCACAATCTCACTGTTGGTATAGCTTTTGACCCGCAGCTCGATCAGGCCGTCGTCAATCAGAATACGGGAGCCGACTTTGATATCTTTCGGCAGATTTCTGTAAGTAATGGAAGCCTGATGCTCGTCTCCGATGATTTCGTCAGTACGCAGTGTGAAGGTGTCGCCGGCGTTCAGAATCGCCTTCCCGTTTTTGATTTTGTGCAGACGTATTTCCGGCCCCTTGGTGTCGAGGAGGGTGGCGACCGGCAGATTCAGTTCCTCCCGCAGCTTCACAATCATGTCCAGCCGCGCCTTATGCTCCGTATGGGTTTGGTGGGAAAAGTTGAAGCGTGCTACATTCATGCCGGAGAGCATCAGCTGTCTCACTACATTTTCGTCATCCGTCGAAGGACCCAACGTACAAATGATTTTGGTTTTTCTCATAAAATAACCCCTCTCAAGTATATGAATATAAGGAGCCATACTCCTGAAAACAAGCTTTTACTCCTATTTCAAAATCTTCCCCACTATACTATACTTGATATTTCAGGGGATTTCAAGCGTTTTCCAAAATTCCTGCCAAATGCCGTTATTTTCAAAGAATATAAAAAAAATTTGGTTATTCTGCATCTTGAATTATGCAAATTCTTTGCTTATAATTAGCTGTATGAACAATTCTAATACACTTGATACAGAAAGTGTCGGCGTGCAAAAAGGATGGAAACGGTATGTTTACAGTCAATCTGCAGGGCGGCGTCCCGATCTATGAACAGCTGAAGCGGGTTATTGTAGAAAATGCGCTGCTCGGGATTTTGGAGCCGGATGAACAGCTGCCTTCGGTCAGGGCATTGTCCAGAGAGCTTGGAGTCAACCCGAACACCGTTCAGAAGGCATATCAGGCCTTGGAAAGTGAGGGCGTCATTTATTCTCTCAGCGGAAAGGGCAGCTTTATTTCACCAAGGCTGGAGCTGCTGCCGGGATTCCGCAGAGCGGCGGAGGAAAAACTGAAAGAAAGTCTGAAAGAAGCGCTTCTTGCCGGGATAGAAAAAGAAAGAATCATCGAGATGGCAGACGAGTGTGAAACGGAATTTAAAAGCAGAAAAAACGGGCTGAAATAAAAGAGAACGGCGGATATGATGCAGTGCACGGCGCTGCGGGCGAAGCCATGGAACATGGAAACGAAAGGAATGGTCAGAAGGGTGATTGTATTCGATCAAGTGAAAAAGTTCCTGGACGGAAATCTGGTACTGGACATTGCAGACCTTCAGATTCCAAAGGGCTCAATTTATGGGCTGATCGGGGCAAACGGCGCCGGAAAATCGACAATGATGCGGCTGATCAGCGGCGTCTATACAGTGGACAGCGGTCTTTTGACGGTGGATGGAGAGAATATTACGGACAATGCAGCCGTCAAAGAAAAAATGTTTTTTGTACCGGATGATCCCTATTTTCTGCCTCAGACCACAATGGAAGAAATGACAGAGTTTTATCAATGTTATTATCCAGACTTTGATACCGTTTTATACGAACAGCTGATGGCCAGTTTTGAGCTGCCGTCCAAAAACAAGATCAGTTCCTATTCAAAGGGAATGCGCCGGCAGGCTATTCTGTTGCTTGCGCTGGCCTCAAACCCCAAATATCTGCTGCTGGACGAATCCTTTGACGGTGTTGACCCTGTCATGCGCCAGAGGCTGCGGCGGGTTATGATAGACATTGCCGCAGATAAGGAAATCACCGTGGTGATCAGCTCACACAATCTTCGGGAGCTGGATGAATTCTGCGACCGGGTCGGCGTTCTCTATCATGGCGGTTTGCTTTACGATATCACGCTGGATCGGCTGAAGGAAGAAGTACACAAATATCAGCTGGCCTTTTCAGAGCCGGTCGCTAAAGAAGCATTCTCCCGGTTCCGGCTGCTCAGCTGCGACATTACGGGAAAATTTGTCACGCTGGTGATCCGCGGGGAGCGCCAGGTGCTGGAGAGAAAAATCGGGGATTTAAAGCCGTTGGCGGTTGAGGAATTTCCGTTAAGTTTAGAGGAAATTTTTATTTATGAAATGGGGGCGAAAGGGTATGACTACAAAGACATTTTTGCATAAGACCCCCAAATGGTTTTCGACGTATACGGATATGCTGAAAAGAAACCGCGGCCTTTTTGTTTTCAGCTTGGTTATGATGCTGGCCGCGCCGGTCCACCCACTGCTGAAAGCATATGAAACGCGTTTGACCCCGGTTTTTGACTATCAGAATTATTATTATGACTGGGACAGCCTTTTATGGGGCATTTCGGTCATACTGCCCGTTGTTTTGAGCATTGTCACACCTTTTCTGTCCTTTCATTATCTGTACAGCCGCAGAGCGATTGATCTGTATCATTCTCTTCCGATTAAGCGCAGCGCCCTCTTTCTCGGACGTTTTCTGGCCGGCTTTACCATAACGCTGCTGCCGGCTGCTGCCGGACTTGGTTCAGCCTGGGCAATCTCTCATGCGCTCGATGTGCAGGACAGACTGTCTGAATCCGTGGGACAGATTTTACTGTTCTCTGCTTGTCTGTATGTTTTTGTGGTTTTTGTCATTTGCTGCTGCGGTACCATTTGGGAAGCGATTTTATATGGAACAGGCCTGACGGTTGCGCTGCTTGGGATTTGTTACAGTGTGCCTGAGTTTGCGGCGAGGCTGTATGGGTTTTCCGGCAGTATTGAGCTTGGCGACTGGCTGCTTGCGTTTACCCCGTTTTATTATATGGCGATTATAGACGGCAGCTGGAGCTGGACTGCAGTTTTTCCTGTACTGATGGCTGCGGGACTGTTTTTTCTGTCGCTGCTGTTATACCAGAACAGAAAAAGCGAAAATACAGGTTCCGCGTTTTCTTATCGTTTTTTGTTTCACATTATCAGCATCTTTATTTCGGTGGCAGTTGTTATCTTTGTCTACATTTGGGGAAGCGAATTGATTTCAGCGCTGTTTCTCGGCTTTCTTGCTTATTTTATCATTTCTGTTTTGTCCAACAGGGGGTTCAAAAGGCTGGCGCCTGTTGTGCTGCGCGGAGCAGGCATTGCTGTCGGAATGGCGGTATTTATCTTATCATTTGAAGCAACCGGCGGTTTTGGATATGTCATGCGGATTCCCAGTTTGGACAAAATCGAATCCGTGGCGATTCGCACAGTCGAAGCAGGAGACTATCAGACATATGCGCGGTATCGTACGGGCAGCGGCACTGTGATTTCTGAATCTCCCCAATATATGGTGTACCGGGAAACAGAAAATATCGCCCTGGTTCATGAGATTCACCAGTCGCTGCTGGAAAAGAAAGAGACATTGGAAGAGGGAAATACCTCGCTGGATGTTGATATTAATCTGGAGTACCGCATGAAAAACGGCTCTGTTTTCCGCAGAAGCTACCGGCTCATCAGTGAAAAGGAACTGCAAAATCTAGTGGCACTGAATTGTTCGCAGGAATTTCTGGAACAAAAATACCCTTTTCTGGAAGATGGCTTTACTTATGGTCTGAAAGCCAGAACTGCAGTGATGGAACCATTTGTGAAGGAAGGAGAGGTCGTAGCCTATGAAAGCCTCGGGATTGCAGCGGACGAGGTTGCACAGGCGCTGAAAAAGGATATTCTGGCGCGCCCGCTGGGATTCGAGACGGCGCCGACCGCAGACTATGTGGGCAGAATCGCCATTTTGAGTCCTGTCGAAAGCAGCTTTTTTCATATGGCTTCCAGTGCGAAAAAGGTAAAATTGTCCGCCGCAGACGCTGCAACACACTGGAGCAAAAAACAGGTGATTTTGATATACGAATGTGATAAAAACATACTGGAGCTGTTGGAAAAACGAGGCAAATTGGAATCCTTTCGCAGCAGAGTGGCGGAATTTGCCGCTGCAGAGCAGGTGCAGCTGTCGCTCTGCGAACAGCCGACTTATCATATGCTTCAAAACAGAGCGTCCAATGCGGGATATTACTATGACAAATACAGTCCGTATCAGAGCCTGTATCAGGTCACCGATCCGGAAGACAGAGCGTTTCTGCTGAAACATCTGCAGCCTGTATATTACAGTGATCTGCCCTGCAATGCGGTAACATTTGGAGACGGCTACTGCTTTTTGATTCCCAACGAATATCAGGAGCAGCTGCTCGAGATTGTGGGACGGGCGGAAAAGGAAAATCTGGATTGACCGCATTTGCGAGAAAAAATAAGGAATCAGCTCAAAACGGAAGAATAAGAGAGATAACTTAAAATAATCCGACTTTATATTTGTTTATTACATTAGCATTTTAGCATGTTAAACTGATATAATGTTTAATAGCCTGCTGAATAATGGGATCAGCAAAGAGAGCAGAAAAGCCAGTCAGGTAGCTGCTTTCTGTAATAATTATAAAAGGATGGAGAAAGATGAAAAAAGCAAAGAAGCTATTGTCCCTGCTGTTGACCGGCATCATGTCCGTCTCGCTTTTGGCTGGATGCGGGGAAAATGATGAAAACACGCTGGTTATGGGATTGGACGTCAGCTTTCCGCCGATGGGATTCAACGACAGCAACGGTGAACTGGTAGGCTTCGACGTTGATCTGGCAAAGGCAGTCGCAGAAAAGATGGGTGTTGAGTTGAAGCTGCAGGCAATTGACTGGAACTCCAAAGAAACCGAGCTGGCTGGCGGAACTGTGGACATTCTATGGAACGGGCTGACGATTACGCCGGAACGGGAAGAAAAAATGCTGTTCACAAGGCCTTATCTGAAAAATCGCCAGGTGGTCGTGGTGCGCAATGATTCTTCTATTCAGACACTGGCTGATATGAAGGGGAAAACGATCGTGCTTCAGAGAGGATCTACGGCCGTAGATGCCATCGAAGAAGAAAAGAACAAGGAATTCCGCGATTCCCTGGGAGGGGAACCAACGGTGTTTGCAGATAATATCACCTGCTTTACCCAGGTGGAGCTGGAACGGGCAGACGCAGTCGTGATTGACGAAGTGGTTGCAGACTATTTTATGGCGCAGGATACCCAGAAAGGCAAGTTCCGCAAGCTGGACGAAACTCTGGCGGATGAGCTGTATGGAGTTGCGGTGCGCAAGGATGATACCGAGCTGCGCGACCGTATCCAGAAAGCAATGGATGAATTGTACGAAGAAGGAAAAACCGCAGAGATCTGTGAAAAATGGTTTGGGGAAGACGTATATTATACAGGAGAGTAATACTGCTTGTGATAAGCGAGTCATAAAAAATCTCCGGCGGAATGAACCGCCGGAGCCGTACTGTCCAAAAAGGGGATATTTTAGAGATCCTCCTCTTTTAAATGGAGCAACCGAGGACATGTGCATCGCGACTTGCGAAGCAAGACGAACACCCCCAACAACCCGCGTTAGCGGTTTGTTGGGGGGGTGATATTATAAGAGGGGGATGCCCCCGCTTTTAAATGCGTGCCGAAAAAGCCGGCACGCTTTCTCCGGCGGTTCATTCCGCCGGAGATTTTTTATTTCAGTCTTCAAACAAAGCGGAGAGGTCGCTTTGACAAATCAGCCGAACGCCGTTTTTGTTGAGCACCTCGACAGCCTTGTCATTGTCTGCCATCCGCAGAATCATGTAAGCGCAGTCTTTTTTTCGGGCAGTAAACGCATAGGTGTATTCCAAATTCAGCCCGTTTTCTCCCAGCAGGCTCAGCACCTGCATCAGACTGCCGGGCTCATCCGGGATCTCAATGGCAAGCACCGGCGTGATGGAAGAAATATAGCCTGCCTCTTTTAGCACACAGGCCGTTTTATACGGATCATCCACAATCAGCCGTACGATCCCGAAATCCTTTGTGTCCGCAAGAGACAATGCGCGCATGTCAATATTGTTCTGGTTCAGTGTTTTTGCCAGTTCAACCAGCTGTCCGGGTTTGTTTTCCAGAAATACGGAAATCTGTTTTGCTGTCATTGCTGCTCACTCCTTTTTATGATACGGACCTGATTTTAATAAAGGTTCCGCTTATCAATGACACGGACTGCTTTTCCTTCGCTGCGGGTGATGCTTTTGGGGGCAACCAGCTTCACAATTGCATAAATGCCCAGCATTGCCTTTAATGCCCCAACCAGTTCTTTCTCCCTGGCTCCAACCTCGGAGACCGAATCCGAGAACATCTCCGGCGTCATTTCAACCATGACTTCCAGCTTGTCGCTGTTGTTTTCACGGCTGACCACAATTTGATAGTTTGCAGGATAGCCCTTGTTCAGCAGTACGGTCTCAATCTGTGACGGGAATACGTTGACCCCTTTGACGATCAGCATGTCGTCGCTGCGTCCCATCGGCTTTGTCATTTTGACATGGGTTCTGCCGCAGGAGCATTTTTCATGGGACAGAACACAAATATCACGGGTGCGGTAGCGCAGCAGCGGGAAGGCTTCTTTGGTGATGCTGGTGAAAACCAGCTCGCCCTTTTCTCCGTCGGGCAGCACCTCGCCGGTCGCAGGATCAATGATCTCCGCAATAAAGTGATCCTCGTTGATGTGCATGCCGGTCTGCTCGCCGCACTCAAAGGAAACGCCGGGGCCGGAGATCTCAGTCAGCCCATAAATATCATAGGCTTTGATGCCCAGCTTGTTCTGGATATCCTGACGCATTTCTTCGCTCCAGGCTTCCGCGCCGAAAATACCTGCCTTCAGCTTGATTTTGTCCCGCAGTCCCCGTTCGCAGATACTTTCTGCCAGATAAGCAGCATAGGACGGCGTGCAGCAGAGAATGGTGGAACCAAGATCGCACATAAACTGGATCTGGCGGTCTGTATTTCCCGAGGACATCGGCAGGGTCAGGGAGCCGACCTTGTGAGAGCCGCCGTTGAGGCCGGGACCGCCGGTGAACAGCCCGTATCCATAACAGACATGAACGACATCGTCCTTGGTTCCGCCGGCCGCCACAATGGCGCGTGCACAGCAGTCCTCCCATAAATCGAGGTCATGCTGGGTGTAAAAGGCCACAACACGCCGGCCGGTCGTGCCGCTGGTGGACTGGATTCGCACACAGTCGTGCAGCGGTGCGGCAACCAGGCCGTAAGGATAGGCATCCCTCAGATCGTCTTTGGTCAGAAAGGGCAGCTTGTGCAGGTCATCAACCGATTTGATATCATCGGGTGTCACACCCTTTTCCTCCATCAGTCTGCGGTAATAAGCGACGTTGTCATAAACCCGTCTGACGGTTTTCACAAGGCGTTCGTCCTGCCACGCCCGGATTTGTTCCCGGGATGCGCATTCGATCTCGGGCTGATAATAGTTTGACATTGGTGAACATTCCTCTCTGTTATCTCAGAAAGCGCAGTCATACACTTTCTATTTTTCATGAAGCTATTATAGCATTTTTTTTAGTTACTGACAATCGGTTTTTTAAATTTTGTCGGACTCATGCAAAACCGCCGGCGCTTTTCCGTCAAATACGATATACTGTCTGCCGTTGTCCTGAAAAATATGTTGTTTCACGCCGAAAACGTCTTCCAGCACGCCGCAGCCCAGACAGTCATCCGCCGTCCCGCAGAATCTGACCTGCCCGTCATGCAGGACAACGACATCGTCCGCGGCTTCCAGCGCGGCGGGCAGATCATGCATCACGACCAGCAGTGTTTTTTTATGCTTCGTTTTCAGCAGGCGGAGCATATCCAGAAAATAGGCCTGATATGCGATATCCATATAGGTGGTGGGCTCATCCATGACGACCAGCCGCGTGTCCTGTGCCAGGATCATCGCAAGAAAGGCCTTTTGCCGTTCTCCGCCGGACAGACGGCATACCGGCTCGTCTGCCAAGCCGGCCACACCCGCATCTGTCATTGCCTGCTGCACAATTTGACGGTCTTGTTCCGTCATCCGTTTTCCGAAGCCGAGATAGGGGCTTCTGCCAAATGCGGCAAGTTCTTGCACCGTGATTGCGGGAGAGGGGAGAATCTGCGGCAGAATTGCAACCGCCCTGGCACGTTCCTGCGGCGTCATGAGACGGATGTCCCGATCGCAGCAGGTGATCAGGCCGGTATAGTCCGGCAGCTGCTGGTTGATGCAGGATACCAGTGTGGATTTCCCGCAGCCGTTTTTGCCGAGCAGCACGGTCAGCTTGTGCGGGCGGACAGAAAAGCTGACATTCTTTAGCACAGCCCGGCTTCCGTAACCGGCGGACAGATTCTGACAGGAAAAAATCATGCTTGCTCCTTTCTCAGACAGGCAATTTGTGTCGGAAAACAGCGTATTCGTTTGCAGGCCGCTTCACTTTTTTCATTCCTAAAAGAAAGCAACAGCTTTGCTTCCCGGAAATACGCTTTTTTATAACATCGGCTTGACAAAATATCACGATGGCACTATAATGATAATAGAGAAGGTGCTGCCGGCAAAGACGGTCAGCCCCGAATATATTGGTTAAAGAGTAACCGCTATCTTTTCGAGGGATGGGCGGTTACTTCTTTTTATTTGTATGTAATATCCTTTCAATCAGGACTAGTATCACAATGAGATAGATGATACTTTCCATACAACCACCCCCTTACAGGGGCAAGAGTTGACCGCCTGCACCGTTTTTGTGCAACACCTGCTGTAATTATACAAGCCGTTAAGATAGATGTCAAGATGCTTCCTTTCGCTTTAAAATGAGCAAAAGGTCAACCGCACAATTTTGCGCAGTCCTGCTATTTTTTACGAGCTTGTTTGCTGCTATAAAATAAGAAGTTATCCTTCAATCTATCCTGAAAAAGTGCCGTACGCGATTCATCTCCTGCAGACGATTTCTTGTCAGGCAGATTCGCAATAGTTTCCCTTGTATTGGCAGGCGCTGCAGTTGACAGCTGTGCTACTGTGTATATCATGCATAAGAAAAACCAAGAAAAGGGAATCTGAATACACTAAAAACCGATGTGAGCAAAATTACATCGGTTTTTAGCATTGTATTGAGGTAATTTAGGCTCACCACTTGTTAGACATTATTATACGTATTCCCCTGCGTTCGGTTTGCTAATTCTCTTTGAATTTTCTTTCTCATAGAACCGCGCAGAACACTGAAGACAATGAAAACAATTAAGGCCGGCAGGAACAGGAACAATCCGATGTCGCCCAGTCTTTCCGGAATATTATTCTCCAGCCATTGATAGATCAAGAACAGAAATGCGAGTGCGGCCAGTCCTGCAACCAGCCGGACGATACCGTAGCAAGCATACTGATTATTCATGGAAACTAAAACCGGGTCCGTTTTCAGCAGACTTTCCTGTGCCTTGATGTCCCGAAGGTCAAACCCGCACTGCTCACAAAAATTTTTTGGGCTGTCTGTTTCCGTGCCACACTTTGGACAAACCATTATAACCCCTCCTCCATTCCGGGAAAGCAATCCGGAATCTTTATTTTTTTTGATTTTCCGTTAGGACCCATATAGCGATATACAGAATACCGCTTTGCAGTTCTGACCTTGGATAAGTCTTTTAATTCCAGCACGCGAACCTGTCCGCCGAACCAAATATTGAAGTGATTTTCTCCTGCCTTATATCGTTCAACTTCATGCAGAAGTGCCTGGTCGATCTGGACAAGCCGGGCCTGATACGCAGAATTTTGCATGTTGGCAGCGGCGCCCGCCAGAGAATTGCTGCCATAGGTATTGCCGAACATGGTAATGTAATAGACGGTACCGGACTTTTTATCCTTGACAATGGCGGACTGCCGTGCCAGAAAATATTTGCGCTGCAACATGGTGTCGGCGATCAGTACAGCGATCCCGCAGAAAGATAGCACCATTGCCGCGAAGACAAAGTCCCCGCCGAAAAACATAAGAATCAGGGGAGCCAGACAATAGGCCAGCCCACGGCCGATAACCTTGCCGTATCCTACCAATGTATGCTTTTCCTTGGCATAATTCGCGTCAAACCTGATGACGGTATAGGGTAGCATCTCCCCGCCACAGACACGATTTCCGCACCAGCCGCAAAAAGACGCATTTGGCGCCAGTTCCGCACCGCACTGCGAACAATACAATATAACCCCCTCCTTTTTAGTGCTTACTTATAATTATAACGGTTTTTCAGTATAGCTGCAACCATGGTAAAGGGGCTGTCTGAATACTCGCTCTTCAAAACTGTACAGTCGAATACAGCAGGTCCTTTTCTTCCTGATCAATGCCGATGTACCGCAAGGTTTCCCGCTCGCTGGCATGATTGAACATGGCCGTAATCAATCCATGCAAATTCAATGAAACGAACATAAAGCAGCCATATGTACCATTTATGGCCCGTGGTTGCTGTTATACTAGTATAAAAACAATCCTAAATTGTCAAAGTGAAGTTCGGATTTTTAGGGTAAAAAATGAGAAATACTCGAAGTTCACCTTGTCAATTTAGGTTTGCAGCATTTCCAGTATAATATTTTGACAGTCCCATTTTTGGTGCATATGTTTTGGTATGCTATTGCTATATTCCATATACCGTGCCAAAGGAGATGGTTCGGTGAAAAACGATACGAAAAAGCTGTACAAACTGATTGGAGCGGACGGGAATCCCTATTTTTCGGAACAGAAAGGGATCCTGGGAGGGCATAAAGGACTGAAAATATACGGCCGTTTGGACTGCCCGTCGGTTCTGCGCCATATTGCCTGCGGTGGCTATGTCAAACACCGGGTTTTCTTTGCTGATGAGGAAACCGCCATTGCCGCCGGTTACCGTCCCTGCGCAGCTTGCATGAAGGAGCAGTATGCCCTGCGGAAACAAAGGCAGAAAAGGAGTGTAAAACATGCATTTAAACGAGGCCGTTTCTACCGGATTGCTGTCAATGGATCAAATATTGGCCGGGGGATTTCACGGCGGAAGCTTAAATATTATTGCGGCAAGGCCTGGGATGGGAAAGAGTACGTTGGCTTTGCAGCTGGCCATAAATATGGCAAAAAGCCACGGAAAAACAGTCTGTTTTTTCATTCGAAATGTCAATGGGGCAACTAAATCTTCGGCTTAAGGAACTAATTGGAAAAGAAACCGAGATATCAGAACTCCCAATCTCACTTGACGATCCGTGCTGGATTACACCGAACCTGATCCGTGAA
This sequence comes from uncultured Clostridia bacterium, assembly GCA_944386455.1. Taxonomy (GTDB): domain Bacteria; phylum Bacillota; class Clostridia; order Oscillospirales; family Ruminococcaceae; genus HGM13222. The sequence goes on along the minus strand of CALXBC010000017.1, from coordinate 3,302 downwards.
AAGCTTTCAAATATACAGAACTTAGGAGCGGTAATCCTGGATTATGTGCAGCTGATAAGGCATAACGAAGCCCATATCCAGGGATGGCAAAAGCAAAATTTGTGTGAGATCATACGAGAGCTTAAGCAGATCGCCAAAGAGTTCAGAATTATTGTAATAGGGATTTCTCAACTGCCGCGGACTACCGAAGACAGACGCGATCATCACCCAACAATAAACGATTTTCTGTGTATGGACAACGCCATGGAACAATATGCAGATACAGTTTTGCTTCTGTACCGCGATGCATATTACAACCATACGGCGGATCGATCCTCTATGGAAATTGTTGTAGCAAAAAATCGTTACGGCAAAACCGATACGTTAAAATTTTGCTGGAGCGAAATCTATCCATTGATTCCTATGGCATGGTATCGATAATCTCCCTTCCAAACTCCCTGATAGATAAGGCTCTCCTTTCTTTATTAACCGGTACCCATAAAACAGCATGACGGGGAAGGAGAGCATACAAAAAAGCCGCCGCGGAATCAAAGAGGAAGACCAGATTGAGCTTCAAGGTCTGTGAAAATCCGGCCAGATGCACAAAGTACGGCTGACGAAAAACAATTATCAGCTTGTGGCGGAGAATAGCGGGAAAGTCAATCCGGTAAAGGAAAGACAACCCGCTTTTTTTATGGCTTTCATTCTTTTTTATGTTCACATTTTTTAACACTTTTGCCCATTTTCTTTCATAACGACCAAATAACGACCAAACGCCATTTTTATCAATATCCGGCATAAAACAAAACACCCCGCAGGCGCGAACCTGCGGGGATTGTTCTGTCATTCGTGTCCGAAAAAGAACTGGGCGAAAACCGAGGATTTTACGTAAAATAATTAAATTTCTAATTCATTGGCATATTGTTCTAACAAGTGATTAATTTGTTCTTCGTTTTCATAAAAAATATCATCACACTGTTCTAAAATCTCTTCTGCTTTTTCATCCTCTTCATTTTCTTCTAATATTAAATATGCCTTATATGCTTTTTTAAGATTTTCGCTTAAAATTGGTGTGAGAATTATTTGTAATTCAGACATTTCTTTTTTCAAATCACTTACATTATCTACATTGCAAAAATACTGACTATGCCCACCGTTATTAATTTCACTTTGGTAGGTCATTAGTTCAGTATAAGGTGATTTTGTTTTTTCTTCTGTCCACAATTCCCACATCTTATTCTATTTAAGTTGTTCTTCTGTCAATTCAACTTTCTTTTTCTTAAATATATCAAACAAACCCATAAAATCATCTCCTTGAATGTATTATAGCTTATCGTCAAGCTCCGCTTCAAGTCCGTTTTCGAGAACCTCGCCGACCATTTCCTTAAATACGGATTTCAGGTCTCGGACATCCTCTACCTCCATCAGCGCGAGCAATTCCCGCAGTTTCTCTCTCCGTTCCTGTTTTGCTGCCCGTACCTCTGGGCTGTCTTTGTACCTTGGCATAATTATAACCTCCGATTTGTTATTTCTATTTTATACCATCTCGGAGGTTTACACAATATCTAAAGAAGTCTCAAAGTAGGCTAAACAAAACACCCCTTTAGGGGTTGCCCGAGAAAGTAATGCGGTTGGCAGAACCTTTCGGAGCCCCTTTAGGGGTGTGGCCTGTAAAATGCCCTTCTAGGGCTCACTCAAGCCTCCGGCTTAGCCGGAGGTTGTGACTTCAGCAGCTTAACTGCTCCTGCATATATATTTCAATTCGTTTGATCCTGTCAAAATCCTCAGATGTCCATTGCGCAAAAGGCTTGGTGGTATTCCATACATTAGACAAGCTGATGCTGATATGCGAATTTTTCTCCCGATATACCGTCAATAAGTCTTCCATTTCTTCAAATGGAGTGCAGGTAATGGCCAGCATATCTTCTTTAAGCCCTGCGTCACACATTCCCCTGAGGCTCATTTGACCGGCATTCAGCGCCGTTACGCCTCGGGTTTCACACAAAGGCGGAATAGTTGCAGAAAAGTCACCGCAGGAATGGATCGCCAATTCTCCCATTCGGTCTGCCGCCTGCTCAATATAGGGTTGGTAAAACTCTTGGTAAAACGGTCCAGAGATCATAGCCAGGCTGTCTATCGACATAGAAGCACCAAAGTCTTCCGGCACCCAGTTCCATGCAAACAAATGGGTACCAACAAAATTTGATCCTAACAGACTTTTTTGCGCGTTCCAAAAATCTAAAAACGCATCGGTCAGCCGTTGTATTAGTTCCCCGTAAATATCCGGATGCTCATATGCCAGCAGGAACACCTCATCATAACTCCAAAGCTGACCGGCAACATCAAAGGGCCCCTGCATGTCAGTGACATGGATCGGCAGTTTGCCCTTTGTTTCCTCCAAAAAATATTCTTCCATCTCCAGCCAACGTTTGGCCACCCCAATCATTTGGTGTTTGGGAAGTCTTAAAATGTCCTCGGGACAATGGAGAATCTTTTCACAGGTGACATCTTCACCGATGATAATTTCCGGTGCGCCGAACATACTGGGAATAGTAGATTGCCGGCAGCCAGTAAACAATGATGGGATATAGTCATCCTCAATGCTTGCACGGATGATAATGTCATCCAAACAGTTCCGCAGCCGCTCTTCAAAATCGGGCGCAGCGCAGTACGGCTCATAATAAGAGGTACAGACAAATAGTATGCGGTCTTTTGGCTGTTTATTATGCAATATTTGGTGTGAAAATATTGTCAGTAATTTTAAAATGGATATGCTTTGCTTAAATTCTTTTGACAGTGAAAATTTGATGGCAGACAGCGAATATGATGTACCATATTTCGGTAAAAAGGGTTGAGCATTTTGCCGAAGAATGAAAACTGTTCCCATTCGCTGACGAATAGGGAAGGAGCGTCGATGCCATTGGAACAATGTTAAGAAATCGCTGTCCTGAAGATTACAACAAAGCATGGCACAATACAAATGAAAGGATGCTGGATATTTGGATGATTTTATGAAAACAGTTGCATGTATCGGCAGTGTTACGACTGACATTATTGTAAAGCCCGTGGATTCGATTCCAGAAGCAGGAACACTGCGCGCAGTCGATAATGTGGAAATGCATGTTGGTGGCTGTGCTTCCAATGCGGCCATAGATCTTGCTAAGCTTGGCGTTCCCTCTGAACTAATTTGTGCGGTCGGAGAAGATAGCTTTGGCGAATTTGTTCAGATGACCTGCAAAAAAGAAGTGAAGTGAACCCCAAAAGTTAGACAAAAATTTGAATTAAGCGATCTGAAGGGTCTGGTATCTGTGTTGAGCAGGTGT
>CALXBC010000016.1 GCA_944386455.1 uncultured Clostridia bacterium | reverse complement strand
GTCACGCAGGCGGACATGCGCCGCCGGAGTGACCCCTTGAGAGAAAACCGGCGGTGAGCAGAGACAAGGTCTCCTGCGGAGCCGGTTTTCGACTGAAAAGGGGGGAGTCGGGGGAAAAACGCAGAACAAGGGGTTGTCACAGTGATTGTGTTTGTCCCTCGAGAGCGTGTCGATTTTTTCGACACGCTCAACAGCCCTGTTTTCAGGGCTGTTATTATTTTTGTGGTGTTCGTTTTTTGTTTGATGTTGTCTTATTTTTGCAGTATTTTGTGATATGATTGTTTTTTTTCAGTCTTTCCTGTTATAATATTGATTAGAAAGCAAATTGCTGAGGGAGGACAGAAAACATGCGGATTATTTGTACAAAGGATTATGAGGAAATGTCTCTGCGGGTTGCGGATCTCATTGCTGCCCAGATTCTGCTGAAGCCGGACAGTGTGTTGGGACTGGCAACCGGATCGACTGTTGCAGGCGCTTATGATAGCCTGGTGGAACGCTGCCGCAGCGGAGAAGTGGATTTTAGCAAAATCAGCACTGTGAATCTGGATGAATATATTGGTCTTGCACCTGATCATGTTCAAAGCTATCGCCATTATATGAACAGCCATTTGTTTGACCATGTGAATATCGATAAGAGCAAAACCAATGTTCCCAGCGGGGTTGCGGCAGAACCGGCAGAGGAATGCCGGCGCTATGAGCAGCTGATCCGGGACATGGGCGGGATCGACCTGCAGCTGCTGGGGCTGGGAAAAACCTGTCACATCGGGTTTAATGAGCCGGGCGAAAGATTTGAAACTATCACCCATGTGGTGACGCTGAACGAGCAGACCAGAAAGGATAACTCCAGATTTTTCGCCAGTATTGATGAGGTGCCGAAAAAGGCGGTCACCATGGGGATTCAGACCATTATGTCGGCGAAGACCATTGTCCTTGCGGTCAACGGCGAAGGAAAAGCAGACGCGCTTGCGGCAGCTTTGCAGGGGGATGTGAAGCCTTCTGCACCGGGCTCTATTCTTCAAATGCATCAAAACGTCATCGTAGTGGCGGATAAGGCGGCACTTTCCAAATTGGCATAAGGGATGGCTGCTGAAAAGGCGTGCCGGATTTTCGGTACGCTTTTTCGTTTATTTTGCGATAATAAACAGGATTGCATTGGTTTGTCAAACATATTGGACAGTGAACTCTCCTTTTGACTTCACTGTCCAATATCTATTGTAATCCTACAATATTTCTCGGAATATTTTAAATTTTATGCTTGACAAGCAGAAGTCAGTTTGATATAATAATATCCGTCACAAGAAATGCGGGTGTAGTTCAATGGTAGAATCCCAGCCTTCCAAGCTGGTCGCGTGGGTTCGATTCCCATCACCCGCTCCACCTTTTTTATATGGCGTAGTTGATTTACGCGCCCATAGCTCAGCTGGATAGAGCAACTGCCTTCTAAGCAGTAGGCCGCAGGTTCGAGTCCTGCTGGGCGCACCACAAGGTTGATATGGTGGGTATAGCTCAGTTGGTTAGAGCGCCAGATTGTGGCTCTGGAGGTCGTGAGTTCGACTCTCACTATCCACCCCATTCATCAAACTGCTGGGTTGTAGCCAAGTGGTAAGGCAGCGGACTTTGACTCCGTCATTCCGATGGTTCGAATCCATCCAGCCCAACCATTTTGTATAGTATCGCTGAAAGAAGCCAATACTGAATCTGACAGCGATTTTTATAAAGTTTATATTGGGGTGTCGCCAAGCGGTAAGGCAACGGACTCTGACTCCGTCATTCCAAAGGTTCGAATCCTTTCACCCCAGCCAAGCAAAGCCCGGAGCTGATCTCGCTCCGGGCTCTTTCTTTGAAATTATCCGAGAAGTATAATGCCATTGCAATTCATCGAATGACGCAATTTTTATTTGCCCCTTTGAAAGACCAACAGCTTGCTGAGAATATAATTGGCAATGGTTACAACGACTTGAACCACCAGTTTGGCAATCTTATCATTTATGCCAATCAGAGTGACCATAACGAACATAATCGCCATATCCATTAACAGAGTGCTTACTCTTGAAAGAAAAAATGCGCCGGCTTCTTTTATAATGGCAGTGTTATGACTTTTAAAAACGAACTTTCTGTTGGTGATATAAGCGAAGGTCACTGCTGCAATCCACGAAATGATATTGGCGATCTGAAGCTGAACAGGAGAAGCTGGGTTTAAAAAGGTAAGAACACATACATAATAAGACCCAAGGCTGACTATCGTGGTAAGTCCGCCCACGATCAAATAACTGATGATCTCTCTGTATTTTTCATATAAGGCTTTCATTCTTTCCGGCATGCGGCTTCCTCAATTCTGCTGTTCTATCTGAAACAATATATCTGGGACGACCTTTTACTTCGTCATATACTTTGGAGAGCTCGTATGTTTTAACATACGAGTTTTTTGTTTTTCTTAGACAAAATTAAATAATAATTTTATAAGTAACAACGATTGATTGGACAATATTTATTTAAAGTATAGCAAATTGCAGAATTGATTGCAAGGCTTTTTTCTTTACTGACGGATTTGGTTTTACAGATTTTATTTTGTTTGTCAAAATCATGATATAAAAATACTGGTTTTCTCATGCGGATTGTGATATACTCTATGGTAAACCAAAGAGTGTTTCAAATTCATAAAAAGAACTGTTTTGCTTTGATTTTAAGAAGGAGTTGGACTGTTATGAAGTTTTACACATCATATTGTGAGCAACGCCCCGTGAGACTCTCGGAAAAAACACGCCGCTTTGCTTACGACTCCCTGCAACACAAATATGGGGCAGACACGATGCAGACTCCGTATGTCAAATTGGATCATATTGAGAATTATGATGAATTGACGCCGCTGGAACAATATAATGCAGCGATTCATGAGATCGTGACCAAGGCGCCCGTACGAATCTGTCAGGATGAGCTCATTTCGGGTGCGGCAACACTTGGCCTTGCGATCAGCCATCTTGTCCCTGCTGTCAGAAATCAGGATATCAGCACAGCGATGCCCAGCGTCAGCCACCTGACGGTTGATTTTGAAACTGTTCTGAAAAAGGGCGTCAATGGAATAAAACAGGATGTTGAGAGCGCGCTTCAAAAGGCATCGGGAGAGCGGGAACGGGCATTTTTAAACAGCGCCCGTCATTGTATTGACTGCTTTGAAATCTGGCACTGCAGATATCTGGAGGCACTGAAAGATAAAGCGGGATTTGAACAAAATTATGCGAATTTGCAGCGGGTGCCGTTTCAGCCTGCATCCAGTTTTTATGAGGCTGTACAAAGCATATGGTTTACCTTTGCCTTTATTCGTCTTTGCGGGAACTGGCCTGGAATCGGGCGAATTGATTACATTCTTGGAGATTATCTGAAAAAGGATTTGGCTCAGGGACGGCTAACATATGAACAGGCGCGGGAAATCCTTGCTCATTTCTTCATCAAAGGCTGCGAATGGGTCAGAGGCGGTGATTATGGAAGCGGAGACGCTCAGCATTATCAAAACATCGTTCTGGCGGGAGTAGACACAGATGGCAAGGAGATAGCCAATGAGGTGACGTATCTTGTTCTGGACATTTTGGAAGAATTGGGAATCAGTGATTTTCCGACCACTGTCCGGCTCAACAGTGATTCCCCGCAGCAGCTGCTCAAAAGGACCGCGGAGGTGATCCGTCATGGCGGCGGCGTGGTTGCGGTTTATAATGAGGACCTGATTTTGGATTCTCTGACCAAATACGGATATTCGCCGGATGAGGCCAGAAGGTTTGCGAACGACGGCTGCTGGGAAGTTCAGGTTCCCGGTAAAACATATTTCACTTATATTCCGTTTGACGCGCTTCAGGTACTGCAGACAGATGCGCTGAAACAGTATGAAAATGTTGACTTTTCTTCCTTTGAAGATCTGTATGCTGCGTTTTGTCAGGCGCTGCGGACAAAAATAGAAAATATTTATGAGATGATTGTCCGGAATCTTGAACGAAAAACAGACGGCTGGGATTGGAAACCCGCTGTTCCATGCACGGTGGTCTCGTTGTTTGAGCAGGGCTGCATCCAAAAGGGGCGCTCTTATCTGGAAGGCGGTCCCGTTTATACAGTCGCTTCCCCTCACATCGGCGGGGTGGCCGATGTCGCCAACAGCCTTTATGCGATACAAAAGCTGGTGTATGAGGAAGAAAAGCTGTCCTTTTCTGAGTTGATGCAGATTTTGAAAAATAACTGGGATGACTGTGAGCCATTGAGACGGTATGTTCAAACGCATTATGTCTATTACGGCAACGACAACGATGAAGCGGACGGACTTGCGGCGCGTATTCTGGATGATTTTGCCGATTGCTGCAAGGCACTGGACGGGCGCTGTCCATTCCGTTTCCCCGGTGGGGTCAGCACCTTCGGCAGGCAGCTGGAATGGCGTCCGATGCGGCTGGCCTGTCCGCATGGAAGAAAAGCGGGAGAGATTCTGGCGGGAAATCTTTCTCCGACGCCGGATACGGATATGGAAGGAGCTACAGCGGTTATCAGGTCCTACTGTAAGGCGGATTTGACCAGACAGGTTACCGGTGCCGCATTAGACGTCAAGCTGTTTCCCAGCCTGATAAAAGGGCAGGAGGGAACCGATGCAATCATTTCGCTGCTGCAGGGATTTTTGAAGCTGGGCGGCTGTTTTATGCAGCTGGATGTGATCGACAACCAAACGCTGAAGGATGCGCAGGAGCATCCAGAGAACTATCAAACTCTGTCTGTGCGCGTGTCCGGTTGGAACGCCCGCTTTGTCACGCTGAACCGGGAATGGCAGGACATGATTATAGAGCGGACTTCACAGGAGAAATGGCGATGACGTTACCTGTTACGAATATTCAGCGGTTTTGTATGCATGACGGCCCCGGCATTCGGACGGCGGTCTTTTTGAAGGGCTGTCCGCTCCGGTGCCGGTGGTGTCACAATATGGAAACACAACATGCTGAGCAGCAGATACTGTTTTACGCTGATAAATGTATGCAGTGCCGGGCATGTGCCGTCTGCCCGAGGGAGGCGCACAGCTTTCGGGACGGAAAGCATCTGTTTGACAGGAAGCGCTGTGAGGGATGCGGCCTCTGCACTCAAGTATGCCCGGCCAAGGCGTTGGAAGCATCGTTTCGAGTCATGCGGATTGAGGAGATACTGGAACAGGTCTGCAAAGATACTGCCTTTTATGGGGAAGAAGGCGGACTTACGGTATCCGGCGGAGAGCCAATGGCGCATCCGAAGCAAACACTGACGCTGCTGAAAGCTGCAAAAGCGGAGGGCATCTCTACGGCAGTGGAGACCTGCGGATATTTTGCCCCCCAATATGTTGAAGATCTATGCTCCTGCACCGATACATTATTGTGGGATATCAAGGATACGAACGATGCACGCCATCAGAGAAATACGGGTGTTTCTAACAAACAAATTTTGCAGAACCTTTTTGCCGCGGATCAATATGATGCTGACATTGTCATTCGCTGTATCATATTGAAGGGGATCAATCTTGAGGCCGAACACCTTCAGGCGGTTTATGACATCTTTCAGAGTCTGCGCCGGTGCCGCAGGGTGGAGTTTCTCCCCTGTCATCAGTTTGGAGAAGCAAAAGCGGCTGCTTTGGGGATGGATTATGAGGACCTGGCCCAATATGTTCCGTCTGAGCAGGACATGAATTTTGTCCGTTCGTTTGCGGTATGGGAGAAATGAAAGGCAGAGCAGGCAGAATGGGATATCTTACAGTCAAAAAACAGGCACAGGATGAATTTATCGAGAAAAAGTCCCGTTTTATCGGGTATATTGCACCTGTGAAAACAGCAGAAGAAGCAGCTGCATTCATTGCCGGAATCAAACAGAAACACTGGGACGCAACCCATAACGTCTGGGCATATCTGTTAAAGGACGGCCAAAAGCGGTATTCTGATGACGGGGAGCCGCAGGGGACAGCGGGAATCCCGGTCCTGGACGTGATGGAAAAATCGGGCGCAGTTGACATCTGCGTGGTGGCGACCCGCTATTTTGGCGGGATCCTTCTGGGCGGCGGCGGATTGGTGCGGGCCTATGCCCACACCGCTAAAATTGCGCTGGACGCTGCCGAGAAGCTCGAGATGACAGCATGTAAAGAGCTGGAGCTGACCGTTGATTACAGCTTGTATGGAAAGCTGAATTATCTTTTGCCCGACTATCAGGTGAAAATGCTGCACGTCGATTTCGGAGCCGAGGTTACGCTGCGGCTGCTCATAAAAAATGAAAAAGTTTTTCAGCTTGAGGAGATGGTTCGGGAACTGACCAACGGAAAAAGCACAGTCAGTATTTTAGGAGAACGATTTGAAGCATTTTGACCTCCTGTGAGGAGGTTACACCGTTTCCTGTTAAAAGATCAGCGCTTTGCGGCGGATTTTTGAATAAAAAAGCTGCTGTGAAAAAATACTTGTTTATCTGCTTTGTCGAATTTTTCGGAAAGGCAGATATTTTTTTCAAAATCAAACAGGAATGAAACTGTTTTTCGGGTATATATCTTATAGAGGAAGAAAAGGCTGCAATTAATACCTGCTGTTTGTCAAACCAGAATTTCAGGAACGGAGGGGCAGGAAATGACAGTGCGTGAGCGCCTGATGGAAGAGGAAAAAGTCCGGCTTGACAGCAAGGCCGCTCTGGCCTGCCGTTCGCGGGGCAGACTGCGGGAAGAAGCGCCCTGCCCCTACCGGACTGATTATCAGCGGGACAGGGACCGTATCATTCACTGTAATTCGTTCCGCCGGCTCAAGCATAAAACCCAAGTATTCCTTTCTCCGTTAGGGGATCATTACCGTACCCGTCTGACCCACACGCTGGAGGTTTCCCAGATCGCACGGACGATTGCCCGTGCCCTGCGGCTCAACGAGGATCTGACCGAAGCGATCAGCATGGGACATGATCTGGGGCATACGCCGTTTGGACATGCAGGGGAACGTGCGCTCAATGAGATCACGCCGTTCGGTTATAAGCATTATTTGCAGTCGGTCCGTGTTGTTCATTGTCTGGAGCGGGACGGTGCGGGACTGAACCTTACCTATGAGGTCAAAAACGGTATTGCCTGCCATTCTGCCGACCTGATTGCTTCCACGCTGGAAGGAAGGATCGTGAAAATATCGGATAAGGTGGCCTATATCAATCATGATATTGAAGATGCGATCCGCGCCGGTGTGTTGACTGAGGCTGACCTGCCGTGGGACGCGGTTTATGTGCTTGGAAGGAAAAAAAGCGAGCGGTTGACGACTATCATCGCGTCGATTGTGGAAAACAGCGGCGACGATATCTCCATGGCGCCGGAGGTTTATCGGGCACATCGCATTTTACAGGATTTCATGTTTGATTCCGTCTATACCAATCCCGTTGCAAAGGGGGAGGAGGGCAAGGCGGAGGGAATTGTCAAAAGACTGTATGAGCATTACTGTAAGCGGCCTGAAAAACTGCCTGCCTTTTATGGTGAAATCGCCCGAAAAGACGGCGTGGAACGTGCGGTCTGCGACTATATATCAGGAATGACCGATCAGTATGCAGTGGGCTTGTTTAAGGAACTGTATGTTCCGAAATCCTGGACACTATGAATGGGTACGGCCGGTATTGACAGAACTGCTGCCGCAGCTTGCAGCATCCGCCGGGCGATGGATGACAAAAACCTTTTACAGCGGATGCCGCTGTAAAGCAGCACAGCCTTCCGGATGGCTGCGGACAAAGGACGCCGATCAGAAAGGAAGTGGAACGTATGGCGCTGCCGGAGAGCTTTTTGCAGCAGCTGAAGCTCAGCTGCGATATTGAAAGCGTAATATCATCCTATGTGACAGTGAAGCGGCAGGGACGTAACCGCGCCTGCCTATGCCCGTTTCACTCCGAAAAAACACCGTCGATGGTGATCTACAACGACACGCAGTCCTTTTATTGTTTTGGCTGCGGCGCAGGCGGGGATGTGATCACCTTTATCATGAAGATCGAAAATCTCGATTACATTGAAGCAGTCCGGTTTTTGGCGGACCGCGCCGGAATGCAGATGCCGGAGACAGGCGTGGATGATTCCGCTGCAAAGCTGAAGATGCGGATTTTGGAAATGAACCGGGAGGCAGCGCGCTTTTTCCATCGTTGTCTGATCTCTCCGGCCGGTCAGGCCGGGATGGCCTATTTTAAAAAGCGGCAGCTTACGGACGAAACCATTAAAAAGTTTGGCCTGGGCTATGCGCCGGACAGCTGGGACGCCCTGCGGAAGCATTTACGCGCAAAGGGCTATTCCGATGAGGAGCTTTATAAGGCCTTCTTGGTTTCCCGCAGTCAGAAAGGACACTATTTTGATATTTACCGCAACCGGGTGATGTTCCCGATCCTGGACCTGCGGGGAAATGTAATTGCGTTTGGCGGACGGGTGCTGGACGACAGCAAGCCGAAATATCTCAATTCAGGCGATACGCCTGCGTTTAAAAAGACCAACCAGCTTTTCTGCCTCAACTTTGCCAAAAATGAGTGCAAGGGCAGCCTGATCCTGGCAGAGGGTTATATGGATGTCATTGCCATGTATCAGGCGGGTTTTCATAATGTCGTTGCGACGCTGGGCACTGCACTGACGCAGGAGCAGGCCAGGATGATCAGTTCTTATGTGGATGAGGTGATCCTTTCCTATGACTCGGATGAGGCAGGACAGAAAGCAACGAAACGGGCAGTGGGACTGCTTTCCGCCGCAGGGGTCAAGGCACGGGTGCTGAAAATCGAGGGCGCGAAGGATCCGGATGAATACATCAAAAAATTCGGTGCAACCCGGTTTAAGCTTCTGCTGGACGGCTCTGGCAGCGCTGCCGATTACGAGCTGGAAAGGCTCAGACAAAGTTATGATTTAGATAGTCCCAGCGGTCAGGCGGACTATCTCAGGGCTGCAATCAATGGCGTGCTGAGCAGCCTTGCAACCCCCGTGGAACGGGATGTCTACGCCGGAAAGCTTTCCCGGGAAACAGGAGTGGCAAGGGATACGATCCTTGCGCAGGTCAACGCCATTCTGGCTAAAAAGCGGCGGACGAAAGAAAAGAAGGAATGGCAGGACATACAGAGCGGAAGACAGTATTATGCTGACCGCGTCAATCCCCAAAAGGCATTAAACAAGCGGGAAGCGATTGCAGAGGAACGAATTATCGCTTTTTTATATAAGGATAACGGTTTCAGTGATTATATCCTGGACAAAATCAGCCCCGATGCCTTTGCTACCGACTTTAACCGACGTTTGTTCCGTATAATTGCGGAAAAAATACAGCATAATATAGCATTGGACAGCTTAAGCGGAGAACTGACTCCGCCTGAAATGGCAAAGCTGACGGGATATCTCGCACAGACGGCGGAGCTGCAGAATATAAAAGACGAGCTGGACGATGATATAGACGTGCTGCTTCGGCATAAGAATAGAGTAACTGACGATAAAATCGCAGAAATGGGGCTTCAGGAGCTGAGCCAGCTGGCAAAACAGCTTGGCTCTCAAAAGAAACGAGATCATACAAAGACTTTCTGAAAGGGAGATTCATTATGGCAGCAGATAAGAAAAACGCAGTTGCAGAATTGATGGAACAGGGAAAAGCAAAAGGCAAACTCACTACAAAGGAAATCACGGACTTTTTTGAAGAGGTCGACTTTGACGGGGAACAGATCGAAAAATTTTATGATTCCCTGGAGAGCTCCAATATTGAGATTGTAGAGGATTTTGTCCCCGAGACCGATATTGATTTCCCACTGGACATCAATATGAACGAAGATCTGGAAGCATCCCTTTCCACCGAGGGCATCAGCATTGATGATCCGGTGAAGGTCTATCTCAAGGAGATCGGCCGTGTTCCGCTGCTGAGCGCCGAGGAAGAGATTGAGCTTGCTACGAGGATGGGACAGGGGGACAATTATGCCCGCAAGCGTCTGGCTGAGGCCAATCTCCGCCTGGTGGTCAGCATTGCCAAACGGTATGTCGGAAGGGGAATGCAGTTCCTTGATTTGATCCAAGAGGGGAACCTCGGCCTGATCAAGGCGGTTGAAAAGTTCGACTATACCAAGGGCTTTAAATTTTCCACTTATGCAACCTGGTGGATCCGCCAGGCGATCACCCGCGCGATTGCAGACCAGGCCCGTACCATCCGTATCCCGGTGCATATGGTGGAGACCATCAACAAGGTGAAAAAGGTCAGCAGTCAGCTGCTGCATCAGAACGGGCATGATCCGAGCGCGGAGGAAATTGCCGCCGAGCTGGATATGCCCGTAGACAAGGTGCGTGAAATTATGCGGGTCGCGCAGGAGCCCGTTTCGCTGGAGACTCCGATCGGTGAGGAAGAAGACAGCCATCTGGGGGATTTTATTCAGGATGATGATGCGCCTGCTCCTGCCGAGGTTGCTTCGAATACCCTGCTGAAGGAACAGCTGGGCGATGTGCTGGGAACATTGACCGATCGGGAAGAAAAGGTGCTCCGCCTGCGATTTGGGCTGGAGGACGGTCGTTCTCGTACACTGGAAGAGGTCGGCAAGGAATTTAACGTGACAAGGGAACGGATTCGTCAAATTGAGGCAAAAGCCCTTCGGAAACTCCGCCATCCCAGCAGGAGCAAACGCCTGAAGGATTTTCTGGACTGATTCTTTCGGCGGCTTTTTGGGTGTTATACGCAACTGCTTCATTATCATATCTGCCGGTATATAGGAAAAGAAAAAATGAAGAATACGCCAAGACTTGAAACAGAAAGACTGATTTTGAGAAGATTTACAGAAGCCGATATCGAAGCGTTATATCAGATTTTGAAGGACGAGGCTGTCAACACCTATCTGCCCTGGTTTTCCGTCAAAAATACAGACGAAGCAAAGCTGTTTTATGAAAAACATTATGCGGCGGAATATGCGAAACCACAGGCATATGCCTATGCGATCTGTCTGAAAGGCAGCAATATTCCGGTTGGTTACATAAAAACCGATATGGATGACGGTCACGATTTGGGCTATGGACTTCAGAAGGAATTTTGGCATCAGGGAATTGCCACCGAGGCAGGAATAGCGGTTGTGGCACAGCTAAAACGGGACAGCGTTCCCTTTATTACGGCGACACATGATGTAAACAATCCCCGCAGCGGCGGCGTCATGAGACGGTTGGGCATGAAGTACTGCTATACCTATGAGGAACAGTGGCAGCCAAAGAATTTTCGGGTGACATTTCGGATGTACCAGCTGAATCTTGACGGAAACAACAGCAGGATTTTTCGGAAATACTGGGATAATTCCGCGGTTCATTTCGTTGAAAATGACACATTGTTATCCTGCCTCTGAACAGATCATTAGTCTTTGCTGAACTTTAACATCATAGCAGAACACAGCCGTTTCTGACAGTTATTGACTGATCAGGAGCGGCTGTGCTTGTATTTCTATGGATGCCTGACCGCTTTCCAAACGAGGAGATCGCAGCAGGGACTTGACAGCTTTTTTATTTTATTGTATAATATCTATACCAAATATATTAATTTGGTATAGATTATTCTGATAAAATGGAGGCGTGGTGAACAGACATGCATATTACGCTGGAGTCGGATTATGCAATCAGAATTGTCTTGTACCTTTCACAGATCCAAAAGCGGGCAGAAGCAAAGAACATTTCGGAAAATACTGAGGTGACGCTCCGGTTTGCCTTGAAAATTCTGCGCAAGCTGGTAGCGGCAGGAATCGTAAAATCCTTTAAAGGAACACAAGGCGGTTATGAACTGAACAAGGCGCCCGCTGAGATTACGCTTGCCGAGGTCATTGAGACGGTCGAGGGCACCTATTATCTCAGCCGCTGCCTGGATCCGCAGCTTGGCTGCAACAGGGAGAATAGGAGTTCCCCCTACTGTAAGGTACAGCGCGAATTCGCACGGATTTCGGACTATGTGCGCAAAGAGATGCAGGGCATCACGTTTGACAAGCTGGTTTGACTGAATAGATAAAAAGAGTTCCCTCTTTCGGGAACTCTTTTTTAGCTTTTATTCGCTTTTTTGAAAAAACACCACGCCGAACATGGTAACAGTGTTCTCCCCGTTGTTGTATTCCAATCCGCAGATTTTGGCGAGTTTTGAAACATAAATACCATAGGCAGAGACAGAGTGAAGCGCCCGCTCCGGGAAACGGCAGGGCTGTTCGTCCATTTTGGAGCAGCGTTCACAAACGGTGCAGCCACCCGCAGAAAGCTGAATCAGGTCTTTTCCCGTAAAACTGCGGATCAGAGGCGTAATCTCGTTGGTGATCTGCTTGTGGCGCAGTCCTCCGGCACGAATTCCTTCATAGTCGAAAGAGTCTTCCAATTGTGCGACAGTTTCATACACAAGTGTACGTTTATATTGTTTTGCCCGTTGAATCAGATCGTAAATATCGCCCACAGCCGGCGGACAACCCCAGTTTTTTCCATAAGATCCGCAAGCCTGCGGGGTACAGTATTTTCGCAGGTCAGGATCAAACGGCACCTTGACGGTGTCGACAAAAGCAGCCGAGTGGACGCCCTTTTTCTGTATTTCCTGAATCAGTTCCAGTTCTGTCATTGCTTTCACCCCCATAGGCGGTCTGCTGCAGCATTAGAGCATCCCCATCTGATAGGCACAGACCAGCATGTTTAAATCCTCAATCTTATCCGCAATTGAGGAACCGATGTCCGTATCTTTTACCTTCACTCGGTTTTGCACCGTTTCAAAAATGTCCGAGGAAGAATGAATGTCAATATTTTTTTCTATGGTTTTTTCCAGTCCCTCAAATGGCTGATGCGCGACCAGACGCATCCCGTGGGAATTATAAACCAGTGTGTAGCCCGCAATTCCGGTCTGGGGCTGATATGCTTTGCAGAAGCCCCCGTCAATTACGATTAGCCGCCCGTTTGCCTTGATCGGGCTTTCTCCTTTGATCAGCCTTACGGGAACATGTCCGTTTATGATATGAGAATTCGGATCCTCCAGCCCAAATTCATGCAGGATAGTTCCGCAAACAGACGCATCATCGTGGTATTGGTAATAAGGATTTTGCGGTTCCTTCCAGGTTTCTTTGTCTGAAAGATACAGCCGTTCAAAGGAAGTCATCTTTTCCCGGCCAAAGAGAGGCGATTTTTTCCCACACCAGAGATACCATACGAAATCAAGACCGTATTCTTTCTGCGGGCTGTCCTGGGGAGAAAAGTAACTTTCCCTGACAATGTATTCTGCGGTATCAAACAGCTTTTTCCCTGATAATTCCTTGCCCAAAATGGGCAGCGAATCAAAAGTGCCGTCCGCTTTCATCGGAACACAGCTGTGAAACAGCAGATTTCCATTGTGTTGTTTGTAGAAATTACCCTTTTCAAACAAAAAGCGGATATGTTTCTGCAATTTTTCACAATGAAGAAATGACTCCCTCAAATCATCCATGAGCGCAGCTTCTTCGGCTGTTAGCCGGCAGGGGTCTTCCCGTGAGACAGTGGGAAAGTTCGTATCATTGAGCGCGTAAACCTTTCCGTTCTGCTCCAATGTTCCGGCCTGAAAATCAATCTGCTCCAGAAGCTGCCGGTCATCCATCTCATATTCCGGATGTCTTTTTATAATCTGTCCTTCCAGCTTGAAGCGAATGATTTGGATCGCTTGATGCATTTGAGAGAGCAAGGACAAATCCCGCTCGGAAGGATTTTCTTCATCCAGGCAACGCGGAAGGAAAGCTTCAGACGGCTGATAGGTGTCCTGTGCAAAGATAGTGAGCGGACGGAGGTTGATCCCATATCCCATTTCCAGGACTTCAAGATTATGATAACGCAGGCAGTTTGCAATCACATTTGCGATGCATACCGTGCTTCCTGCTGCGGCTCCCATCCACAAAACGTCATGATTGCCCCATTGGATATCGACGGAATGATGGGACAGCAGCATGTCCATAATAATATCGGGGCGTTTTCCGCGGTCAAAGATATCGCCGATGATATGTAAATAATCAACGGCAAGCCGTTTGATAACGTCGGCCAGAGCAATAATGAAGCCGTCCGCCTGTCCCAGCGCCAGAATGGTATCAATGATTTTGCCGTAATATTCTTCTTTATTGTGTTCACTGTAGTCCGCATTCAGCAGTTCATCAATGATATAGGAATAGTCGGAGGGGAGCGCTTTTCTTACCTTGGAGCGGGTATATTTCCCGGATACCAACCGACAGACATCGATGAGACGATATAAAGTCAGGCGGCACCAGTCATTGTAGTTTTCTTCCCGTTCCCGAATAATCTTCAGCTTTATTTTCGGATAGTAAATGAGCGTTGCAAGTTCAGCCCGCTCCGTTGCGGAGATGCTTTTGGACAAAAGACTGTCAATCTTGTCCTTGATAACGCCGGAGCAGTTATTTAAAATGTGTGCGAATGCCTCGTTTTCTCCATGAAGGTCGCTCATAAAATGCTCTGTGCCTTTAGGCAGCTGCAGAATCGCCTGCAGGTTGATAATTTCGGTGCAGGCGCTTTGGACATTCGGATATTCTTTTGCAAGGAGTTGAATATACTTGAACTGTTCCCTGATTTGTTTCGCAGTATATGTAGCCATAAATCCTCTTTCTCAGCGGGCCGGCAGTGCCGCCCGAAGGTCCGGCCGGTTATTATTTCGACGTGCTGTTTGGCAACATTGTAGCATAGATTCCGTATTTTGTCAAAAACAGCACTGTTGAAAATTTCATAAATTTCCGTTAAAATAATAGCAAAACGGTTTGCAGCCTGTTAGAAAATGATTTGTTATGAAGGAAAGGCAGAACTGGATATTACAGTTCTTATGTACAAGAAAATATGATGAGCAATGTGAAAAAACTTTTCATTTTTTTGTTTTCTCTGGTATTTGGGGTGATTTTTGCGATGGCTGTCAGCTTGGCTGTTGCATATTTTTCTGATCATGCGGTTGCTGCCAGTGCGCCGCCTGAAAGCAGCTCGATCGAAGCTGACGGTGTTGAACACATCCAGCTGACGGTAGAGCTTGGCAAGGTTCGTGTGGTCCCAGGCGATGACAAGGAAATCACCATAGAATACCAGTATCCGCCGGAAGGCTTTTTGGATAACCAGCTTCGTATTGTCTCTGATCGGGATGGGAGTGATTTAAGCATTCGAATCAGTTCCAAGCAAAAAATGTATTTTTTTAGCTTGATAAAAGACAAAGCCTGCGATATTACGGTCAGCATACCGCGGGACCTGCTGCCTGCACTGAGCATTAAGATGCAGGCAGGGACTCTGACAATAGACAATCCCGAACTGAAGTCACTGGATATCGACGGCGACATTGCAGAAATCAGCATTGTAAAACTGGGAACTGCTGCTTTGGAAGAAGTAACCGTGAATAATAACATCGGAAACATTACCGCATATCTGGACAATTTTTCCGGCCAAACAGTAAAAGACTTTACGGCATCTGTCAATATTGGAACCGTGGAACTGCATCTGCGGCTGGATGAAAAACGGGGATACCGTCTGGACTATGCCTATAACATTGGTTCGTTCGAACGAAAAGAGGAACGCAGCTTTGGCGTGGGAAAAAGCGCTTCTTATGAAACAGAAGAGGAGCAGTCGGCTCTATATCAGATCAAAACAGATATTGGCGGGATCCGCGTTTATGAGGACCGCGGTGCCGCATAGCGCTTTTTGTAAATATCTTTATCTAAATTGTAAATATATTTCGGATATGATTGAATTTGCCTTGCGGCAATGATATAATTACATTCATAGTAAACGCGGCTGCTCAGCTTTTCTGAAGTCTGCTTTATTTCTGAGGGATAGAGGTGTACCGATATGGCAAATTATGAAGGCGAGAATTGCTCGAAATGCGGAAAACCGTTTCGGCCGGGCGATGATATCGTTGTTTGCCCGGACTGCGGCGCTCCCTATCATCGGGCTTGTGCCAAGGAACTGAAGCAATGTGTCTATTTTGATAAGCATGGCACAGATGAAGCATACAAGTCGAAAGAGCAGCGCGACAGAGAACGGGCTGAAGCGGAAGCGGCGGAAGCCAAAAAAGTCGATGGCCGCGGGGAGCTGCGCTGTTCACGGTGCGGGACGATGAACTCTCCTGATGGACTGTTTTGTGAGGTTTGCGGTACTCCGCTGAAAAAACAGGTGGATGGCCAGCAGGCTCAGAATCAAAGAGATCAGGATATGAACAGACAGACGAGCTTTTATGGCCCCGGCAGCGGTGGGATTCCATTTAACACAATTCCGTATAATCCCTATACAACGCCGTTCGGCGGATTAAATCCAGACGAGGAAATCGAGGATATTCCGGTAAAGGATCTGGCCATTTTTTTAGGGCAGAACTCTCATTATTTTCTGCCGCGCTTTAAACAGATGAAGGAGCGCAACAGCAATTCATGGAATTGGTCTGCTTTTCTTTTAACTCATTACTATCTTTTTTACCGAAAGACAAACTGGCTTGGAGTCCTGATGTTTGTGCTGTCCATGGTGCTGTCGGTCCCGATGGTTTGCTCTTATTATGATACCATGCTGCATGCCTATTCGCCGAATACGCCCGCCATATTTGATCAGCAGATGCTTTTTATGCTGGGATCGGTTGCAAATCTTTTCAATATCGGGATCCGGTTTTTCCTGGGTATGTTTGCAAACCGTATTTATATGAATCAGGTTTTTCGGAAAATTCGGAAGCTGAAACAGGAATTTGGCAACACTCCGGAATATCATTCCATGCTGGTGAAAAACGGTTCGGTCTCTATTGGCCTTGTGATCGCTGCAGTTGCTTTGACAGTTGTTATGTATTTTGCGGTTGTATTTGTGATGATTTCCATTATGCTTTAATCAGGTAAAGAAGGAGGATGGCCTTATTATAAACAAGGCGAAAAGACATTATGCAGAAAATTAAAAAAGCGGTTATTCCTGCTGCCGGACTGGGAACAAGAGTACTTCCGGCGTCAAAGGCGATGCCGAAGGAAATGCTTCCGATCGTGGATAAGCCTGCGATTCAATATATCGTAGAAGAAGCGGTAAAAAGCGGGATCGAGGATATTCTCATCATCACCAGCCGGGGCAAAACGACAGTGGAGGACCACTTTGACCGTTCCCCCGAGCTGGAAAGCAGGCTGCTTACCAGCGGAAAAACAGAAGTGTACGATCAGCTGGTGGCGATTTCCAAGCTGGCCAATATCAGCTATATCCGCCAGAAGGAAACAAAAGGACTGGGGCATGCGATCCTCTGTGCCAAGACCTTTGTTGGCAACGATCCGTTTGCGGTTTTGTATGGGGATGATGTTATCATCGGGGACAATCCGGTCTGCGGACAGCTTTGCGAGGCTTATGCCAAATATGGCCTTGGCGTAGTGGGAATTAAGGAGGTCAGCCCGGAGGCTATCGGGAAATATTCCTCAATGAAGGTGGAACATCTGCAAAAAAACATGTTCCGTATCTCTGACATGATTGAAAAGCCGAAACCGGATGAGGTGTTTTCCCTGTATTCTATTTTGGGGCGCTGCGTGCTGCCGCCTGAAATTTTTGCGATTCTGGAAGATACCGAGCCTGGCGCCGGCGGTGAAATACAGCTGACCGATGCGATGAAAAAGCTGGCGCAGGTGCGTGGGATGATCGGCGTCGATTTTGACGGAAAGCGTTATGACATGGGGAATAAGCTTGGCATTCTGCAGGCAATCGTGGAGGTCGGATTAAAGCATCCGGAGGTTGGAGATGATTTTCGGATGTATTTAAAGGAAATCACGGCACAGCTTTAATACGCTGACAAAAAGATGAAAGGATCGGGTGGCAATGGCAAAGGTAAAAATTACTGCGGACAGCACATGTGATCTTTCCCCTGAATTACTGCAAAAATATGATGTTGCGATTTGCCCGCTGTACATTGTAAAGGATGGACGGTCGTTCAGAGACGGAGTCGACATTCAGCCGCAGGATATCTATGATTATGTGGAGCAGACAGGTAATGTTACAAAAACCGCCGCACTTCCGGCAGCGGATTATGTCGATTTTTTCAGGCCGTTTGTAGAAGACGGATATGAGGTTGTACATATCAATATCAGCAGCGGCTTTTCCAGCTGTCATCAAAATGCCTGCCTTGCCGCAGAAGAGCTGGGGAACGTTTATCCGGTCGATTCTCTTAATTTATCTACGGGCAGCGGATTGTCGGTCATTGAGGCCGCCGTGCTTGCCAAAGAAGGCAAAAGCGGGGCGGAAATCCGTGATTATTTGAATCGTGAGGTTATCCCCAAGGTGGAAGCAAGCTTTGTGATAGATACGCTGAAATATCTGCACAAAGGCGGCCGCTGTTCTTCTGTTGCGGCGCTGGGGGCAAATCTGCTGAAGCTGAAGCCGTGTATTGAGGTCGCAGATGGGAAAATGCATGTCGGAAAAAAATACCGCGGTCCGTTGGTGAAGTGTATAGAACAGTATGTTACAGATCGTTTGAAGGATCGGACAGACATCAATCGCAGCCGTATATTTATCACTCACACAGACTGTCCGCAGGAAATTGTCGATGCCGCTTATCGTAAAGTGAAAGAAAACGGAGATTTTGCAGAAATTTTGGAGACCACAGCAGGCTGTACGGTTTCAAACCATTGCGGCCCGGGAACACTTGGCGTTTTGTTTATCAGAAAGTAACAGCAATTTCATTTTGATCGGATAAATTACAAAACGGAAACGAATGCTGCTTTTGCTGTTTCCGCTTTGTAATTTTTTTGCGTTATAAAGGAATAAAAAGTCTTATAAAATCAGAAAAAATAGCTAAAAAGTGAGAAGATTCATGGAAAATCACGCTTTAGTCTTGATTCATCGGTGTTTTCGTAGTAAAATATATTATTATGGCTATTCCGGGAGGAAATCGGATGAATATTGTAGTAGTGTCTGAATATTTTTACCCGGACAATTTTGGGATTAACAATATTGTGGAAGAAATGGTGAAAGCAGGCCATCATGTTCAGGTTCTGACCGGACTTCCAGACTATACGACCTTTCGTATTCCAAAGGAATACAAATGGTTTCGTAAACGGCGGGAAGATTTTCATGGCGCCAGCATTATTCGTGTTCCTACGATCGCCAGACGGCATGGCGTTTTTTTCCGCGCTCTGTCTTATGGCAGCTTTATTATTTCATCGTATCTGTACGCCTGTTTTTGCAGCAAGACAAATATTGATGCGATCTTCGTATATCAGACTTCCCCTGTTTTTCAGGGAATCCCGGCCCGAAAGTTAAAAAAGCGGACAGGGAAAAAGCTTGTGCTTTATTGCTGCGACCTGTGGCCTGAATCCTTAAAGGCATGGAATGTAAAGGAAAAGAGCCTGCTGTTCCGTATGGTGCGAAGAATGAGTGAAAAAATCTACCAATCCTGTGATACGATCGCGATTTCTTCCAAGCCGTTTCGGAACTATCTGAAAGAAGTATGCGGCGTACAGGAACAATGCATCACCTATCTGCCTCAGCATGCTGAGGATTTGTATCGGGATGTCTGCGGCAAATATGAAGAAAACGGACAGATTGATTTCCTCTTTGCAGGAAATGTCGGAGCAGTTCAGAATATTGACTGTATCATCCGTGCGATTCCATATGTGAGAACAAAAGCGCCTTTTCAGGTACATATTGTAGGGGATGGCTCTGAACTGGAAGCGTGCAAGCAGCTTGCACAGCAGCTTCATGTGACAGACCGCGTCCGTTTTTACGGCCGTTATCCGCAATCAGAAATGAAGCGCTTTTATCAGATGGCTGATTGTTTTCTGCTGACGCTGCGGGGCGGTGATTTTATCGGTCTGACGCTGCCGGCTAAATCGCAAAGTTATTTGAGCGCAGGAAAGCCGATCGTTGCGGCAATCGACGGTGCCGGCAGAGAGGTCATCCAGGAGGCGGACTGCGGAGAATGTGTGCCCGCGGGTGACTACCTGGGACTCGGTGAAAGCATGACGCAGGTCGTGGAGCACTTTGACCGGTATCGTCAAAAAGGGCGGAACGGCAGAAAATTTTATGAGGAAAACTACACCAGAGAAAAATTTATGGAGTCTCTGAAAAAACTGCTGGCGGACTGAGGTGCTTACTGCCTGCACAGGAAGGGAATTTGTTTACTGTCATGGATAATGGACATATTTTTGATGATAAAACGCTGCTGATTACGGGCGGAACAGGGTCGTTTGGAAACGCTGTACTGCGTCGTTTTTTGAATACCGGCATCAAAGAGATTCGTATTTTTTCACGGGATGAAAAAAAGCAGGATGACATGCGGCATCAGTATAATAATGATAAGATCAAATATTATGTCGGTGACGTCCGCAATCTTCAAAGTCTGAAAAACGCAATGTATGGCGTGGACTATGTGTTTCATGCCGCTGCGCTCAAGCAGGTGCCGTCCTGTGAGTTCTTTCCGATGGAAGCTGTTTATACAAATATTATGGGAACGGATCATGTTCTGACTGCCTGTATCGAATGCGGCGTGCAGAAGGTGGTTTGCCTTTCTACGGACAAGGCCGCTTATCCGATCAATGCAATGGGAACTTCCAAGGCAATGATGGAAAAGGTGTTTCGCGCCCGTTCCAGAACCGTATCGCCCCAGCGGACACTGATCTGCGGGACGAGATATGGAAATGTGATGTGCTCCCGCGGTTCTGTGATACCGCTTTTTATCGAGCAGATCAAGGCCGGAAAACCGTTGACGGTTACAGAACCCAAAATGACCAGATTTATCATGAGTCTGTCCGAAGCGGTCGAATTGGTGCTGTTTGCCTTTGAACATGCCGAGGCCGGTGATATTATGGTACAAAAGGCGCCGGCCTGTACCATCGAAACGCTTGTGACGGCAGTGAAGGAGTTGTTTCACGCCGAAAATGAGGTCAAAGTGATTGGAATCCGTCACGGCGAAAAGATGTATGAGACACTGCTGACCAATGAGGAATGTGCAAACGCGGTAGATCTTGGTAATTTCTTCCGTGTCCCGGTGGACAAACGGGATCTCAACTATGACAAATATTTCTTTGTCGGGGATGAAAAGCGCAATACACTGACAGAATTTAATTCGAATAATACGCGGATCCTCAATGTGGATGAGGTCAAAGAAAAGCTGATGTCTTTGCAGTATATTCGAGATGAGATCGCCGAGTGGGAAGGCCGTGAAATATA
This sequence comes from uncultured Clostridia bacterium, assembly GCA_944386455.1. GTDB lineage: Bacteria > Bacillota > Clostridia > Oscillospirales > Ruminococcaceae > HGM13222. The sequence continues at coordinate 28,535 of CALXBC010000016.1, read as the reverse complement.
ATTCGGGAAGGGCTCAGACAAAGTATGAAAATACTGGTAACAGGCGCAAACGGATTTATTGGGAAAAATCTGATCGCACAACTGAAAAATCAAAATTATACAGACATTCTGGCTTATGATATTGACACCGACCCCGCATTGCTTGACGAATATGCCGAGCAATGCGATTTTGTCTATCATTTGGCCGGTGTCAACCGGCCCAAAAATCCGGATGCTTTTATGCGGGGCAATTTTGGCTTCACATCCGAACTGCTGAAAGCATTAGAGCGGCACGGGAATAAAGCTCCTGTCATGCTTGCATCCTCTGTACAGGCGGAACTGAACAATCCCTATGGAAAGAGCAAACGTGCCGGAGAGGAACTGCTGCTCCGTTATGGCAAGGACAACGGCGTCAGGGTTTTGGTGTACCGTTTTCCAAATGTTTTCGGGAAATGGTGCCGCCCGAATTATAACAGCGTAGTCGCTACTTTTTGCTATCAGATTGCGCGGGATCTTCCGATTCGGATCGACAATCCCGACACGATCCTTCATTTGGTCTATATAGACGATGTAGCAGCAGAGCTGATACGCGCTTTAAGCGGCAATGAGACCCATAAGGGACAGTTTTGCACGGTGCCGGTGGGATATTCTGTCTCACTCGGACAGCTTGCAAAGCTCATTACCGGTTTTCGGGAGCAGCGGATCACGCTGGGGGTGCCCGACTGCTCACAGCCGCTGGAAAAAAAGCTTTACAGCACCTATCTCACCTATCTTCCGGAGGAGCATTTCAGCTATCCGCTGAAGGCTAATACCGATGAACGCGGCTCTTTTACTGAGTTTATCCGCACCCCGGACCGCGGTCAGTTTTCGGTCAATGTTACAAAGCCGGGCGTCACCAAAGGCAATCACTGGCATCATACCAAGACGGAAAAATTCCTGGTAGTCAGCGGAAATGCCCTGATCCAGCTGCGAAAGACCGACAGTGACAGAATCGCAGAATATATTGTATCCGGTGAACAGCCGCAGGTAGTGGATATTCCGCCGGGCTATACGCACAACATCAAGAACATAGGGGAAACTGATCTTGTGACGTTGATGTGGGCAAATGAACCCTTTGACCCGCAGAATCCAGATACCTATTATCAAAAAGTTTAGACTTTTTCAGAAAGAATGCCGCTGTAATCTGTCTGCTTTTGCGTTGATCGGGAGGAACGCTGGTTATGAATCGAATGAAAGTGATGACGATCCTCGGAACCCGTCCGGAGATCATCCGTTTGTCTGCCTGCATCAAGGCGTGCGACCGCTATTTTGACCATATTCTGGTGCATACGGGGCAGAACTGGGATTATACCCTGAATCAGGTCTTTTTTGAGGAACTGGGGCTTCGGGAGCCCGATTATTACCTGGACAGTGTGGGCAGCAGTCTGGGAGAAACAATGGGCAATATCATTGCAAAATCCTATGAGGTGATAGAAAAGGAACGGCCTGATGCAGTTCTGATTTTAGGCGATACCAATTCCGCCTTGTCGGCTGTTTCGGCAAAACGGCTTAAGGTCCCGATCTTTCATATGGAAGCAGGCAACCGTTGCTGGGACTGGAATGTTTCTGAGATGATCAACCGTAAGATCGTTGACCATATCTCGGACATCAATCTCCCTTATACAGAGCATTCCCGCCGTTATCTGCTTTCAGAGGGGATCGACGGAAAAACCATATTTGTGACAGGCTCTCCGATGCGTGAGGTACTGCGGGATCATATGGAGCAGATCCTCGCGAGCGATGTGCTGGAGCGGCTGAGACTGCAAAAGGAAAAGTACATTCTTCTTTCTGCCCATCGGGAAGAAAACATTGACAATGAATCAAACTTCATGTCTCTGATGAATGCGGTCAACCGCATCGCAGAACGGTATCAGATGCCGGTGATCTATTCGACCCATCCGCGCAGCCGCAAATTCATCGAGCAGCGCGGTTTTGCATTCCATCCGCTGGTGCAGAGCATGAAACCTTTTGGCTTTTTGGATTACAACAAGCTGCAGATGAACGCCTATTGTGTGCTTTCCGACAGCGGCACCTTGTCGGAGGAATCGGCCATGCTGGGCTTTGCGGGGGTGTTGGTGCGCACTTCTACGGAACGTCCTGAGGTGCTGGACAAGGGAACTGTGGTGATCGGCGGCATCACCGGAGATGATGTGGAGCAGGCGCTTGATCTTGCAGTGGCGATGCGCCAGAATCATGAGGAGACCGTGATGGCGGAAGATTATGCCGATACAAACGTCTCGGTCAAGGTAGTCAAATTGATTCAGAGCTATGCCAAAATTGTGAACATCACAACCTGGCACAAATAGTCAGACAGGAGAGGAAGGAAACGCAAGGGTGAGGATTTTACAGATCAACTCGGTTTGCGGATATGGCAGTACCGGGCGGATCACAGCTGATTTATGCCAGGCGGTAAAGGCAGACGGCGGAAAATGCGTCGTGGCTTATGGAAGAAAAGCCGCAGCACAAGAGGTGCAGGCCGTTCCGATCGGCTCCGCTGCCGGGGTCGTGCTTCATGGCATACTATCAAGGCTGACCGATCGGCATGGATTTTATTCTACTGCGGCAACCAAACGCTTTCTAAGCTGGGTTGACGGCTTTCAGCCGGACATGATTCATCTTCATAATATCCATGGCTACTATTTGAATATTGAGCTTTTATTTCGCTATTTAAAGGAAAAAGAACTGCCGGTAGTATGGACGCTGCATGACTGCTGGCCGGTGACCGGGCACTGCGCTTACTTTTACAGTGCCGGCTGCACGCGCTGGAAAAGCGGCTGTCATGATTGTCCGCAGCGAAAAGCGTATCCGACGAGCTTATTTGCCGATCAGTCTGTTTGGAATTATCAGAAAAAGAAGCAATTGTTTACATCGCTGGAAAATTTGACGATCGTCACGCCGTCAGAATGGATGGCGGGGATCGTGCGGGAATCTTTCCTGGGCTGTTACCCGGTCAGAGTGATACCAAACGGTATCGACCTGACGCAGTTTCGTCATATGGATGGAGATTTTCGCAGAAGGTTCGGACTACAGAATAAAAAAATTGTGCTTGGTGCCGCCAGCATTTGGGAAAAAAGGAAAGGGCTGGACGATTTTATTGCATTGTCGGAGCTGCTGGGTGATAACTGGCAAGTCGTCTTGGTTGGTTTAAGCGAACGCCAAAAAGCAGCGATGCCAAAGAATATATTGGGCATCTGCCGCACGGACAGCATTCAAAAGCTGGCTGAGCTGTACTCCGCCGCCGATGTTTATGTGAATGCCAGCACCGAGGAAACGATGGGGCTGACAACAGCAGAGGCACTGGCCTGCGGGACGCCGGCGGTCGTTTATGATGCCACCGCCGTGCCTGAAACAGTAGATGCTTCCTGTGGCGCGGTAGTTCCCTGCGGCGATGTTGCCGCACTGGCGGAGGCTGTGAGGCGGATGCAAAAGGATGAAGTCAGCTGCCGCAGGCGCGCAGAAGCATATTATGATGAAAAAAAGCAATGCATGAAATATATTTCGCTTTATCATGAGCTTGTATCCCAGTCCGAAGGCGTGGAAAGGGGATGATCCATCTGGCAGAGCCGGTCAGAGTGCTGTATGTTCACGGCGGAAAGCTGAATTACGGCGGGACGGAAGCATATATGATGAATTATTACCGCCATTTTGATCACTCCAGACTGCAGATTGACTTTGCAGTCCATGGCTTTGAACGGGGTGTGTATGAGGATGAGATCGAAGCATTGGGCGGCCGGGTGTTTTATGTTCCGGTAAAAAGTCAGGACTATTCCGGAAATAAAAGGGCGCTGCGGGAAATTTTCAGGAGCGGCGCGTATCAGGCGGTACATTCTCATATGGATGCCATGAATGCCGTAGTATTGAAGCAGGCTATGGAATGCGGCGTTCCGGTGCGGATCTCACACAGTCATAACACACAGCATCAGACACAAAACCGTCTGAAGCTGCTGTTGAACGATTTCGAGAAAAAAAGAATTCCACGCTATGCCACCGATCTGTTCGCTTGTTCCGATGCGGCGGGAAAATGGCTGTATGGGGATGCATCCTTTACCGTGCTGCACAACGCGATTGATGCACAACAGTACCGCTTTGACCCTGAGCTGCGGAAAAGGATGCGGTCGTCGCTTGGCTTGGAAGGGCTGTTTGTTGTTGGTCATGTCGGACGGTTTCACTTTCAGAAAAATCACGCTTATTTACTGGAAATTTTTCATTGTCTGCATCAGGCGCATCCTCAGTCTGTTTTGCTGCTGGTCGGGGATGGGGAGCTGCGGCCGGAGCTCGAGGCAAAAATTGAAGAATTGGGCATCAAGGACAATGTGATGCTGGCCGGTAACCGCGCGGATGTTTCCGCCCTTTTACAGGCTATGGATGTATTCCTGTTTCCTTCGCTTTTTGAAGGGCTTGGAATCGCCTTGCTGGAAGCACAGTGCGCTGGCTTGCCGTGCATTGCATCCGATGCGGTTCCCGCAGAGGCAAATATCACAGAAACCGTACAATATTTTGCATTGGAGCAGCAGCCCTCTGTCTGGGCAGAAGCGGTTTGGAAAGCAAAAAATATCATACGGACCGACCATTGTGAGACTATAAAAGCCATGGGCTATGATATCGGAGAACAGGCGCTGAAGCTGCAGGAGTTTTATTTTAAACGAATGCATGAAAAACGGGGATGAAAGGAAGCAGGCCATGGGGCTTTCTTATTTGAAAAAGAATATCAAAAAACTGGGGATCATGAAAAGCAGGGACTATCTGGATCTTTTCAAGATTCTCCTGTCCTTTCCGTTTGGAATGATGCTGAAGCTCTTTCGGCGGGATATCTGGCTGATCTCGGAGCGGCCGAACGATGCAAGAGACAATGGGTACTGGCTGTTTCGATATATCAGAAAGCAGCATCCCGAAAAAAGGCATGTGTATTATCCCATCAATAAAAAATGTCCGGATTATGAAAATAAGATCAAACCACTCGGCAATGCGGTGCAAATCGGTTCCTTCCGGCATCATATTTATTTCTGGGCGGCGGAAAAAAACATCAGCGCGCATGTGGGAAACGGTTTCCCTGCGCCGTTTATGTGCCGTCAGTTTTTGCTGATGGGGTGCTATCGGTTTCAAAATATTTTCCTGCAGCATGGGATCATCAAGGATGTGCTCCCCTTTTTAAATGCGGATATCAACAGGATCAATCTGTTCATCTGCTCCACGCAGCGGGAACGACAGGCAGTCATCCGGGATATGGGATACCGCCCGGAGCAGGTCAGGGTGACGGGGCTTTGCCGCTATGACGGACTTTATGACTTTACAGTCAATCCGAAGCAGATACTGATCATGCCGACATGGCGCAGCTATCTGGAAGCGCCGTACGGGCACCCCGCCTCTGAATCTGAAGAGAAGGTACGCTCTTCATCCTATTTGAAGCATTATACACAGCTGTTTTGCAACGAACGTCTGATTCGGTTTGCCAAGGAAAACGAACTGACGCTGCTCTATTTTCCGCATCATCAGATGCAGCCCTATCTGGCGGAATTTCAAATGCGGTGCCCGAATATCACAGTCGCCAGTGCTGCGGAATATGATGTCCAGACAGCATTGAAAGAATCCGCTTTTCTGATCACAGACTACTCCAGCATTTTCTTTGATTTTGCGTATATGCGCAAGCCGCTTTTATATTTTCAGTTTGATTATGAGGAGTTTCGGAAAAATCATTATCCGGAAGGATATTTCAGCTACCGAAAAGATGGCTTTGGCCCTGTGCTTGACTCTGTGGAGCAGGTGGTTGATTGTCTCATTGAGCGCTACCAGCACGGCTTTCGGATGGAAGAACTGTTTTGCAGCCGTGCAGAACACTTTTTTGAGTTTCACGATACAGAATACTGCCGCCGCAATTATGAAGCAGTAATTGGAAAGCAATAAAAATGAAAGAGGAAAAAATGGCAAGGATAACGTCAATTATAAAAGAGCTGCTTGGCAATGCAATTTATTTAAAGGTATCTTATTTGCTGCTGATCTGTTTCTATACCATTTCTTTTTTGATGCCGCTGTTGGATGGCCTGCTCAAGGTTGTTCTGATCTATGGTTTTTTGTATTTGGTTTATGACTTGTTTACCCGCCGCCTGTTTTTTAAGGCGCCGTTCGTAAAGTTTCTTCTGGCATTTCTGGCACTTTATGCTGTGACAGTGGTGATCAATTACCAAAAGTATTTATGGGACAATTTCGTGGCTCTTTGTTACATGGCGGTATCGATGCTGATTTTGTTTCCTCATGATCCGCAGGAGGATTATGAAAAAAAGAAAAGGGAGCTGCTCTTGATCTGCCGCCTGATCAGCTGGATATTGTTTGCGGCAACCGTGCTGTCCCTGCTTGTTTATTTGCTGGATATCAACATGATCCTGTATTATTTTGGAAAACCGGTTTATATTGGCGTTCATCAGAACAGGCTGTGGGGGATTTATCCCAACCCGAACACATCCGCTGTGCTGGCAGGGCTCGGCATCGCCGCTTCCATGCTTGTGTGGCTGCTGAAAAGAAGATCAAAAAAGCAGACGGTGCTTTTCTGGATCAATTTCAGCTGTCAGATGCTGCTGATTGTTCTGTCGGGCTCCAGAGGCGGAGAACTGTTCCTGTTTGCCTTATTCGGCGTCATTTTGTTCTTTTTCCGGGATAAAATTGCCGCGCGGTTTACCAAAAAGCATTGGCAGGATGCCAAAAAATATCTTGTGTCTGTTATTTGTTTTCTGGTTTTTGTTGGCTCTTATTATGCGCTCAGTACGCCGATCAAAAACGCGGTCGCACTTGTTCCTTACGGGGTATCGATGATTACACAGTCTGGCCATGATCAGGGTCTTGAGGAGTTTCAGCCGCTGGGGCGGGAGGAAAATGCAGATACTTCTGTGGATTCGGGCCGTTTGCGCCTGTGGAAGATCAGCCTGCAGAGATTTGCACAGCACCCGGTATTCGGTATGACCGCCAAAGGGCTGACGGACGGTGTGATAACGGACGGAGCGCAGACAGAGCATATGCATAACCTGTACATTCAGATTTTGGGCTCTTCCGGGATTCTGGGCTTTTTGACGTTTATGGTATTTAAAGCATGGATTCTGCTGCGAGCACTTCTATATGCTTTCCGGGAAAAACAGCGTGACCGGCATTATGATATGATGATCGTGCTGTTTGCTGTGGCGGCCGCAACAGCGGTTCAGCAGCTTGTTGAGGTCGACGAACTGTATCGTGTGGAAGCCATCCCTGTCATCACATGGATTTTGCTTGGATATCTGGTCTGTTTTCTCCCCAAAAAGAGCATGGCAGGAGTCGAAGCATGTGAAAATGCCGGTGTCGATTGATCTTTTCACTTATCAAACAAAGAGGAACTGATTTGTCATGGATTTTGCTGAGATCAAAAAAGAAAATATAACAGAGCTGATTGGGACCGGCCCGATGGACACAGTCGGACTGGTGATTGCCGGTATTGCCCCCCAGCTTCAAAAGGAGATGGGGACCTCGGCGCAATATGCTGCGATCGGCGTCATCAGCTCCCGTACGGGCGCCGCAGGTCAGATCACGGCAGTCGATGAGGCAGTCAAGGCGACCCATGCCAAAGTGCTTTCGATCGAGCTCCCGCGCGATACCAAAGGGTGGGGCGGGCATGGCTGCTATATCGTGATTGGTGCTCAATCAGTCTCAGATGTCAGGCGTGCTGTGGAAATCGCGCTGGAATTGATCCGGAAATTTGCGGGAGAAGTCATCATCAATGAGGCGGGGCATCTGGAGTTCGCGTATTCTGCCAGAGCAGGCGCCGCTTTGGAAATGGCTTTCGGCGTCGAACAGGGACGGCCGTTTGGGTTTATGGCGGGCTCTCCCGCGGGAATCGGCCTTGTGATGGCAGACCGCGCCGTGAAAGCATTCCCCGTGGATATCCTGCGGTATATGACGCCAGACCGCGGCACCAGTCATACCAACGAGGTGATCATAGCGGTAACAGGAGAGACATCCGCTGTCAGAGATGCGGTTCTGCTCGGCAAGAAGATAGGCTTGGAGCTGCTGGAGACCATGGGCAGCAGACCGACAGGATTTGGAGAACCGTATCTTATTGTCTGAACCGTGAGGGTGTACAGCTGCTTAATGGGTGGGAGGAACGGATGACTGCTTTAGAAAAGTATTTTCCGTTTTGGAAACAGCTGTCCGATTCCCAGCAGCAGCGGCTCAGTCAGGCTGCTGTGGAACGCCGGGCAGCGAAGGGGACACTGCTGCACAATGGAACGGCAGGCTGTGAAGGTCTCTTGATCGTACAGAGCGGACGGCTGCGGGCGTTTCTTTTTTCGGATGAGGGTCGGGAGATTACACTATACCGATTATTTGAGCGGGACATCTGTTTGTTTTCGGCCTCCTGTATGATCCGCAGCATTCAATTTGATATTTCAGTAGAAGCAGAAGAGGACACGGTGTTTTATCAGATATCTGCTCAGATTTACGCTCAGCTGATGAAGGAATCTGCCGCAGTAGCCAATTACACGAATGAATTGACGGCAGCCCGGTTTTCGGATGTCATGTGGCTGCTGGATCAGGTGTTGTATAAGCGGCTGGATTCCCGTCTGGCAGCATTTCTGCTGGAAGAAAATCATCTGAACAACGGCGAAGGCAAGCTGACACTGACTCATGAGGAAATCGCCAGACATTTGGGAAGCGCCCGTGAAGTCATTACCCGGATGCTGAAGTATTTTCAGGCTGAGGGCTTGGTTACGCTTTCCAGGGGAACGGTTCTCATCAGCGATATAAAAGGGCTTGCCGCTTTGGCGGAGGACAGTCTAAAATAAAAGCAAAAAAGGCAGCCATTCATTTTTGGCTGCCTTAACGTTATATTTTGGTATTTACCGCTTGAGCCTGAGCGTAGCGACCAACGGAAAATGATCGGACGGATATCGTCCGTCAAAGCTGCTGCGGTCCAGCACAGCGTCCTCTACAACAAAATCGTCACTGACGAAAATATAGTCGATGGGTTTGCCGTGTTCTCTGCCTTTAAACCCATGATAGGTGTTGTGGACCTTTTCGCTCTCGATACATTCATAAATATTGGTCAGATGAATATCAGGATAGCCATGGAGGTTGTCCGACAAAATCCGAATCGGCTTGCTGTTCGGCCCGGCATTCATATCCCCCATTAAAATAGTGGGCAGTTTTCTTTTTTGATTAAGCCGATGCATATATTCCAAAATGATGCGCGCGCCCAGCGTCCGTGCCGGCCAGCAGATATGGTCAAAATGAGTGTTGAATACCCGCACGGTAGCGTCCAGATGCTTTACATAGACCTCACAAACGGTACAGATCCGCGGGAACAGGGAAAAATAAGCACGGCTCCCCCGCTTTTCGGGATGCTTAGACAGCCAGAAAGTTTTGTCAAAACGGATATCGGTATCATTGTTTCTTAAAATAATCGCGGACTGCTCGTTATTCAGCCGTTTGGTTCTGCCGAAGCCAAACGCGCTGTATTCCTTCAGCAGGGAGAGCAGATCGTCACGCATGGCAGGAAGCAGCTCCTGCACACCGATGATCGCAGCACCGGAGTTTTGAATCAGACGGGTTGCGAGCAGCTTGCGGCTGTTCCAGGCGTTTTTGCGCGCAAAACGGGAGGAACGCTTGAGGTTGAATGAGATGACTTTCAGCGCCGGGTCCATGGACATAAGGAAATCAAGCCTTCTTTGACGAAAAAATAAAGCGGAAAGCCCGCTTATATAATATACCACATTTTCGTAAAAAAGGGAACTGCTTTTTCAAAAAAATAACACAGCCGGAAGATTTTACATTATTCCCCGGGGCGCAAAAAAGCATCTACTCTCCTGTTCAGGCAGCAGATGCTTTATATCGTCAGCTCAATTGAAAACCGTGCATAAAGCCATCCAGTTCCAGTGAACAAATATCTCCGCCAATGATCTTGTTGTCATATACCAGAATATTCGCCTTGACATTTGGCCGGTTGTCTGGATAGTTCGTAACATCATAAGTCCAGCGCTTTACGGTTTTTCCGCGGAATGGCATCAGGTCGAAGCCTTGCTTCTTTTGAATGATATTATACTTTTCATATACTTCATTGAATTCCGTTGGAATTGCAACCTCGACGATCTCGCTTGGCTCTTCGGACACTTCCCAGCCGAACTGCTTTAGATAGCCGATCCTCTGCTCGTTATTTTCAGCAGACAAATCGGTGATTTTTTTGCTGTTGTTCTGGGCGACATCAGCAGACGCTCCTTTGGCCGAAATAAAAAAGGTACAGAGTATGCCTGTCACGAGCAGCACGGACAGCGCAACCAAAATCTTTTTCCGCGTCATTTTCATGGATACGATAAACAATCTGCCCATCCCCTTTATTCAAAAGTCGTTTGTATCAATATATATGTCGGGACGGCTTGTTTTCATGCGGCTTTTAAAAAAATTCCACTTCATCCACCGCCATGGATGCAACGGCGTTTAAATCAAGTCCGGCGGTATATCCGGCCAAAAATTCGTAATAGGCCTGACAGCCCACCATTGCGGCGTTGTCTCCGCACAGGGACAGCTGAGGCAGACAGAACTGCCAGCCGCGTTTTTCACATTCTGACTCAATTCGTTGTCGCAGACCGGAATTGGCGGACACGCCGCCTGCAATGGCAATCGTACGATAGCCGAACGCTGTTGCCGCATGGATCAGCTTTTCGCTCAGGATATCACAGACCGTTTGCTGAAAGCTGGCACAAAGATCATCGCGATTGACTGCCTCTCCCTTTTGCTGCGCATTGTGCAGCAAGTTGATGACCGCGGTTTTCAGCCCCGAAAAGCTGAAATCATACGGACTGCCGTCCACCTGAGGCCGGGGCAGGGAATAGGCCGAGGGATCCCCGCGCTTGGCGGCCCGGTCAATTTCCTTTCCGCCGGGATAGGGAAAGCCCATCGCCCGCGCTGCTTTGTCATAGGCCTCACCGGCGGCATCATCCCGTGTGCGCCCGATGACGCGGAAGCGGGTATAGTCCATCACCTCAATGATATGACTGTGTCCGCCGGAAGCGACCAGACAAAGAAACGGCGGGGTCAGCCGTGGATTTGAGATGTAATTGGCTGCGATATGTGCACGGATATGATGGACAGGAATCAGGGACTTTTTGGAAGCGAGGGACAATCCTTTCGCAAAATTGACACCGACCAGCAGGGCGCCGATCAGCCCCGGAGCATAGGTGACCGCGAAAGCGTCGATGTCATGCAGTGCCAGCCCGGCATCCTGAAGCGCTTCTTCGGTAATGGCGGCGATGCTTTCGCAATGTCGGCGGGATGCGATTTCCGGCACGACGCCGCCGTACAGACGATGCTCTTCGATCTGAGAAACCACTGCCGAAGAAAGAACGGTTCGCCCGTCCTCAACAACTGCGGCGGCCGTCTCATCACAGGAGCTTTCAATTGCAAGAATTTTCATGGTTGCGTCTGATTCCTTTCTATACACACAGAATGCAGTCCATTGCTGTCGTATCCTTCTTTGTGTTTGTTACCGATATAAAATATACTGCATTTCAGCAAGGCTTTTATCAAGCTGTTTGACATAGCGTTCGATCTGCCTGACAAATTGGAAGCCGCATTTCTCAATAACTCGTCTGGACTGGCTATTATCAGAAAAATGTCCTATTGTGACCGCGTCCAATTCGTACTTTTCAAAGCAAAAGCGAATCACTTCCCTAACTGCTTCGGGCATTAGCCCCGCTCCCCAATAATTTTTTGATAACACATAGCCGATCTCTTTCAGCCTGAGCTCATGATATTTCGGAACATCGTTTGCCCAGGAATAATGAACGCCCAGGGAACCAATGACTTTCTGATTTTCCTTATAAACCAATGCAAAAACATTCTGCTCCGAAATAAATGACGCTAAAATTCGCTTGGAGACTTCGATGGAGTCGTGATGTTTCCAGCCTGCCATTTCACCGACCCCTTCAACAGAAGCGTATTCGCAGAAGTCGCTGAGGTCGCTCTCATCCCATGGACGAAGAATGAATCGCTGCGTTTCAAGCTTTGTATCTTTCAGGTTGATTTTTACATCCATCGCTGCTTCCCCCTTTTAGAATATTAATATTGCACCGGAAGGGATTGCAGGCCGGTTTTACGATTATTTTTTAGGGACCAGCCTGATAAAAACAATCTCAGGCGGATTGCCGAACCGCGGAAAAATATTTTTGGCAAGCCCGTGGCCGACGATCATTGTGGTGTCTTTTTGATGATATTCACCGCCTGCATATTCCGGAAAAAAGCCCTGACCGGGTGCAAACATGCCGCGCTGAAACGGCGGGATACGCAGCTGCCCGCCGTGAGCATGACCTGATACCACTAAATCAAAGCCAAACCGGCTGTAAATTTCCAAAAGAGAAGGCTGATGAGCCAGCAAAACCGTAAAAGCGGTGCCGTCTACCGCCTCTGCTGCATGAAGCAGCTGCTTCTGCCACTGCCGCTTGCCTGTCTGCGGATCGTCTGTACCGCAGATTCGGATTCGCTGACCGTTCAGTGACGCTTCCGTATAGCGTCCATCCAGCACGATGATGCCAAAGGAAGCAATATGATCTTTCACGGTATCTGCTTTCCCCGCATAAAACTCGTGGTTTCCGGTTGCATAATAGCAGGGATACCTCCTGGAAAGTGCATCAAGAAGCAGATCGGTTTTGCTATGCGGACAGCCGTTTTCCATGATATCTCCCGGAAAAAGAATGGCATCAGGCCGGCCGTGTTTTACGGCCGCAATCAGCTCCGACTGGTCCTTTCCATAACAGGTACGGTGCAGGTCACTGATAAGCGCCAGCCGCACGGGCCTTTTGATTTTATCAGTGGGAATTTGGAAATATCGTGCTGTCAGCTTTTCCCACGGATAAAAATTTTTTCCATAGGTAAACCGCAGCGGTGCGTCCAGATAATATTTGATCCGTTTATCCATACAAATTTCGTTTTTGATACCAGTCTATCTGACCGGCGTCCGTCCTTTCTGTTCGCGCAGCGCACAAATTTTTACTGAAACCGTTTGGTCATTAAAAAGGCGTCCTCATCGGGCTGCGAATAAAATCCCTTTCGCTCCCCGGTTTTGCGAAAACCCAGTTTTTCGTATAGGGAGATTGCGGCCGTATTGCTTTGACGCACCTCCAGCGTAAAAGAGGCCACACCGTTTTTGCGGCAGTGTTGAAAGGCGGTCTGCAGAAGCTGATGTCCCACTCCCTGTCTGCGGTACTGTTCCCGAACAGCAATATTGTTTAAGGATGCCTCATCCAGCACGAAATAAGCATTCAAAAAGCCGGCGGCATTGTTTTCACCGTCCATTGCAACCCAGGTCAGCGATACGGGATTGGATAATTCACTCAGAAAAGAATCATAGCTCCATGGATTGGTAAAGCATTCCGCTTCTATGTCGGCAACCTGTCTCACAGTGTCGTTGGTCATAAGTACGACCTTGAATTTTTGGCTCATTGGGCGCCGCCATCCTTTCCGGAAAGAATTTCAGGCAGTTGTTCCTGCAGAATATGTTCCAGCTCGTCCAGACAGGCGCGGTAAACGGTGATATCCAAGCCATAGGGGTCGGAAATATGGAGCACCCTGATTTTGCCGGCCGTCTCGGGCATCGCCTGAACAATGGCCTGTTTGTGTGCTTCTGTCATGACATAAATAAGGTTTGCCTGTTCCAGAAGCAGCGGGTTGAGCGGCTTGGCACGATGTGCGTCTGCATGGATCCCCCGTTCCCGTAAGGCTGACGCGGCATGATCACTGATGGGGTCGCCTGCATATGCTGCAAGCCCTGCGCTTTCCACCAGAACCTGCTGCGACACGCCCTGCTTTTGGAGCATATCCCGCAAAAGATAAGCAGCCATGGGGCTGCGGCAGGTGTTGCCGGTACAGACGAACAGTATTTTCCTCATTTGCATGTCCAATCCTTTCTTTGCATAATGGTCAGCCTTTTGCATCATACCATGTGTCGCCTTCCGAGATGTCTGCAATCAGCGGTACCGACAGATGTGCTGCGTTTTCCATTTCTTCCTTCAGAATCACTTTGGCGCGTGCAGCCTCTTCCTTTCGCACCTCGATCAAAAGCTCATCATGTACCTGAAGGATCAGCCGTCCGTCCACTTTTTCTTTTTTCAGCCTGGCGTAGACGCGGTTCATTGCGATTTTGATGATATCAGCAGCCGAGCCCTGGATCGGTGCGTTCATGGCAACCCGTTCCCCAAAGCCCCGTACATTGCGGTTCGGCGATTTCAATTCAAAAATTTCCCGTTTGCGGCCATATATCGTAACAGCATAACCGGTTTCTTTTGCCTGTTCCACTGCCTGCTTCATAAAACGGTCTACGCCGCTGTAGGTCGACAGATAGTTTTTGATATAATCTCCCGCCTCTTTCACAGAGACGCCGATGTCCTGCGCCAACGAGAAAGCAGAGATCCCATAGACGATCCCGAAATTAATCGCCTTGGCACGGCTGCGCAGGGAGGCCGGAAGCATATCCTGCGGAATGCCAAAGACCTGGGATGCGGTGATCGTGTGAATGTCGGCACCGTTGCGGAATGCCTGAATCATGTTTTCATCTCCGGAGATATGGGCAAGGATGCGCAGCTCGATTTGAGAATAATCGGCATCCAGAAGGGTATATCCTTCTTCTGCGACAAAAAACTTCCGCATCTGGCGTCCCAGCTCGGTCCGCACGGGAATATTCTGCATATTGGGTTCTGTTGAACTGATCCGCCCGGTGCGTGTCTCGGTCTGATTGAAGGTGGAGCGGACACGGCCGTCCGGGCCGACGACCTTGAGCAGGCCGGTCACATAGGTAGAGTTCAGCTTGGACAGCTTGCGGTATTCCAACAGCAGCTCCACAAAGGGATGATAGCCGCGCAGGCTTTCCAGCACCTCTGCGTTTGTAGAATATCCGTTTTTGGTTTTTTTCCTGGCGGGCAGCCCCAGCTTGGTAAACAGCACGCCGCTTAAATCATTGGTGGAGTTGGGATTGAATTCATATCCCGCGATTTCAAACATTTCGCTGCGCAGCTTTTCGATCTGCTCCTCCAGCATGCTCCCGAATGCCCGAATCCCGTCTGTGTCTACTCGAAAGCCATAATACTCCATGCCTGCCAGCACCTCGGTCAGCGGCATTTCAATGTCATGGAACAAGGCCTCCATTCCGCCGTCCTTTAGCCTCTTGTCAAGTGCGTCGCAGAGCGGTGAAAGCAGCGCGACGTCCTGCTGTTCTTCCGGCAGACTGAAGGAAACCTGCGGTATCGTATGGGACGCAAGCTCCCCAATCGTATAGGTTTTGCTGCCGGAGTGAAGCAGATAAGCGGCAATCAGCGCATCAAAAGCAACATTTTCCAGTATTACGCCGTTTTGCATACACAGAAGATAGACCGGCTTGACATGAAAGGTGCGTTTTGGCAGCGGACTTTTGCAGACCAGCTCAAAAAAGCAGTTTTCTGCATTAAAATCAAAAACAGCGGCTTCCTTTCCAAGATTCAGCTGAAGCGTTCTGACCGCTCCTTTTTCAAAGGTAAGCAAAAAGTCAATGATGCCCCGCGCCTTGAGCTTTTCTATACAGACATCGTAGGGTGGATTTTTTAAAACAGAAAATGCAGCGGCGGAAACGATATTTTCTGCTTTCTGCGGCGTGACAGACCGTTCCAGGCCGAGCCGCGGAAGAAAGCTGTACATCTCTAGCTTTGTTAGGATTTCGGCAGCCCTTTGCGGATCGGAAACCGTTTCAAACAGCTGGCTGTCAGTCACCGTGAGCGGCACGTCACAGTCAATGGTTCCAAGCTGTTTGCTCAGAAAGCAAATCTCCTGTTCCTGTGTCAGAAGCTGGCGCGCCTTTGGTTTGATCTGTTCACTGTCCAGATGTTCATACAGATTTTCAATGCTGCCAAAGGTCTGAATGTACTGCAAAGCAGTTTTTTCCCCGATTCCTTTAACGCCCGGGATGTTGTCGGAACTGTCTCCCATCAGCGCCTTGACATCCCGCAGCTGGTCGGGAAGCAGTCCGAATTCTTCTCTGATTTTTTCAGGTGTATAGTCGATGTTTTCCTTTGTCTTGACCAGGCGCACGGTAATGCGTTCGTCCACCAGCTGAAGGCTGTCACGGTCGCCGGTCGAGATAACCGCTTCTTTGCCGGCAGCCTGACACCGCTTTGCCAGCGTGCCGATGATGTCGTCTGCTTCATAGCCTTCCAGTTCCAGCACCGTGTGGCCCAGTGCGCGAAGCAGCTCCTTGATGACGGGAAACTGCTCATGCAGCTCCGGCGGCGATGGCTTGCGCGTGCCTTTATAGGCATCGTACATTTTGTGGCGGAAGGTTGGCGCGGGAAGGTCAAATGCAACGGCAACCCCATCGGGAGCAGTATCCTTCATGGTTTTGAGCATGATATTTAAAAATCCAAAGATCGCATTGGTATTGAAGCCGTCCTTGGTTGTGAGAGGACGTACGCCATAAAACGAACGGTTCATGATACTGTTTCCATCAATAATAAGCAGCTTCAAAGCAAAAAACTCCTGTTCCCCGCCCGGTTGACGGAACGGTTGATATCGGATATACTGAAAAAGATAAGCAAACGGCAACACCTGTTTGCAGATAACAGATAAAATTATTATATCATAATCCGCAGCGGTTATCAATAATAACCGCTGAAAAGAGGAAAGGAAACAGGATGGACAAAGAAACCGGGCGAAAGCTGCCTGTATTGAAAATCGGGAACGTGGAGATCGAAAAAACAGCCGCGCTCGCCCCGATGGCATCAGTGGCCGATCGTGCCTATCGGCTGATGGCGAAAAAATTCGGCGCCGCTTATGTAGTGGGCGAAATGGCCAGTGCAAAAGGATTGTGTTATTCTGACCGAAAAACGGCAGAGTTGTTGGAATGCACTCCTCCGGAGCGTCCTATGGCAGTCCAGCTGTTTGGCGCCGAGCCTGATTTTATGGCAAGGGCGGTGGAAAAGGTTATGCCCTTTCAGCCGGATATTATCGATATCAATATGGGCTGTCCTGTCCCAAAAGTGGTGAGTTCTGGGGCTGGAAGCGCTTTGATGAAAACGCCTGAAACGGCCGCCGCAATTGTGAGAGCAGTCGTAGCCGTTTCTCCTGTCCCTGTGACGGTCAAAATACGCAAGGGGTGGGATGACAAAAGCGTCAACGCCGTAGAATTTGCAAAGCGGATGGAGGATGCGGGGGCGGCGGCGATCACGGTGCATGGCCGTACCAGACAGGAGTATTACGCGCCCCCTGCCGACTGGGAGATCATTCGCCTTGTGAAAGAAGCGGTATCTGTTCCCGTCATCGGGAACGGAGATGTGACCGACGCCGAAAGCGCCGTGCAGATGTATGAGCAGACCGGCTGTGATCTGGTGATGGCAGGACGCGGGAGCTACGGCAGACCATGGCTGTTTCAGCAGATACGGGCCAGAATTATGGGAGAGCCCGTGCCGCCGGAGCCGTCTCTGGAGGAGCGTCTGGCAGTGATGCGGGAGCACATTGAGCTGATCTGTCAGCTGAAAGGGGAGTATGGCGGCATGAGAGAAGCGCGAAAGCATGCGGCATGGTACCTTAAGGGACTGCGGGGAGCTGCCGCATTTCGCAATGATTGCAGCAGCCTGTCCTCTCTGGACGATTTTTACAGACTGACTGAAAAAGTACAGAAGATGCAGTATACTTGATCTGGCTTTACAAATTGTTTACGGATTTGCATGGAAAATCCACTTGCTGAAACGATGTTTGTATTGTATAATAAATAAGTTATCTGATTTTTGATGATGGAAAGGCAGGATTTTTATGCTGAATTTTCAGGAACCATCACAGGCAAAACAAACTGCTGTGATCAAAACCAATCATGGAGATATCAAGGTGATGCTGTTTCCGGAGGCTGCGCCAAAAGCAGTGGAAAACTTTATCACCCATGCGAAAAACGGATATTATGACGGCATTATCTTTCACCGCGTCATTAAGGATTTCATGATCCAGGGCGGAGACCCTATGGGAAGGGGATTCGGCGGAGAAAGTATCTGGGGACATCCCTTTGAGGACGAGTTTTCTCTGGAAGCACTGAACTTTAAGGGAGCGCTTTCGATGGCGAACAGCGGTCCGGATACCAACGGCAGTCAGTTTTTCATTGTTCAGGCGGGTTCCGTCGATCCGGGGCTTGTCAGTCAGATGAAGGATGCGGGCTACCCGGACGAGGCGATTCAGAAATATAAAGAGGTCGGCGGCACGCCATGGCTCGATTTTCGGCATACGGTTTTCGGCCAGGTCGTGGAGGGCATTGATGTTGTGGATGAAATCGCGGCTGTTCCAGTGGGACCGAACGACAAGCCGGTTGAGGATGTCACTATTCTGGGAATTGACGTTCTGGAATAGCATTTTGCTGGAGCATGATCTAAACAGAGGAAGGAAATGAAAAATGAGAAAAAAAGCAGTCAGGCTGGGAGCTTTGCTGTTGACAGCAGTTCTTTCGGCTTCGGTTTTCGCAGGATGTGCCAAAAAGGCAGAGGTGGAATCTCTGCCGCAGTTTGATCAGGAGATCAAGCAGGGGGAAGAGATTGCCGTCATCACGGTAAAAGACTATGGTCAGATCAAGATTCGTTTCTTCCCTGACAAAGCACCAAAAGCAGTGGAAAATTTTATTGAGCTTGCAAAACAAGGATATTACGATGAACTGAACTTTCACCGGGTGATCAAGGATTTCATGATCCAGGGCGGTGATCCCAAAGGCGATGGAACCGGCGGGGAAAGCATTTATGGTGAGGATGGATTTGAACTGGAAATCAACGACGATCTTTGCCATTTTCGTGGTGCGCTGTCCATGGCCAACAGCGGACCGGACACCAACGGCAGCCAGTTTTTTATCGTTCAGAACAGCACACAGTATACCGATGAGCAGCTGGACGAAATGGAAGCTGTGAGAAAACAGATGATGCAGCAGTATGATTTGGAATATACCATGCTGGCTGACAAGGTCCGTGAAAAGTATAAAGAGGTCGGCGGTTATCCGTCTCTCGATGGGTGTTATACGGTCTTTGGCCAGGTGTTTGAGGGAATGGATGTTGTGGATGAAATCGCCAACTGCAAGGTTAAGTCTGTTACAACCTCAAGCGGCTCAGAGTCGAGCAAGCCTGTGGAAGAGGTCTTGATTGAAAAAGTGGAGATTATCGAATATCAGGGCTAATGATTTTATAGCAATTGATATGAGAGATATTATGTGTTGAGGATGGACAAATCAATGAAGTTGAAAAAAATAATGGCTTGTTCTTTGGGGCTGCTGACTGCCCTGACGCTGCTGGGAGGATGCAAGAGCGGCGGGGACGGCAGTCTTCCGCAGTTTGATCAGGAAATTCAGGAAGGGGAAGAAATTGCGGTCATCACTGTCAAAGGATACGGTGAGATCAAGGTGCGCTTTTTCCCGGATGAGGCGCCAAAAGCAGTAGAAAATTTTACTACTCATGCGAAAGAGGGGTATTATGACGGACTGACCTTTCATCGTGTGATTGCCGACTTTATGATCCAGGGCGGTGACCCGAAAGGTGACGGCACTGGCGGAGAAAGCATCTGGGGCGAGGGCTTCGGGCCGGAGCCCAGCGACAAGCTGTATCATTTTCCCGGTGCCCTCTGTATGGCACAGAGCAGCATGCCGAATTCCATCGGCAGTCAGTTTTATATTGTCCAGGGAGATGATGTGACAGAGGAATATCTGGAGCAGGTTGAAACTTATTATGGCAAAACGTATCCGGATATCGTAAAAGAAAAGTATTTGGAATTGGGCGGCGTTCCTCATCTGGACGGTGATTATACGGTATTCGGCCAGGTGTTTGAGGGAATGGATGTCGTAGAGAAAATTGCCGATTGTGAAACAGATGGAAACGATCTGCCTAAACAGGCTGTTACGATTGAAAAAATAGAAGTTGTTGAATATCAGAAATAGGGCTGTTGTTTCTCAAAGCCGGGAGCAGTCGGGACTGACTGTTCCCAGCTTTGAGAATTTAGTTTTTTGTTTGATTTTTGCTTGCAAATTCATATCAGTTATGATAAAATGATTTTTACCATGGATTTATAAACCAAAAAATGGATTTATGTTTCAAAACTGTAACAAAACAGTTTTGTTATTATGGGATTCATTGTAAAACAGGTAAAAGTATGGTATACTAAAAACATGCAATCTGTTCAAACATTATCAAAGAAACAGAAAGGTCTGCCGGAAAGATGAAGCATTACGATTATTTGATCGTTGGAAGCGGGCTGTTTGGTGCTGTATTTGCACATGAAGCTGCAAAACATGGAATGAAGTGTTTGGTCCTTGAAAAAAGATCACATACAGGCGGCAATATTTATTGCGCAAAAATCGAAGATGTGATTGTTCATCAGTATGGTGCGCATATTTTCCACACGAACAGTAAGCGGATATGGGAATATGTCAACGATTTAACTGAGTTCAACCGCTTTACCAATTCTCCAATTGCAAATTACCATGGCGAGATTTACAATATGCCGTTTAACATGAACACGTTCAGCAAGATGTGGGGCGTTTTTACTCCGGAAGAGGCAAAGGAGAAAATTGCACGGCAGCGTGCCAAGATAACGGGAACTCCCGCCAATCTGGAAGAACAGGCGATCAGTCTTGTCGGTGAAGACATTTATCAGAAGCTGATCAAGGGCTATACGGAAAAGCAGTGGGGCAGAGACTGCAAGGACCTGCCTGCCTTTATTATCAAGCGGCTTCCGGTCCGGTTTACCTATGACAATAATTACTTTAATGACCGTTACCAGGGAATCCCTGTTGATGGCTATAATGCAATCATAGACAAACTGCTTGCAGATGCCGATGTTTTGCTTGATACGGATTTTAACCGGGATAGGGAAAAATATAAGGCGATGGCTGACCGGGTGGTATATACGGGAACGATTGACTCCTATTTTGATTTCTGTTTCGGCAAGCTTGAGTACCGCAGTCTTCGCTTTGAAACTGAGGTGCTGGAGGAAGAAAACCACCAGGGTGTGGCAGTAGTGAATTATACGGACCGCGAAACACCGTATACACGGGTGATCGAACACAAGCATTTTGCTTTCGGGACACAGCCGAAAACCGTTGTAACAAAAGAATATCCGGCAGAATGGACAGAAGGCATGGAGCCGTATTATCCGGTCAATGATGATCAAAACCAGCAGCTGTACCAGCAATATGCACAGCTGGCCGGACAGGAAAAGGACGTATTGTTTGGCGGGCGTCTTGCAGAATACAAATATTACGATATGGACAAAGTGATCGAGTCTGCACTTGCTGTGACGGATAAGCTGTTTGTCTGAACGAAAAAGCCCGGTGCATCTGAACGAGAAGGGGAAAAGCATGGAAAATGATGTCAAAATATCGGTGATCATGCCGGTCTATGGGGTAGAAAAATATGTCGGAAAGGCGATTGAGAGCATTCAGGCGCAAACACTGAAGGATTTTGAATTCCTGATTGTGGATGACGGCACCAAGGACAGGAGCGGCGAGATCTGTGACGAATACGCTGCAAAGGATGACCGCTTGAAGGTCTTCCACAAAGAAAACGGGGGCGCACCCAGTGCACGCAATATGGCGATCGACGTTGCAAAAGGCAAATATATGTATTTTATGGACTCTGATGACTGGACAGAGCCGACCATGCTGGAAGATATGTACCGGCTGGCAGAAGAGAACAACGCGGAACTGGTTGTGACCGGTTATTATATTGACACCTACTATTCAGATACCGGGTGCTATACTCAGGAACAGACGCAACCTGATCAGGTGTTTGCAACCCGGCAGGAGTTCAGAGAGAACGCTTACCGTCTGTTTGACCACAATCTGTTGTATACACCATGGAACAAGCTGTATTTAAGTTCTTATATTCAAGAGCATAATCTGCGGTTTCCTCAGACTTTTTGGGATGATTTCCCTTTTAATCTGAGTGTGCTTAAAAACGTTGAAAAGGTCGTTGTGTCCTCTCAGAAATATTATCATTTTATCCGCGCCCGTGCAGAAAGCGAAACTGCGAAATATCAGCCTAAAATGTATCAGAAGCGGGAAGAGGAGCATGGCTGGCTGGTAGATCTTTATCGTGACTGGGGAATTGATGACGCAAACAGCCGCGAGTTTCTGGCACGGCGGTATGTGGAACGGGTAATTGGATGCGTGGAAAATGTTACCACCCGGAATTGTCCGCTTTCCAAGCAGGATAAAAAAGCAGAAATTCGAAAAATTATCACGAATCCAAAGGTGAAAGAAATGCTCCGGGAGGCAAAGCCTCGTTCTTCCTATATGAAGCTGATGCTGCTTCCGCTGAGGTGGAAAAATGTGTTCCTCACCTATGCCGAAGGATGCTTGATCTCTCGGGTCAAGACAAAGAACGTCAAAAAATTCGCGGCTTTAAAGGCGAAACGATAAATAGAAGCTCAGCCGATAGGCTGAGCTTCTATTTATCATATGCGACTGTTTTGAATGTTTTGAATATGCTTCCATCGAATTTCAGGATCTGCAGAAGTTAACGGACATATCAGAGCGGATAGCCGTCGTACAGTATCGAGATGCATGCTGTAACCGGACGTTGAAATGCGGTAGGATACTGCCGGATAAACGCCAAACATTTTGATGACAGCATGTGTCTGGCTGTCGACTTTCTGAGCCAAAGACCATAGTAACCTCTGGAGCGGGCACGATAAGACGAATCCATTATATCTTGGAATAGCCAAAGCTGTTGACAATGGCGTCAATCTTCTGTCCGTTTCTGCAAAACGGGCATTCGTCGTATTTATAGGTATGATAATCAGGCAAATCCTCAGGCGTAAATAATGCTTTGACCGGTACGTCATATTGTCCCGGAATGGCGCTGAACAATGCAGAAATGCCTGCCACCTTGCCTCCGTAGTATTTGATGCATTCCAGGGAACGGATAATAGATTTTCCGGTTGAAACAGAAGCCATTAACAACAGAATATTTTGCTGCCAAATTGCCTTTTGCATGTTGTCCCGAAACAGCATTTGACCGTTGGTATTAAATTCCGGGGTAATGATCCGAATCACTTTGTCCCGGTTTAGCTGGCCGTAACTGCTCTCGGCAAGACTGTCGGCCAAATATGCGGCTACCGCTTCGGTTCCATCCATACAGACGATGGTGTCAATGTCAGTGCTGGTTGCATATTCCTTGGCAAGCAGCTGACCGGCTGCTTTGGCCTGTCTGTGTTTTGTCTTGATCCCGGTCATGTCAATATAATAGTTGATATGAGAGTGGTTGGTGGCAAAATGACCCGGAATAATTTTGATTTTCAGTTCCTTGTCCTGTTTAGAAGTAATGGTGATTGCTCTGGTTTCCATAATAAAATCCTCTCCTCCGCTGAAACAGCCATTATTTGCTGAGTTATTAATATTAGTATACCACATCTACTAAAATAATGCAATGATATTTTTTAAATTTATAATTAATGACAGGTATCTTTATTAAAAAAACATCCCTGCTGCAATTGCAGCAGGGATATGTTGCTATTATAATTGCTTTTGTTTATCTTTTTCCCGGATTTCTACCCGTCTTATTTTTCCGCTGATCGTTTTTGGAAGCTCTGTTACAAATTCCACAACCCGCGGATATTTATAGGGGGCAGTTGCCTTTTTGACAAAATTTTGCAGTTCCTTTGCCAATTCATCGGATGGAGCATATTTTTTTGTCAGGACGATCGTTGCTTTGACCACCTGTCCGCGAACCGGGTCAGGTACACCGGTAATTGCACATTCCAGGACAGCCGGATGTTCCATCAGAACGCTTTCAATTTCAAACGGGCCTATGCGGTAGCCGCTGGACTTGATTAAATCATCGGTACGTCCCACATACCAGAAGAAGCCGTCTTCGTCCTTATAGGCGGTATCGCCGGTATGATAGTAATTGTTGTGCCAGGCACGTTTGGTCAGTTCTTCATCCCGGTAATAGCCTTTAAACATCCCGATTTGAAGCTCGTCAGTGGTATGGAGTACGATTTCTCCGACCTCTCCGACCCCAACGGGCTCGTCATTGGCGTTTACCAGTTTGACATCATACATCGGGGATTCCTTGCCCATGGAGCCCACTTTGATATCTGCACCCAGAAAGTTCGCCACTGTGACGGTGGTTTCAGTCTGTCCATAGGCTTCCATCAGGCGCAGCCCGGTTTTATCGTAAAACTGTTTGTATATTTCCTCGTTGAGCGCTTCACCTGCTACGGTGGCATATTTTAGTGAGGAGAGGTCATAGCCGCCCATTCCTTCTTTGATAAAAAAGCGGTAGATCGTCGGCGGCGCGCAGAAGGTTGTAATTTTATATTGCTCGATTTTTTCCAGGATTTTGTCTGGAGAAAACTTCTCAAAGTCATAAACAAAGATCCCTGCCGCCATCAGCCACTGGCCGTACAGCTTTCCCCATACCGCCTTGGCCCATCCGGTTTCGGCGACTGTAAGATGCAGCCCGTCCGGATCAACATTATGCCAGTATTTTGCTGTCATAATGTGCGCGAGCGGATAAGCATAATTATGAACCACCATTTTAGGATAGCCAGCAGTACCTGAAGTAAAATACAGCAGCATGTCATCCAACTTGCTGTTTTCGATTCGTGCTAATTCCTCCGATGCGGCTTCCATTTCATCCCGGTAGCTCAGCCAGCCTTGTTTTTCTCCTCTGACAATAAATTTGGTGACCAGTTCGGGACAGCTTTTCTGCGCCTCGTCAACATAATCCGTCAAATCACCGTCCGCAGTGCAGACAACCGCACTGATGGATGCAGACTGAAGACGGTAAATAATATCTTTGGTAGTCAACAGGTTTGTGGCGGGGATTGCTATAGCGCCGATTTTGTGAAGTGCAAGGATTGTGAACCAAAATTCATAGTGACGTTTGAGGATCAGGAGAACCTTGTCGCCTTTTTTAACACCGTGTTTCAGCAGCATGTTGGCAGTTTTATCACTGTACTTTTTCATGTCACCAAAGGTGAAGGTGTGTTCTTCGCCTTCCTCATTGCACCAAAGCATCGCGCGCCGCTGCGGTTCAGCTTTGGCAATCACGTCTACCACGTCATAGGCAAAGTTGAAATGATCGGGGCAAACGATCTCAAAACCGGATATAACGCCCTTCTCATCCCAACTTTCATGGCAGAACTGTTTGTGCAGATTTTTAACATCCATTGATTGACCATACCTTTCTGTGGTCCTGTCCGGTCCCGGCTAATCTATTCAGCCATAAACCGAAAGCGTCTGAGAGCCCGACCGAAAAGCCACAGCTTTTTGGTCCCATTGACCGTAATTTTCCCCCTTTCCGGGGGAAGGCAACATCAGGAAATATCCACCCGAACAGTGGATATTTCTGAAACTGTCGTTCTTTATTATAGGCATTTTGAAACTTTATGTCAAGAAAAATACGGGAGCAAAACTTTGGAACCGTGTAAAGATTTTATTAATATTCTGAGATTGGACAACTGCCTGCTATCCGCGCTGTATCAGGAAAAAACGACATTTGCTGCAAATGGCAGTCAAAGCGGAAAGATCATTTAACTTTCTGTGTGGTCTGATTGGATATAATCTTTCACCAATGTGAAAAGTTCCGGGGAGACCATACACTCTGCCAGGATGCCGCGGTCTGTATATTCTTCTGCCCGGACCTGTCCGCTTTTCCTTATTTGACTTAACAGGCTGCCCTCCTGATAAGGAAGCAGCAAAAATAGATGCCGGGCGGGGCTGGGCAGCTTCTGCGTAATTTTTTGCAGCAGCGTGTCAAGTCCAAATCCGGTTTTTGCGCTGATAAAAACACTGTCTTCATTTGGGAAAAGCGATTGGATCTGAGGGACAAGATCACATTTGTTCAAAACCTGAAGGACAGGAATGTCACCGCATCCCAGTTCGGCCAACAGTTTTTCGGTGACCTCTGCCTGACTTGCAGCATCTTCACTGGCGGCATCACATACATGTAAAATCAAGTCTGCGCTGACAGCTTCTTCAAGTGTAGAGTGAAAGGCCTCAATCAGATGATGCGGCAGGCGGCGAATCAGGCCAACGGTGTCGATCAGCAATACTTTACGGCCATCCGGAAGGTTTAAAGCCCGTGCGGTGGGATCAAGTGTGGCAAAGAGTTTATCCTCGGCCAGTACGCCGGCATTTGTCAGAGCGTTGAGCAGCGTGGATTTCCCCGCATTGGTATAGCCGACGATCGCAACTGATAGGATATTGTCCTTTTTTCGTCTTTTTCTGCGAAGGTTCCGTTGCTTTTCCACTGCCGCCAGTTCAGCCTCAAGAGACCGAATACGACGTCGGATATGGCGGCGGTCAGTTTCCAGTCTGGTTTCACCCGGCCCTCTCGTGCCAATCCCGCCTCCAAGACGGGATAATGAAGTGCCAAGTCCGGCGAGACGGGGCAGGCGGTATTTTTGCTGGGCGAGTTCGACCTGGAGCCGTCCTTCCTTGGAGCGCGCACGCTGCGCAAAAATATCAAGAATGAGCGTTGTGCGGTCAATGGTGCGAATTTCCGTTAAATTTTCAATATTCCGAATTTGTGTCGCGGTCAGTTCGTTATCGAAAATCAAAAGGCTGACATCATTCTCCCTGCAGAAGGCGGCAACTTCTTTCAGCCTTCCTGCGCCAATACAGGTAGCGTTATCGTAGGACTCTCGTTTCTGGATCACTTTTGCGGCAGTATCCGCCTTTGCAGTCACAGCCAGTTCTTCCAGTTCATCCAAAGAACGCTCTGCATCATATTCCCCAATATCAGCGCAGATCAGCACGGCCTTTGTCAGCTCGTCATGCCTGATTTCTGTTGTCGTCACGGGCTTCCTCCTTTAGCTGTATTCTGTTCTTATTATATCCATGAATAAAAAGAAAAGTCAACATTTTGTTGAAACTCTTAGGCCGACATGATATACTGATAGTGAAAGAAATGTCAGCGCCGATTGAGAGAGGATAGGGTAGTCATGAAGGAAAACGGACTGATCCATCTTTACTGCGGGGATGGAAAGGGAAAAACCACCGCTTCGGTGGGACTGCTGGTTCGCGCATTGGGAAGAGGCTTTCGGGTCGTATTTTTGCAGTTTTTGAAATGGCAGGAGACCGGGGAGCTTGCGTTGCTTTACAGCCTGGATGGTGTTACTGTGATCCGCGGGGAGGATATTCCCCACAAATTTACCTGGAGCATGAGCGAAACAGAGAAGGAAGCATTGGCAGAGATCCACAATGAAATGTTCCGTCAAGCGGTTTCCGCCTGTGGCACAGAGCGGTGTTTGCTTGTACTGGATGAATTGGTCGGCACCTACGACATGGAGCTGATTGACAAGAAGATGGTAACGGATTTTCTGGAAAACAAACCGGAAGGATTGGAAGTTGTTTTGACCGGCCGCAATCCGGCACCAGAATTGCTGGCAGTGGCGGATTATGTGTCAGAAATCAGAAAAGTCAAGCATCCGATGGACAGGGGGATCATGGCACGTGAGGGAATCGAGCTTTGACCGGTTATGCTGAAAAGGCCGAAAAGCAATTGCTTTTCGGCCTTTTTCTGCGATGGTTGACGGCTGTTAGGCATGGGACAGAAGCGGGAACATGACAGGATGATCCTGAAATATGGATTCTTTTCCAGACAATAGAAACAATGCGTCATCAGCGGCACAGACCGGGGCGCAGCTGCACCCGTTTGAATTTGCAGGCGTAAAGCCCAGAAAAACTTGTTTGGCATTTGCCGCCACAGCATCAGCAAGTCCGTGCAGCAGCTCTGTCATAGAATCTTTATCCCCGCCGAAAATATCATAGCACAGTATGCCGTCTCCTTCCCGTGCAGCAACGCAGACGGCGTCTGCGTCCTGAGAATAATAGATGCAGTCCTTCAAAAACGAATCACAGTAAAACATCAGCAGCCCATAATTATCTTTCATGGAAAAAACGGAAAATGGATGAGGCTTAATACAGTATGCATGAAAAAGAGCGCGGTCTTCGGGAAGCTCCATGTTCAGTTTTCGAAATCGGTTTTTGACAGACTGTTGGGCGTCTAAGCGCATGATATACTGGTATTCTGTCGTTCGGGCAAAACCAAATTTAGGATAGAAGTCGAGAACAGACGAATTGGCAAACAGGTAAAGACAGTCACAGCGTTCTGCCCAGTCCTTCAGGACTTCCTCAAGCAAGGTACGGGCCAGACCCTGCCCACGGTATGCGGGATCTGTCATAACAGTTCCAAGCTGGATATAATGCTTCGGTATGCCGCACCAAATCAAATTCATAATGTTAACAGAGACATTCGCCGCTACCCGCTCTCCGTCTGCCATCACATAGGGGATATATTGGTCAGTCCAAAAACCCTTGCGATACCAGTCCCGAAAGTTAAGTTCAAATACTTGCTCGGCAAGGCGGAAAAAGCTTTCTCTGAGCGGTTCATTCTCCCGAATTTGTTTTACTAGTCTGAGATTCATGGTAATTCTCCTTATAATGATAAGCGTACTGTAAAGTTAAATGAAAGTTGAAGACCCGTCAGCCGTTCTGGTACAATGGTTTTACCACAAACACAAAGTAC
>CALXBC010000015.1 GCA_944386455.1 uncultured Clostridia bacterium | reverse complement strand
GTTTCCCTTTTGGCATAATAAAACACCCCTCTTGTTATCTAGTATACCATACTGTCTAACTTTTGGGGTGCTGTTCAAAGGTGTGGGAACTGGCGGGATTTATTGTCATCCTGATGCTGCAACCACAGGTTCTGTTGCTTGTATCAGTTCCATTGGTGAAAGAAGCTTTTTGTAGGCAGAGATAATATAAGAAACTTGTTTCGTGATAATAGTTTTCCTTCTAAAAAAGTAGGGAATAGACATGTTATTAATGTGTTGGCTTTTATTTTATGGTCATGCAACCTAATCAAATCATCAGAATAAAAAGTATAATTTGACAGTTTCGATGGTTGTTGATATAGTATTTATGATGATGGGTTGCGTGGTTGAAGGAGGAAATTATATGCCACGCAAAAAAGAAATACCAAATTACACAACTCGTAGAGGCAATAATGAAGGGACGATTTACCAGAGAAATGATGGGAGATGGTGTGGACAAATTACAATAGGCTACAAGGCTGATGGTAAACCTGAACGAAAAACCGCATATGGAAAAACTCGGATTGAGGTGATTGAAAAATTAGCGAAATTCAGATGTGAGTGGGATAAAGAAAATATAAGAGCAGTTAATAACACGGGATCAAAGTCCAATTTTAGCTCTAAGGTATCTAATTCAGCTGAATCAATCAGAGATTCTTATATCTGTGATTTGATATTGGATTGGGCGTTTACTTTTAAAATTTCACAAGTGGGTAAGCGAGCTTTTGCTAGATATGTAGGGCAAATTAATAACCATATTATTCCGATTATTGGCTATTTAAAACCTGAAGAGGTTACTACAAATCATATTCAAACTTTGCTTAATGATATGACAATTAAAAAATCTTTGTCAGTCGATACTGCCAATAAAGTCCGTCAATGCTTAAACCAATTTTTTAAATATTTGGTGGAAGATCTTGAAGTGTTATGCAAAAATCCAGTGACAAAGAGCAAAATTAAACAAAACAAGCAGGTTATCATTGAATGTGATGAGGACGAAACTGAACTGGCAGACTATAAGGCACTACCATCAGAAATACGTTTGCCATTTCTCCAAGCTCTTGAGAATAATGAAATATTAAAACCGATTATTAACACTATGATCTTTGCTGGTTTACGCATCGGAGAAGTACTTGCACTCAAATGGAAGAATATTGATTTTGTTAAAAAGTGTATATATGTTAGGACGGCAACCACCGTCTTGCCAGAAGTAGATAGGTTAGGGCATATTATTCACAGCAGGACGGTGATTTCTAATACAAAAACGAGCGCAAGTGTGCGCGTTGTTCCGATTCCAGAAGTGTTATTTTCGATTTTGAAACAGTGGCAGGAAATTAGGCAAAGACTTGAGTACATCAAAGGGAACGACTTTACTTCACCCAAAGCATTAGTATTTAGCACGAATAACGGAAATTTAAGAACATATAGTGGCATCCGTTCCATTTTGAAAAGATTTTTAAAGACGTATGGCTTTGAAAGTTATCATATTCATTTTCATATGTTCCGTCATACCTTTGCTACTATTCTATTTGAAGAACATGTTAATCCTAAAGTCGTGCAACTGCTGATGGGACACAAAGACATAGAAACTACATTAGCAATTTATAATAGTGTCTCAATGCCGAACTTTGAAGATGCTGTCACAAAATTAGACACAAATTATATTCTCATGATCGACTACTCAAAATTAAACCAGTTACAAGCAAATTCACATCAAAGTGCGTAAAACACTACTGCAATTTTACTGCAACGCAGGTACCTTTAGGCAGTTTTAGTCAGTAAAAAACGGTCATTCCGTAAAAGATAAGGTAGAGCAAAAAAGAAAAGGATCCGCATAAACAACGCGTTTACGCGGATCCAAGCAAAATAACTGGAGCTGCTAACCAGATTCGAACTGGTGACCTCTTCCTTACCAAGGAAGTGCTCTGCCGCCTGAGCCATAGCAGCATAACTTCCCGGGAAGTTCCCCGGGAAGCTTTTTGTGGCGACCCAGAACGGGCTCGAACCGTCGACCTCTAGCGTGACAGGCTAGCGTTCTAACCAACTGAACTACTGGGCCACAAACAGGAAAAACGTCTTTTTCCTCGACAGGTCACTATTATAGCATAAATCGTCTGACAATGCAAGCCCTTTTTTTAATTTTTTTCCTTTTTGTTTTTTCCATGGCTGCAACCCGAAATTTGGCTTGACAAAGCAGAAAATATCTGGTAAAATGCGGATATGCTTTATTGACAAAACGCGTTAAATCGCTAAAGCGAGATAAGGAGCTGTGGAAGAATTATGCAGCAATGGATTATCTGGGTCATACTCGGCATTTATGTTGCCGTCATGGCCGTCATTGGAATTGTTGGTGCAACAAAAGTGAAGAACCTGACCTCGTTTGTGGTGGGAAAGCGGCAGGCAGGACCGTGGAAATCCGCTTTTGCCTATGGTACGACCTATTTTTCAGCGGTGCTGTTTATTGGCTATGCGGGACGTTCCGGCTGGGACTATGGCCTGTGGGCAGTCTTGATCGGTGTGGGGAATGCTTTGCTCGGGGCGTGGCTCGCCTGGAAGCTGCTGGCAGACCGTACCCGTGCCGTCACCCGCAAAATGAAAATCAAAACCATGCCTCAGCTGTTTGAAAAACGTTATCACAGCAAAGCAATGCGGGTCTACAGCGCCATCATCATCTTTATCTTTATGACGCCCTATTCCGCCTCCGTCTACTCAGGCTTGAGCTATCTTTGCGAAAATGTACTGAACATCAAGTATCAGACCGCCATGCTGGTGATTGCAGTGGTAGCCGCAGTTTATCTGGTGCTGGGCGGCTATCTGGCTTCTCTGACGGCTGATTTCGTACAGGGGATCATCATGATCGGCGGCATCATTGCCATGGTCTTTTTTGTTCTGTCGTCCGATACTGTCGGCGGTTTTTCCGGTTTGTCGGCTCTTATGGAGAAAATGGAAGAGGCCGATATGACGCCGGCGTCGCCCACCTTTTTGCTGGGCGTTCTGAGCCTGGTGCTGCTGACCAGCTTCGGGACCTGGGGCATGCCGCAGATGATCCATAAATTTTACGGGATTTCGGACAAAAAAGCGATCAAAAGCGGAACGGTGATTTCGACGGTATTTTGTCTGATTATCTCGGTCGGCGCCTATTTTGTCGGTTCTTTATCAAGACTGTATTTCAGCGAAGTGCCGTCCGGCAATCATGATCTGCTGGTACCGCAGATTCTGGTGCGTTCACTGCCGACTGTTCTGCTTGGGATTGTATTGGTGCTGGTACTGTCCGCGTCGGTTTCGACTTTGTCAGGGATCACGCTGACCTCCTGCTCCTCTGTTGTAATGGATATGATCGGTCTCCTGCGGCCAAATATGGATAAAAAACGTGCACTGCTGCTGACCAGGCTGCATTGTCTGGTGTTTATCCTGTTCTCTTATTTGATCGCCATCGGACAATCTCCGATCCTGACGCTGATGTCCTTCTCCTGGGGCTGTATTTCCGGCTCCTTTTTGGGACCGTATTTGCTGGGGCTGTATTGGAAACGGCTCAACCGTACCGGCGCATGGTGCGGTATGGCCGGCGGCCTTGTGGCTGCAGTTGCGCTGACGATTGCTGCCAAAGCGCTTGCTCTGGATCCGGGACTGACCGCCGGCAGCGGGATCGTTGCAGTCGTGGTTTCGATGCTTTGCTGCGTCATCGGTACGCTGGTATCCAGACAGCCCGCCGACAGTGAAGAATTTTTCGCCGCCGAGCAGGAAGAAGATAACGTCAGCGCCGGCTAAGATTTCGCCGGATGCCGCAGGAGTTTTCTTAATGACAGCCGGCATCTGTTCCAATCGATTCTTTCTATGAAAAACAAGAAGACTCCAAACAGGGTAATTGTCTGGATCCGGTACGTGAACCAGTGATGAATCTGGGAATGGTTTGACAGTACCAGATACCAGATATACGGGTACAAAGCGACAAGCAGAAAACAGGATGCAGGAAGCCAGCCTTTTTTTCTGTGAAAAACTATCAGCAAAAATAAGAGGCAAAGCAGCAGCAGGCACAGAACGGCAAATACCCGTCTGCCCTGTGACAGAAACATTGTTTCAAAATTGATCCGCAGGGTTTCACTACGATTTGTCTGATATTGTTCATTGCCGCCGGTACGAAACAGAATGGAAGATATGGCATCCTTTATGACGTTCTGTTGAAGCGCCGCAGAAGCAATCATCCATTTGGAGAGCCAGCACAGTCCATATCCCGCAGTCCATGCAAAAGAGCAAAAAAACAGCTTTTTCAGACATTGCACCCAAGGAGGTGTGCCCACATTGATTTCCAGATATAAATAAATCAGAAGCGGGATCCCCAAGGTCAGCAACGGTGCTGTCAGCAGGTCAAAGAAATTGGTCAGCATCCCTATGATCATAAAAAACAGCGGTGCCGATTTAAATTTTGCGGTTGCGTGAAACCGAAGCAGACAGATGATTGCTGAAAACATAATAATAAATACGGACGAAAACTGTAATGACGCCGGGACAAGCGTGAAGTATATGCACACAACAGACAACAGGAAGACAAGCGCCGGCTTCCAGCCTGCTTTCCAATGCAGCATCGAGAATGCCAGACATAGAAGCAAAAACTGGACGAACATATTTAGATACCGAATCTGTTGATAGGTGAAAACAGTCAGCAGGGGACGCAGAAAAACTTGATACCCGTGCCAGTATCTTGCATAATTGTTTACATACATGGCAGCCTGGAACGCATTATATCCTGGCTCCACCATATTTTTAGACAGCATGAGGCGGTCGGTATAATTATCTAATTGTGCAGCCGGAGCGTCAAAAATAACGGTAGGATACATTCCTTCTTTCTCAACAAATTCGATGGAATTTTTCTGACGGACGGCTAAGGCCGAATTTGGGATCAGGTATACTGCTGTCATCAGCAGGACAAAGCCGATGCTCAGTGTGAAAAACCACAAAGTATATTTTTTGATTGTTTTCATCGTTTCCGCCTTTCTTATTTCAGAGATGTATTGTGATTCAGCAGGAGCTCATATAGCTGCCGGTGTTTTTTTACAACGACATCCAGAACCAATCCGACGGCAAAGGACAGCAAGGAACAGACACAGCAGACTCCGGATACGATCAGTGTCGGAAACCGCATAACAAGGCCTGTCTGCAAATATTCAATGAAAACCGGAACAAACAGCAGCAGTGTAATCAAAAACAGCATCAGCCCCATCGTTCCAAAAAAAGCCATCGGGCGGTATTCTTTAAACAGCCTGAATATTGTTTTCAGCACTTTGATTCCGTCTGAATAAGTGTTGAGCTTGGACTCGCTGCCACTTGGGCGGTCACGGTAATTGACAGGGATTTCTTTCAAAAGAAAGCTTTTGTCCACGGCATGGATCGTCATTTCCGTCTCAATCTCAAAGCCATGCGACAGAACGGGGAAATTTTTTACAAATGCTTTGCTGAAAGCACGGTATCCGGTCATAATATCTTTTACATTGGAATGAAACAATCCGTTGATTAACATGCGGACCAGTACGTTCCCAAAATTATGAAAGCGGCGCTTGTTCTCAGCGAAATAGGTTGAGGATAAACGGTCTCCGATCACCATATCTGCTTGTCCCGATAGAACAAAATCAGCCATCTCTCTGGCGTATTCTGCGGGGTATGTATCATCGCCGTCCGTCATTAAATAACAATCGGCATCGATTTCCCGAAACATGCTTCGGATCACATTTCCTTTCCCCTGTCTGTATTCGTTTCTGACGATTGCACCAGCTTTTCGGGCAATATTTTCTGTATCGTCGGTGGAATTGTTATTATACACATATATTTCTGCCTCGGGCAGAGCCGCATGATAATCTGCAATTACTTTTTCAATGGTTTGCGCTTCATTATAGCATGGAATCAAGACTGCGATTTTTGACATCTGTTTTCTCTCCTTTTACGGTAAGTCCATTTAAGTAAATTAAACATACAGGACAATCTTGCGGTATGGCGTCAGTCATACCGCATTTTTTTACGCATTTTGGGCTCTTTTGTCCCAAAAATTATTAGTCCATTTAATTTTATCTTATTATACTTCGACATAATCAATAATGTCAAGTAGGAGCTGTTCCCGTCAGCAGTCAAGGACTGTGCCCCGCTGTTTCAAAAAGAAGCCGATGCTTGTATTTGTGTCAGTAATATGAAAAATCATGAAGATTGTGTAAAACCCTTTCCTGCTGCCTTGCATGTGAAAATATTCCCTGTTATGATAAAAAGTACATCATCAGCTCTTTTGCCCTGTGCGCTTACAGCAAAACCGCGGGATTGATAGTTGATTTGCGAAAGGAAGCTTTCCATGCTGGAACTGAAGGAGATCACAAAAAATTATGAAATGAACGGCAGCCGTGTTGAAGCACTGCGCGGTATTTCGCTTGCGTTCCGTGACAGCGAGTTCGTTGCCATTCTGGGACACTCCGGCTGCGGAAAGACCACACTGCTCAATATTGTGGGCGGTTTGGATCAGTATTCGTCCGGCGATCTGATCATCAACGGCGTTTCCACCAAGCAGTACAAAGACCGTGACTGGGACGCCTACCGCAACCATACCATCGGGTTTGTGTTTCAAAGCTACAATCTGATCCCGCATCAGACAGTGCTTGCAAATGTCGAGCTGGCACTGACCATTGCAGGCATCTCCAAAGCGGAGCGAAAAAAACGTGCCGCTGCGGCGCTGGAACAGGTCGGGCTGGGAGATCAGCTCCACAAAAAGCCCAACCAGATGTCCGGCGGCCAGATGCAGCGGGTGGCGATCGCCCGTGCTTTAGTCAATAACCCGGATATCCTGCTGGCCGATGAGCCGACCGGCGCTTTGGATTCTGAGACCAGTGTCCAGGTCATGGAAATTTTAAAGGAGGTTTCCAAGGACCGTCTGGTGATTATGGTGACCCACAATCCCGAGCTGGCGCAGACCTATGCCTCCCGTATCGTCCGAATCAAGGACGGAAAGCTGACCGACGACTCCGATCCGTTTGTTCCCGAGCCGGCTCCTGCACCGGAGACGGCTGCCAAAAAGAACAAGAGGGTATCCATGTCCCTTCTGACCGCATTTTCCCTGTCGTTGAACAATCTGATGACCAAAAAAGGCCGCACCTTTATGACGTCCTTTGCGGGTTCCATCGGCATCATCGGGATCGCGTTGATTTTATCACTGTCAAACGGCATTAACCTCTATATTTTTCAGGTGCAAGAAGACACTCTTTCCGCCTATCCGATCAGTATCGAGGCGGAAACCGAGGATACCACTGCTCTGATCAACTCTTTTATGGATACCAATCAGCAGCAGGCAGAGAAAAGCCATGAGCGGGACGCCGTCTATTCCAACACCGTGATGTATGACCTGTTCAATAATCTGACGTCTGCGTCTACCACTACCAACAACATGGAAAAATTCAAGGAATTTCTGGACGGCAGCACCGAACTGAAGGCGCATGCTTCGGCGCTCCAGTACACCTATGATATCCAGCTCCCGATTTACACGCAGGATGAAAAGGGAAAAATCGTTACCACCGATTTTGAAAAGGTGATGGCCGAGGCAATGGGAATATCTGAAGATAACGCCATGATGAACTCTGAATTTTCGATGTTCACAGGGATGAATCTTTGGGAAGAAATGCTGCCCGGCGAGGGAGAAGGCAGCATAAGCCCCCTGCTGGAAGAACAGTATGATCTGGTATACGGAGTGTGGCCGAAAAACTATGATGAGGTTGTTCTGATCGTAGATGAGCGAAACGAAATCTCAGATGTTGCGCTGTATGTGCTGGGCTTCAAGGATTCTGAGCGCCTGTCTGAAATCGCAAAGGCTGCTATGGCCGGGGAACCGATTGAGGATATCGGGACAGAGTCTTATTCTTACGAAGATATCTGCAGCAAGCAGTATAAGGTCATTCTGCCTGTGGAGCAGTGGCAGTATAACACATCTACGGAAACCTATACCGATATGACCGCTACTGAAGCGGGCATGGAGTACCTGTATAACGAGGATTCCGTAGGTCTGAATCTTAAGGTGGTGGGCATTATTCGCCCGAATGAGGAAGCTACTGCCGCTATGCTGACCGGCTCCATCGGGTATACCAGTGCATTGACAGACTATGTCATCAATAAAACAGCGCAAAGCGAGATTGTCAAGGCACAGCAGGCGGACGAAGCAACAGACGTATTCACCGGGCTGCCTTTTCGGACTGATGAAACCACCGACCCGACAGACGCGGAAAAAGCAGCTGCATTCCGGGAGTATATCGGCACCCTGGGCACATCGGACAAGGCAGAGATTTATACCTATATCATGTCTGTGCCGGATGAAGCTTATCTGGATCAAATCGTGGAGCAAACCCTCGGCAGTATGACGCGGGAGCAGATCGAGCAGCAGGTGGTGGAGCAGTATGCAGAAAGTATGGGCGTCGATCCGGAGACAGTGACGTCCTATATTGCGGATATGGACGATGAAACGCTGTTTGCCCGGGTTGGGGAAGCCATTCGGGAAAGTGCGTCCAAACAGTATGCCGATGCTGCCGCACAGCGGCTGAGCGGACTGCCGGCGGAGCAGCTTGCCGCATTGCTTGGAAGCACGCAATGGACTGACGCGCAGTATGCGCTGATGTATGACGAGTATATGCCTCCGACGGTGTCGGAAGCGACGCTGGATGAAAACTATGAAACGCTTGGCGTAGTCGATCTTGCCAGCCCCAGCGGTGTGAACATTTATGCGTCTACCTTTGCGGACAAGGACCAGATATCCGACCTGATCGCTTCTTACAACGACAGCGCTGCAGAAGAAGATAAAATCACCTATACCGACTATGTGGCGCTGCTGATGTCCTCGATCACTGATATCATCAGCGGGATTTCCTATCTGTTGATTGCGTTTGTGGGCATCTCTCTGGTGGTATCGTCTATTATGATCGGCATTATCACCTATATCTCTGTTTTGGAGCGTACCCGCGAGATCGGGATCCTGCGGGCGATCGGTGCGTCAAAAAAGGATATTTCCCATGTGTTCAATGCCGAAACCTTGATTGTCGGCCTTGCAGCGGGCTTGATCGGCATTGGCGTGTCTCTGCTGATTAATATCCCGATCAATATGATCCTGCATCAGCTGACCAATTTGACCACGCTGAATGCGTCGCTCCCTGTGGTGGGCGGTGTCATTCTTGTGGCGATCAGCATGTTCCTGACCTTTATCGCAGGATTGATCCCATCCCGCTTTGCCGCGAAAAAAGACCCCGTCGTCGCACTGCGGACAGAATAAACGCAAACCATATGATAAAAAGAAGCCGCCGGATTTATCCGGCGGCGTTCTTTATTGATAGGTCGAGATTCCCTGCTCTAGATAATCGGCCATATCTAGTTTTATTTTGTGCAGTACGGGAAGTATATATGTCCATGTATCATATTTCCCCTGCTTTGCATCATTCATAACAGTATTCAACAGCTCTACCTGATGATTAATCAGCGTCATCCATTCCGCTGTTCCCCACTGTGGATTTATTTTATGCAGCAAATTAGCGATGTATTCAATATTATCATTTAAATTTTGCCCAAGTGCTGTTTTGTCAGAGTTCCCATTGAAAACACTATCTACATATTCAACAAACAATCGATTACCGCTATATACTGCTTGTGTTAAATCTTTCACTGCTGGAGAATTTACTGAATTGTGCATAATCAATTCAAACGTTCTCGGCAACGCCAATAGTTTGTTGCGTACAATGTTAAGAGCAGGAGAATGCTGTGCTACAGCATTAATATACATTACTTGCCATAGCAGCTGTTCAGCGGCATTCTCATAAATTGCCCTGCGTAATTCTTTTAATTCATGTTCACTATACACAGCAATTACCTCCTTGCTATATGATATGCTTCTGTTTTAATCAGGTGATAATTGCAAATAAAAAAGCCCAGCATATGCTGAACTTTTTTGATTGAATATAAAAGTCAAAAACAGTCCGGTGGACAGTGGTTGACAACGAAGCAAGCAGCACCTCAGAGAGGTTGCCGTTGTACGGCAACGCGGCCATGAGATACGGCCGCGAACGAAGAGGTAAAGTCAAAGGCAGTCCAGTGGACTTTCTTTGACACAGACTGTCAAAAAACGATAAAAAATAAAAAAAATCGTCACGCAGGCGGACATGCGCCGCCGAAGTGACTCTTTGAGAGAAAACCGGCGGTGAGCAGAGGCAAAGCCTTCTGCGGAGCCGGTTTTCGACTGAAAAGGGGGAATCGGGGGAAAAACGCAGAACAAGGCTTTGCCGCAGTGATTGTGTTTGTCCCTCGAGAGCGTGTCGACTTTTTCGACACGCTCAGTCAAAGACAGTCCGGTGGACTGTCTTTGACAACTAGTCCTTGCTTTCCAGCACGTCATTCTTGCGGAAGAAAAGCGAAATGCACCAGATACCCGCCAATGCAACCAGCGTATAGATAATGCGGCTGATGATAGCGGTCTGGCCGCCGCAGATCCATGCGACGATATCAAAGCTGAAGATTCCGATGGAGCCCCAGTTGATCGCGCCGATGATCACAAGCAGCAATGCGATTTTATCCAACATATATGAATCATCCTTTCCTAATGAACCGTTGTTCATAAAAGATTTTCATTTGTATTATAAACACTATTTCAAATTTTATACGTTTGTGTTATAATAAAAAGGTATTCTGCGTTTTGCGCTTTGCGCCGGATGCGGAGCCTATTTTTGCATATAAAGGAGAGAATTTCCAAAAAATGAAGGACTATCTTTGGATTTTGGTCGGGATTGCTGTTGTAGTGGTGCTGATCGCTTTGATAGTGGTTTGGGTGCGGCTGCGCAAAAAACGGATCGAGCGGCTCGGCGTCAAGGGAGAAAAAAAGGTTGCGAGAATTTTGAGACCGTGGGCGATGGTCCGCAACTACAAGGTCATCAACGGGCTTTATCTGCCGCTTTATGATAAAACGACGGAGATCGGCCATATCGTCATCGGCTTTTTCGGGCTGATTGTCATTGAAACCAAAAATATGGGCGGCGAAATTTACGGCGACGCCAGAACCAAGGAATGGACGCATATCATCGGCGGGAAAAAGCATAAAATGTACAATCCCGTTATGCAGAATCAGGCCCATATCGACTGCATCCGTCACTGCTTCGCCAAGGAGAACATCTATAACATCAATATTGACAATGTGGTGGTGTTTGCCAACAATAAGGCCCAGCTTTTTTTGCAGCGGGACGACGCTGTGATCATCAAGCTCCGTCAGTTCAAAAAGCTGCTGCATAAGGCGAAATATGATAAAGACCGTGATGTGGATGTCGATAAGCTTTACAACGCGCTGATGAAATACCGCGTCACCGATCAGGCGCTGATTGCCAGACATGATGAAGATGTCGCATTGATGGCCAAAAAGAATCGCTGACAAAGGAAAAGGGGTTACCAATATGCTGACTGATATTGAAATCGCACAACATGCAGCCATGCTCCCAATTGCCGAAATTGCCGCCAAAATCGGCGTGCCTTCTGACGCATTGGAACTTTACGGAAAATACAAAGCGAAATTTTCAGAAGATTTTCTACGTTCCGTTGAGAACAGGAAAGACGGAAAGTTGATTTTAGTGACCGCTATCAACCCCACTCCTGCCGGCGAGGGCAAAACTACGGTCAGCGTCGGACTGGGGCAGGCGATGAACAAAATCGGGAAAAATGCGGTTCTTGCGCTGAGAGAGCCATCGCTCGGTCCGGTATTCGGTATCAAGGGCGGTGCGGCCGGCGGCGGCTATTCCCAAGTGGTGCCGATGGAGGATATCAATCTTCATTTTACAGGCGATATGCACGCTCTGACGGCAGCCAACAACCTGCTGTGTGCAGTGCTGGATAACCACATCCAGCAGGGCAATGAACTGAACATCGATGTCCGCCGCATTTTAATCAAGCGCTGTTTGGATATGAACGACCGCGCGCTGCGCAATATCGTAATAGGACTGGGCGGAAAAATCAACGGCGTCCCGCGGGAGGACAGCTTTCAGATCACGGTCGCCAGCGAGGTCATGGCAATTTTGTGTCTGTCGTCCGACCTGATGAATCTGAAAAAACGGCTGGGAAATATTCTGGTTGCCTACCGCTGTGACGGCACGCCGGTTTATGCCCGTGACCTGAACGTCCAAGGCGCTATGGCGGTTCTGCTGAAGGATGCTGTCAAGCCGAATCTGGTACAAACTCTGGAAAACACGCCTGTCATCATGCACGGCGGTCCGTTCGCCAATATCGCACACGGCTGCAACTCGCTGCGTGCAACAAAGCTTGCCCTGAAGCTGGCAGATTATACGATTACAGAGGCAGGTTTTGGCTCTGATTTGGGCGCGGAGAAGTTTTTTGATATCAAGTGCCGCTTTGGCGGTCTCAAGCCCAGCTGTGTGGTACTGGTGGCGACAATCCGCGCGCTCAAGTACAACGGCGGGGTTCCCCGCGGGGAGCTGGATGCAGAAAATATCGATGCACTGAATAAAGGGATTGGAAACCTGAAAAAGCATATTGAGAATATGCGCAGCTTCGGGCTGCCGGTTGTGGTGGCTCTCAACCATTTTGCCACGGATACTGATGCAGAAATCAGGTTCATTGAGGATTTTTGTGCCCGAATGAATGTCCCGCACGCGTTTGCCGACGTCTTTTTAAGGGGCGGCGAGGGCGGACGCGAACTGGCGCAGATTGTCTGCCGTACCATTGAGGAGCAGGACGGCGCCGCGCAATTTGCCCCGCTGTATGACGAAACGCTCCCCATTCGGGAAAAGCTGGCTGTTATCGCCGGACGAATCTATGGCGCGGACGGTGTGGACTATACCACACAGGCGGAAAAGGATATTCGGGAGATCGAGGCACTTGGCGCAGACCGTCTGCCTGTCTGTGTCGCCAAAACGCAGTATTCGCTTTCGGATAATCCTGCGCTGCTGGGCAGGCCGGAGCATTTCCGCATCACGGTACGCAGTCTGCGGCTTTCTGCCGGCGCCGGCTTTATTGTGGCGCTTACGGGGGATATCATGACGATGCCCGGGCTCCCGAAGGCTCCCGCCGCGCTGAAAATCGACATTGACGAAACCGGCCGGATCGAAGGACTGTTCTGAGCTTTATTTTTGCTGTCACAGGCGGAGGAAAGGCAATCTTATGGATAAAGCAAAAAAGAAAAAGGTCGTGAAAATCGTACTGATTTCTGCTGCAGCCCTGATCGTGCTGGCAGCAGCGGGCTTTGCGTCGATTCAGCTTCTGGTGATCAATACAGCGTCCCCCTATATCAAGGAGTTGGAGGAGCTGGAACCTGCGGACGCCGTTTTAGTCCTGGGAGCACGGGTCTATGAGGACGGCACACCTTCTCCGATCCTGCAATATCGGTTGGACTACGGATATGAGGTGTATGATAAAGGACTGGCGCCGAAAATCATTGTCAGCGGCGACCATGGCAGCAAGGAATACAATGAGGTGCGCGCCATGAAGCAGTATCTGCTGGATAAGGGTGTGCCGGAGGAAGACATTTTTATGGATCACGCGGGCTTTGATACCTATGACAGCATGTACCGTGCCAGAGATGTTTTTTGCGTCAAACGGCTGATTATTTCGACGCAGCGGTATCACATGTACCGTTCCGTTTATATTGCCAGACGGCTGGGGATCGAGGCACAGGGCTATGCTGCGCCGGATATCATGACCAAAAAGCTTTACAATAACCTGCGGGAAAGCCTCGCCAGAGTGAAGGCGGTGCTGGACGTGGATTTGCTGCACCGTGCCCCGAAGTATCTGGGGGAGGCGATTCCCATTTCCGGCTCCGGGATCGAAACCGAGGACGAGATGCCGGTTTCTTCTCAGTAACAGATACCGATAGAAAGGAAAAAACGCCGCCGGGCAGCAGTTGCTGTCCGGCATGCTTTTCAATGAAAAATCATGGGTTTGGAGCAGTTTTTACAAGAATATGTCAGCAGCGGGATTTCCCGCTTTCATATGCCGGGGCATAAGGGAAACTTTGCACCGCTGCTGGAAGCAGGACTTGGACGTTTCGATATCACTGAGGTCACGGGAGCGGATGTTCTGTTCCAGTCCTCCGGCGTCCTGCGGGAGCTGGAAGAACGGATTGCCGCTTTTTACGGTGTTTTTGGCACTGCGGTCAGCACGGGCGGGAGCACGCTTTGTATCCAGGCCATGCTGGCCGCTGCTTTCCGGAAGGGAGACCGCATTCTGGCTGCCCGCAATGCGCATACTGCATTTGTCAATGCCTGTGCACTGCTGCAGCTGGAACCGGTTTGGGTCTGCCCCGCGCCGCTTGACCATGCGCGGGTCGGCGGAGCCTTGACGCCGGAGCAGATTACGCTGAGCCTTCATGAGCATCCCGAGGTGCGTGGCGTGTATCTGACCTCTCCCGATTATTTGGGCTGCCTGACTGACATTGCTGCAATTGCGGAGATTTGTCATGCACGAGGACTGCTTCTTGTGGCAGATAATGCCCATGGGGCTGCCCTGAAGCTTCATGACCCTGACCGGCATCCCATGACGCTGGGCGCGGATCTCTGCTGCGACAGCGCGCACAAGACCCTGCCGGTGCTGACCGGCGGTGCATTTCTGCACTATTCTTCCCGGTTTGACGCAGAACAGATTAAGGCCGCGATGGCGTTGTTCGGCAGTACCAGTCCGTCCTATCTCATCCTGCGCTCTGTCGGCCTGTGCATGGACTGGCTGGAGTCAAACGGAGCTGCGGCCTATCGGGAAACAGCGGCGCAGATTTCCCGTCTGAAGGAGTACTGCGCAAGCAAGGGGATCTGTGTGCC
Organism: uncultured Clostridia bacterium; assembly: GCA_944386455.1. Classification (GTDB taxonomy): domain Bacteria; phylum Bacillota; class Clostridia; order Oscillospirales; family Ruminococcaceae; genus HGM13222. Next base: position 39,399 of record CALXBC010000015.1, on the reverse strand, counting down.
CGGAGGCGCTTCCGACCCGCTGCGGCTTTCTGTCTGTATGGCAGACTTTGGTATGACGGATTCTGCGGCACTGACATATTTTCACAGCCATCAGATTGAGCCCGAATATATTGGCGGCGGTTATGCGGTGCTGATGGCGTCGCCTTTTAATCGTTCTGTTGATTGGCAGCGGCTGGAGAAAGCCCTTGAAGAACTGGCTGCGATGCCGCGGTCGGAAAGCGCGCCTGTCCCTTTGGCGTTTGAATTGCCGGAAGCTGTGATGCCTCCGCATGAGGCGGTTTTTGCAGACAGCGAGACCGTACCGATTGACAGCGCTGTCGGAAAAGTGGCCGCCCAGACTGTTATCACCTGTCCGCCGGGAGTCCCTGTTGTGGTCCCGGGAGAAAAAATTACACCACAGGCGGAAATTATTTTAAAAAACAGTGGTAATTTTGTGGTAAAAGTGGTAAAATGATAATAGGAAAGGAACTTCCTTTCTAATACTACGCTGAAAGTGAGGTGCGGGCATAGCCGATTCCAAAATCTATGCCGGAACGATGAAACTGATTTATGCGATTGTAAGCAATGATGACAGCTCGATTGTCTCTTCCTCTCTGACAAAGGCGGGATTTTTCACCACCAAGCTGGCCTCGACGGGCGGCTTTCTGATGGCTGGAAATACCACTTTCATGATCGCGACTGAGGATGAAAAGGTTGATACCGTGATTGAGATCATCACCAAATATTCCAAACGCAGAACGCAGATGGTTCCCACCTCTACCGCATATGGGATGGGAGCGTTCAATGCGTTCCCGGTTGAGGTGTCGGTCGGCGGTGCGACGATCTTTGTTACCAATATTGAACGGTTTGAAAAGGTCTGACCGGGAAAATTATGATTCGGAGCGGACAGGAAATATGCTGTCCGGTTGAAACGATTTTATGTCCAGACAGTTTTATGGAAATGCAAGAGCTTTGCAGACGCTCACTTCGGCAGTACAGGGTGGGCGTCTGTGTCATGCCTATCTCATTGAAGGAGAAGACGGCACCGGAAAAACGGCGTTTGCACGGCTGTTTGCTGCTGCTGTTCTGTGTACCGGCGCCGGGGACAGGCCATGCGGCGAATGCCCCGCCTGCTATAAAACGCAGCGGCTGGTGCATCCTGATCTTCATATCTATGAAGACGACAGCAAAAATAAGGTGGACACGGTGCGCAGGATCAAAGAAAGCGTTTATACACTGCCGAATGACGGGGATTATAAGGTCTATCTTATTTGCCGCGCCGAAGAGCTGACCATTGAGGCACAGAACGCTCTGCTGAAGATTCTTGAGGAGCCGCCTGAGGATACAGTGTTTCTGCTGACCTGCCGCAGCCGGACTGCGCTTGCCAATACGGTTGTGTCTCGCTGTGTTCCGGTCGGATTGACTGCGGTTACAGCGGAAGAGTGCGCGGCGGCGCTCTGTGAAAAGGAGGATGCGCCGCCTGAGACGGCTGAACAATTGGCGGCAGAGTTTCATGGAAATATCGGTCTGGCGCTGGATGCTTTGACTGACGCATCCTATCAGGAAGAGCGGGGACGTCGGCAGGCAGTGCTGGACGCCATGTTATCAGGCAGTGAGTACAATTTGCTGAAAGCATTGGCTGCATATGAAAATAAGAAAATGAAAAGCGGTCTGCCCGAGCAGCTGCTTGACTGCCTGACGACAGTGATGCGGGACATGCTGGCTGTGAAGGCGGGGAGCAAATGCCTGATCAGTGCGTTTCCGGAGATGGCTGCAAAGCTTGCTGAGAAGTATACGGCCGCGCAGGCCGTGCGGCTGATACAGCTTTTTGATGAAACCAGGTCGTATTTGAAATATAATGTGAATTTACCGCTCATGCTTTGGAATCTGGGCGGAAGCATCAAAGGGATTATTTGAGTACAGGAGGCAGATGGATGGCGGAAATTATTGGAGTCCGTTTTAAAAATGTCGGAAAGGTCTATTATTTCGATCCAAACGGTCAGCAGATCAATACAGGGGAAAAGGTTATTGTAGAAACATCACGGGGAATCGAATGCGGTGAGGTCGCGCTCGCAAACCGCGAGGTGCCTGACAGTGAGGTGGTTTCCCCGCTCAAGCCGGTTATTCGGATTGCCAATGAGGATGACTTGAAAAAAATCAGGGACAACGAGGAAAAAAGCAAGGATGCTTTTGCGCTTTGTTCAAAAAAGATCCTGGAGCATAAGCTGGATATGAAGCTGGTGGATGCAGAATATACGTTTGATAATAATAAAATTTTATTTTACTTTACCGCTGACGGGCGAGTGGATTTCAGAGAATTGGTAAAAGATCTGGCCTCGGTCTTCCGTACCAGAATCGAGCTTCGGCAGATCGGCGTGCGGGACGAGTCCAAAATGCTGGGGGGACTCGGTATCTGCGGCCGGCCGTTTTGCTGCTCTACTTTTCTGGGCGAGTTTCAGCCGGTTTCTATCAAAATGGCAAAGGAGCAGTCTCTTTCTCTCAATCCGACCAAAATTTCAGGTACCTGCGGCAGACTGATGTGCTGTCTGAAATATGAGCAGGATGTATATGAGCAGCTGCTGCGCGCGACCCCGAAAAACGGCGCTTTGGTGGAATGCCCGGATGGACGGGGGACGGTTATCGATGTCAATCTTTTGACCGGGATGCTGAAAATACGGCTGGACAAAAATCCGGATGCGGCGCCTCGCACTTATCATAAAAAGGAGGTTCGCGTGCTGAAGGATGCTGTTATCAAGGTGGACAAAAAGGAACTAAAGGAGCTCTCTTCTTTAGAAGAATAACCTTTTTCATTTTGTTTTCAGAAAAGCCTTGAAAAATCATAAAATTGTGGTAAAATAGAGGCATAAGGCTGTGAATAGTCACGGCCTGTTCTTTTGAGGAGGTGTATTCCAATGGCATATTGTATCAATGATGACTGCATCAGCTGCGGCGCCTGCCAGGCGGAATGTCCGGTTGACGCTATTAAAGAAGGCGACGGAAAATATGAGATCGATCCGGATCTCTGCATCGAATGCGGCGCCTGCGCCGGCGTATGTCCGGTAGGTGCTCCGAATCCGCAGGAATAATGATGAAAGGAGAGGCTGAAGAGCTTCTCCTTTTTTCATCCGTCTAATACTTATTGCGCTCCTGTATTACAGAAAAATGCATATCACTTAATATTGCAATATAGTATAACTGTATGGCCTCACTGCCTATATAAAAGCTAAACCGTGACAGTAAAAGCATTTTAGTAAAATAAGCTGTTATCCGGCTTCCATGGGATATAGGACTGATGCTGAAAATTCTAAACCGTATGCAAGAATTGTACAAGGAGTTAAAATGAAAGGAAAATTAAAGTGCCTGAAACAATTCAACTGGCAGCTATGGTTCTCGCTTTGTGCTTTGGCGTTGATTCCTGCTGTCTATCAAACAGTTAAAACCTTTCTGCTTTCTGCAAACGGTGAAGCGGAAACATTTGATATCATCGGTCAGATGGAATGGTTTGACTTGATGAACGAAACCTTACAAGCTTTTTTGATTGTTCCGCTTTATTCCATTCTCAATAAAATATTGAAAAGCCGAAAAGAGCAATTTGCAGAAAGTGTATTTAAAACAGGGGCTGTTTGTTTTATTGCATATATGATGTTTTCCCTCGGTGTTTTGATTTACGGCAGTAAACTGATATCCGTCATGAATCCCGGCAAAATTGCTTTTTCTGTGACGAATACATATCTCAGACTCGAAACCATTGCCTTTATGATTGCTATCACCGTGAGTTTTTTCAATGTGGTTTTCGTGGTTGTGGGTAAGAGCAAGAATATCTATATTTTTCTGGCGCTCCGAACGATTTTGTCTGTGATTGCGGATTTTTTGCTGATTCCCAATTTTAGTGTCTATGGTGCGGCGGTTTCAAATATCATTGTAAACACAATTCTTGCGGCTGCTTCGTTTCTGCTGCTTTATGCGGGTGGCTATATCAAACTATCATGGTATAAAAAGACCGACATTTACGCCTTCAGGGAATGGTGTAGAACCGGTGTGTTCTCAGGGCTGCAGCAGTTTATTGATAATTTTATCTACGCTGTTATGATTTGCAGAATGTTGAATCTTGTTGCCGAGCAGGGCAACTACTGGATTGCGAACAACTTTATCTGGGGATGGCTGCTGCTTCCAATTTCCGCTCTTGCAGAGGTTATCAAAAGCGACTGCAAAGTAGGCTATAAGAATTTGAAGCAATCAAATTACTATTTTATCAGCGGCGCGGTTGTTATTTTATGGACGTTATCGATTCCAGGCTGGATGCCTTTTTTTCAATATGCTCAAAAACTTTCAAATGCAAATGAAATATTTGATATCGTGCTGAAGTTGTCACCCTTCTATATCGCTTATGCGGGGTATGCAATCATAGACAATATTTTTATTGGACTTGGTAAGACAACATACAATGCGGTAAATTCGGTTATTATCAACTTGATCTATTATGGCATTTTTTATGTCCTGTATCTCGCAAAAGCGATCGTATTTAATATGGACGCTATTGTTCTGATGTTCGGCTTTGGTATGGTCGTTCACTGGATTGTTTCAATTATTCAGGAAAAGCTGTTTTTAAAAAAATATCGTGAAAATCAGGAAGCCGGATAAAGTTTCTGGAAATAAAAAAATGAATTGATACAGAATCTTTCATCAAAAAGAAGTGAAAAATTTGCTTTCAAAAAGGGTAAAAACATGCAGAACTGCAGTTTTACAGGTAATCCATGTCTCAAGCAATTGACACAATCTTGCATTAAAATTAAGATGCGGGATTCCTTATAATAATGCGCTGTATAGAAGTACAATAGATATTGTATTCTCCTGGCTTTTCATCTTTTTTTGAAATAATACTGGACAAACTGCTTTGATTATGCTATAATAAATACTGCTTTTAAGAAAAAATGATATGGGCTCGTGGCTCAGTTGGGAGAGCGCCGCGTTCGCATCGCGGAGGTCGAGAGTTCGAATCTCTTCGGGTCCACCATAATAGGAACATAAAAAAGATATGTTCCGCATAAACCCCGATTTTATCGGGGTTTTTTGCTGCCCAAACGCCGGGATTTCAAGATGCATATTCGTAGATATAAAACGGTTGTTTTTGCTTTGCGGATAGAATTGAACTCCCGTACAACAGAATAACTGCTTCAAACGGCAAACAAGTCACTAAAAACTTGTCTGCCGTTTTTGCGTTTAACTGCCCGAAGTTTTGCAAAAGACTTCGGGCTTTTTTCATTTCACGAAAAGGAGCTGACAAAATGTACTTTACCAATACCCCCGCCCTCAACAGTATGGAGGCGATCATGAAAAAACTGCCCTACGGCACACAGAAAGGCGGAGGTCGGTTTCGCAGATTGTATCAATACACCAAGAAAGACTGCGATTGCAGACTTTGTCTCTACTACAGAAAAAAGAATGGATGCATCTTGACGCTCTGTCCTGTGTTGGATATCCGGCTTGGATGCGGCGCAGCTACTATTGGCGATGCGGTAAAAGCTGTTTTCAAAGATGCCCAAAATACAGCATTCCAAAAACGCCTGTCACAAATATACCACCGAAAGGATGATGCAGAAATGATATTCCAAAACAACAGGCACAAGCAGATTTTTGAAGCCGAGCGATTATCTATGCGAAAGCCCGGTAAAAAGACTCTCGCTGTTTTGTATCTGCTGACTGCCGACCATACACTGTGGATAAAAACAAAACACCTATTCACCCCAAACGGAAAAGTGGATTTAAAAAGCGTCCGTCTCGGAAATGTTTCCACAGACAGCTACGCCCTATGGAAAGCAGTTAAGGAACTGCAGACCGGCGAAAAACAAATATCACTGTACGAGCTGGCGGACAACGGCATCGTCTCCGACAATGCCTTCCGTCTGATCGTACAGGCGGTAACCATCGCCCGCTATGGCACTGCAATCTTAAATAATACGGAGGTACGATATGATTAACGCCCTGATTCAAAACGGAGATCAAACAGCCGTGCTGAACCTTTCCTCTGATCCCTTCTCCCTGCTGTATGATCTGTCGCAGATCGGTATCCGCAGCCGACTACGGAACATTCCCATTAACGACGATGAGGACGGCGGCATTCAGGTAAAGCTCTTTGCCGATTCGGATATCGGCAACAGCTTGGCGGTGCTGTTCAAACCGTCTCATTCATTGGAAGACGCCAACCTGTGCGCCCACATGGTGGAAAACGCCATACCGGAAATTTTGGAAGAACTGGAACAACATATCATCCACAGTCAGTATTTCTCTCCGCAGGCAGTTATGGAAGATATCAAAGCCATGACGGAGGAACTTATCAGCGTTACCGTTAATTATTACTGCCCTCTCCAAATTCACATGACAGATGAAGAATATGGGGATTGGTACGAGGTTGACAACGGTTACGGCGTTGCCCATGAGGAGGCAATCCGTGAACTTGTAAAGCGTGAACAGGAGCGCGATCTTCATAATATGGAGGACTATTTTGACGGCAGCGCAGGTGCAAAAGCCAAGCTCGTCTCTGCTGTTTGGGATGTGCAGAAATTCGGCGGTGAGCTGTACGGTGTAATCCACACCGGACTTCGGGAACCCTTCTCCCCCGAAGAAGAAAAAGAATGGATCGATGAGTTGATCGGTCAGGCGGCGGATGGCTTTGGAGAAGGTCTGGAACAGCGTGAAATCAAAACCGATGACGGAGATATTTATGTGTCTTTCTGGCACAGCGGCAATGATTACTTCATGGAAAACGAAATGGATTTCCAACAGAGAATGTCTGATAATCTCGGCTTCGAAAAACAGCAGATTGGAGGGATATGAAATATGGCCTTACTCTTTTCTCAGGTAACTGTAACGGCAGGAAATGACGCAGTAAGTTTTCTCGTTGGAGGAATTCCGAGAGAATACGATGATTTGGAGGATTGGGATGAATTCGATGACTTTCTGAAATATATCGATGAAGAAACAGAAGTGTTGATTCATGCCGATGCTTACCTCTATGGTGAGGGGGAAACAATTGATGCCTCCTATTCGGATATTCTGCAGCTTTCCTCACGGCTTAAATCCGGCAGCAGCTTCCTTGCAGATTACTGTGACAATATAAAGGAAGTGAATTTCAGCTTTACCTGGTCGCCGGAAGAATTATTTGGAATGGAGATGGAATGAGATGAACAAATTTGAAACAGAGCGGCGCTTTGCACAGCGTATGAAGGACAACTATCCGCCCGGCACAAGGATCATGCTTTTGCAGATGGGCGACGACCCCCGCCCCATCGAGCCTAACACGAGAGGTACGGTCAGGGCGGTGGATGATATGGGAACGCTGCACTGTGATTTTGATAACGGCAGGCAGCTTGGCGTTGTCCCCGGCGAGGACAGTTTCCGCAGACTGACGGAGCAGGAGCTTGCAGAAGAACAGGAAATGAGCAAAGCACAGGATTTCGGTATGAAAATGCAGTAAGGAAGGATGATGTGAAAATAAAGGGCGTGACGCCCTATGTCGATACGATTTTTTGATATGTTCGCGGGGATCGGCGGTTTCCGCTCAGGACTGGAAGCAGTCGGCGGCTACGAATGCATCGGTCACTGCGAGATAGATAAATATACAAATCAGGCATATAACGCTATCTACAATCCAAAAGGAGAACTGTATTTTGAAGACGCAAGAACTATCAACCCAAATGACCTGCCCGACATCGATCTCATCTGTGCGGGCTTTCCATGCCAAAGCTTCTCGGTTGCCGGAAAACGGCTCGGATTTGCAGACGATACAAGAGGAACTCTCTTCTTTGAGGTTGCCCGAATCGCTGAGGCGAAACGGCCTGCATATCTTCTCCTGGAAAATGTCCCCGGTTTGTTATCGCATGACGGCGGCAGGACGCTTACTACCATCTTCTCCACGCTTACTGAGCTGGGGTATGATCTCGAATGGTGTGTGCATAACAGCGCAAATTTCGGAGTCCCGCAGCAGCGAAGGCGGCTGTACATTGTCGCAAGTTTTGGAGGACGAGGTGCCGGACGGATATTTCCTCTCACCTGCGGCAATGCGGAAAATCTTAAAGAACTTATCTCAGGACCACAGGGACAAAGAGTCTATGAAACAAACGGAGTAGCTTGTACGCAGTGTGCAGGCAGCGGCGGCTGGGGCGGCAAAACAGGATTGTATTTTATTGATATGAATCCCGATCCCATTATTACCGATACCGCCCGATGCATTACGGCAAGACAGGACAGCGGAGTCAGCAATCACAGAGGCGAACACTCTGCCGTTCTTGTGACAGATGAACCCAGAGCGATCCTCACGCCCGATAGAGAAACCGTCCGTCAGCAAGGGCGCAGAGTCAAAGAACCCAATGAGCCGATGTTCACCATCACGGCACAGGATCGGCGCGGTGTATGGCACAAAGGCAGAATCCGAAAACTCATGCCGATTGAATGCTGGCGCTTGCAGGGCTTTACCGATGAACAATTTAATAAAGCAGCCGCAACAGGTCTCTCGGACTGTCGGCTATACAAAATGGCGGGCAACGCAGTTAGCGTTCCCGTCATTTCTGCTATCGGGCAGAAAATAAAAGAAATTTACTATGAACAGGAGAAGTAATAAATGCCGAATCATGTTGTAAACCATATATCGCTTCAAGGCGATCCTGAAAAAATCCGGTCAATGCTGGAAACAATCAAATCCGATGAACATGGTATCGGATCGGTGGATTTTAACAAGATCATTCCTATGTCAAAAAGTCTCGATATTGAGGCAGGCAGCCGAACTGACCGAGGACTGAAAGTCTATCGGGATTTTATCGATGTGTATACACTCGCCGGAACCATGAATATGGATAAGCTGCGAAACATTCCTGTGGAAAGCGAAGAAATTTTCCTGCGCCAGCGTACAGATATCAGGCGTGACGAATGGGAGCTTGGCAAAGCCGCATGGCGCAATATCCGTGACTTCGGCGCGCCGACATGGTACGATTGGTGCATCTCGAATTGGGGAACCAAATGGAATGCCTATGGATATAGTGAGGATACCATCGACTACCATGACGGCGACACACTGTATTTCCAAACGGCATGGTCTGCGCCGCATCCCATTCTCGAAAAGCTGACGCAGATGTTCCCCGATATTAGGCTGGAGCATGAATGGGCGGACGAGGATATCGGACAAAACTGCGGCCGATGCAGCTATCAAAACGGAGAACGGATTGAGGAATACTGCCCCGAAAGCGAAGCGGAGGCGGTTGAATTTGCCTGTAAGCTGTGGGACTATGATCCGCTTGATTTGGATTTATGCCTGAACTCCGAAGGAACAAAATATATCCATTTGGAGCTTGAGGAATACCAGCAGATCGAACTGCTTGGCAAACCTGCTCTGTTTACCAACGCCCGCCTGACGGACGCGGATATCCCTCAAGGGCTGTACTGCTACCATCTGCGTCACAGCGATGACGGCGGCCGTTTCTGTTCGGTTGAACCAAGGGTGGGCGTTAATCACGGCGGCAGCGTTATTACAAAAGAGCCGATTGATTTCGGAAAACAGGGATATATCTCCTTTACCGAGGATACCGAGCCGAATTTTACCGGCGGAGAACAAACGCTTGGAGAATTTCTAAAATCCGATGCTCCGCAGGAAAGCGAGGTGATGAATCTATGCTGAACTTTGTCATCGGCCTTTTACTTGGCGGTTGTATTGCCGCAGTGATTTTGTGCTGTGTGCAGGTAAACCGCATCACCGAATACGAGCAGAAAATCTACAGGCTCAATAAAAAACTGAATAATCGAGATTAAAAAACGAGGTCGTTTTGCGTGTATGGAATTGCGTACATGGAAAACGACCTCGTTTGTTTTCTGCAGAAATTCATACACGCAGACGCCTCCGCAAAGGAGGTGATCAACAATTAACAGCTTTATGGCTTGGGTGGGCGGTAAGAAAGCCCTTCGTGACGAAATTCTCGCCCGTTTTCCGCTGGACTACAAAAGATATATCGAAGTGTTCGGAGGCGCGGGCTGGGTGCTGTTTCACAAACCGCCCGGAAACGATTTTGAAGTGTTCAATGATTTCAACGGAAACCTTGTCAATCTGTATCGGTGTGTGCGGGAGCAACCGGAAAAACTCTGCGGCGAACTGCGGTATCTGCTCAACTCCCGCCTTGATTTTGAATATATGAAGCAGATGCTTCATTCGCAGGCAGTTTTGCCCGATGTGCGCAGAGCCGCTTATTACTATGCGCTGATCCGATACAGCTACGCAGCCGGAGCCTCCACCTTCGGCAGTCAGCCCCACGCCATGTGGAACAATTTTCCCCTGATAGAAGCTGCGGCGGGAAGGCTGCAGAAGGTCATTGTTGAGAACAAGGACTGCGTAAAGCTCATTTCACAATATGACCGGCCGGAGAGCTTCTTCTACTGCGATCCGCCGTATTATCAGGCAGATCAGTACTATGAAGCGGTGTCTGCCGATGGTTTTGACCATCAGGGACTTGCCGAAGCACTGTTCTCTATAAAAGGAAAATTCCTGCTTTCCTATAACGACTGTGAATTTATCCGAGAATTGTATACCCGCCCCGGCATCGTGATTGAGGGAACGACAAGGCTTTCCAATATCGCACAGCGGTACGATAACGGAAAGCAGTACCCCGAACTCTTGATCTCCAATTACGACACCACCGAGCTTGCCCGATCCTGTATTCAGCTTACGCTGTTTAACGAACTTGACACGCAGGAAATTTTAAATGAAAGGATAATTTATAATGGAACGATATGAATTTGAAATGATCCCCGTACCTGCAGAGGCACTGAATGCTGTGGGAATTACTCCCGGCGTAACGGTGGAAGCATTTGCAGACGGCAGCCGCATCGTTATTCAGAAAGCGCCGGGAGATGACTTCTGTGAAGTATATAACGATGACTGCGAAGGCTGTCCTTACTGCTGCCCCTGCTGCGGCGAATGCCTGAAAGAGCAATTTGACGGAGGTGAAGACGTTGAATAAGCTGTACCGTATTCTCGGAAAACGAGAAAGAATTACGATTCCCTATGAAATTCGCAGGCGTGCCGGCTTTCAGTATAACGATGTACTGTCCTTTACCGAGCAGGATGATCGAACCATTATGGTCAGACGAGAGAAAATCTGCGATAACTGCAAAGGAACACGCCCTGCAGTCGGTAAGCAGGCGGACGGCATCACGCTGCTGCAGTTTCTTGACGGTCTCTCCGCCGATGAACAGCGAGCCGCCCTCATTCATTTATCGGTTAAATGGGCGGAACAGCAGGGCGGTGAGAAGAATGCCTAAAATGCTTCGCGTCCTTATGGTGGAACCGCACGAGTCTCCTCATGAGCTGTTTATTACCGACCAACTTGATGATTTACAGGAAACAGTCGGCGGCTTGATTGAGGTCATTGGCAACGGTGACGGCACGCTGCTCGTCTGCAATGAGGAATCAAAACTCAACGGTATGGACGGCAACCGCCGCTTAAACGGTGATGTGATTGCCGGTCCGTTTTTCGTAGTGGGCGAAGACGGCGAAAACTTCCGTTCTCTCACAGATGAAGAAATGCAGAAATATATGCAGCGCTTTAAGGAAATCGAAGATATCTCACCGGAAGAAGTACAGTCCAATATGGGCTTCTATTTTTTCTCTTTATAATGGAAAGGATGATCTCAAATGAAAGTAAAAGCACAAATTGACCGTTTTATCGGAAAAGACAACCGCATCAAGGCATACGCCAGCGTAATCCTCGGCGGCGAGTATGTGATCAGGGATATCGCCGTGATGGACAGCAAAAACGGTTTGTTCGCAAGAATGCCGTACCGTTCCTACAAAGACCGAAACGGCAATATGCAGTATTCGGATGTGGCGTTTGCTCTGAATGAAACCTCCCGCAATGCTGTCAGCGACGCGGTTTTGGAAGCATATGAACAGCGGCTGCACATGGAGGAAGATGAATCACAGGATTTGGAAGAACCGGATGAAGACGAAGCCCCGGTTTTTGAGCAGAGAATGTGATTTTTTCAAAAAACAGCCGATTCTCGCTGGACTTTCAGGCTTTTTTCCGTATCCTTATAGTCAGAGGTGATCCGTATGATAAAACTGAAACGATACGCGCTCCTCCTCGCAGGTCTGACGCTCATCAGCCTTGCAGGGTGCGGTAAACAAGAACCGCCGCTGACGATAACCGACAATCCATCCTCGGTCGGCACTTCGGCAGATGTAACATCGGCTGCCGAATCAAGCGAGGATATTCCTGCCAGTCCGTCTGCTCCGGCAGAATCAGAGAATCCGGCAGAAAGCGTACCCGAAACTCGGCTGCAGGCAGAAGAAACAGAACCCCCGGCAGAGCCGTCCGGCACGGAATATGCCGCCGAACCAAAACAGCCTGCACGGGCAGAAGAAAAAACAAATCCTGTCTCATCCACACCGCCGCCGAAAGAACCGGAAACGCAAAAACCAAAACCTGCGCCGACACAGCCACCTGCGGAAGAACCGCCACAGAGCGAGCCGCCGCAGGAAACCGCACTGCCCGAAGAACTCACCATTCCCGACTTTAACATTCAGACTTGGATCGACTATGCGAAAACCTACGCTGTGAGCATTGGGCTGCGGCTGGAAAGCTCGGCGGTTGACTGCTGGGACAATCCAATCACAGCAGGTGCGCACAGCCTGTATCTGGAACGGGATATTGAAAGCCGCTTAAACCGATACAGTAAGGACGAGGATATTACCGATGTCTGGATATGGGCGGAGGAACGCTCCGATGGGAGCTACGATTTATATATCGGCTACGCTTAAACCAAAATCAAAACTGGATATTTCAATATAAACGCACTGTGTAAAAATCACGGTGCGTTTTTTCATTTCAAGGAGGTTTTCAAGTGAAAACGAAAAAAGTCAAAAAGATAATGTCGCTGTTTCTTGCGGCGCTGATGTGCGTTACCACCCTTGCGGGCTTTGGTACGACCGCCTACGCCGCAGAAGAAACCGATGAGGTGTATCTTGTCTCCTTCCCCCGTGACGGGGATGACAACTACAGCGGCGAATGGGGACACGGCAGCCATGAGTTTATGAACGGCTGGGCGACCGACACATCCCGCTATACCTCTGTTTATGCTATGGGTTCGTATAACGGCAACATCTGCTACTGCATCGAACCCGGTGTTCATCTGAAAACGGGTGATCGTTTCACCAAAAAAGGTGAAAACTTTTGGGATAATTACCCCTCGTCCTACAACAAAACCATTTCTCCCGATGATATAAAACTGTTTATTGGCAGAATCATGCAATATGGCTACACGGGGACGATTTCGACCTCTTGGCGTTCGCAAAATGAGGGCGGCGACAAGCTGGCTCACGCTGTCGCCACGCAGCTTTTAATTTGGGAAACCGTGGTTGGCGAGCGTGACGCAGACTTTAATAAGGTCAGCACCGGCGGCAAAGACGCTATTCTCGATCAGATCAGCCCAAACCATCCTTTACACAGTAAGATTATGAGCTACTACAATTCCATTGCGGCAAGCGTGCAGACCCATTCCAAAGTGCCGAGCTTCTTCTCCAAATCCACAGGTAAAGCGCAGAATATTGAACTGGAATGGGACGGCGAAAAATACACCGCTACGCTCACCGACAAAAACAATGTGCTCTCCGACTATTCGTTCTCCGCAAGCGTTTCGGGTATTCATTTTTCCGTAAATGGAAATAAGCTGACGATCACCGCCGACAAAGCGCCGAGCAGTACCGTCACGATTACCGCAGAAAAGAAAAATTCGCAAAGGCGCGGTGTCATCACTTGGACGGACGGTGTTTACGGCCCGAACGGAGAACTGCAGGATACCGTCACCTACGCACAGGAGGTCAACGATCCTGTAAAAGGTTATCTCAATATCAAGGTCTCGCAGGGATCGGCAAAGATCGTAAAGACCAGCGAGGACGGAAAAATTGACGGTGTTTCTTTCCGCATTCAGGGAAATGGTGTTGACCAAACTGTTCAAACCGCCAACGGCGGCCAGATTCAGGTGGATCATCTCAATCCGGGCGTCTACACCGTAACCGAGCAGACAGAAAACAAATATGAGCCGCAGGAAAGCCGCAGGGTAACTGTGGTGTCCGGGCAGACGGCAACCGTAACATTCAACAACGTTCTCAAACGCGGCAGCCTCAAGGTGGTCAAGACCTCTGAGGACAATATGACCGAGGGCGTCAAATTCCACCTCTACGGTACTTCGCTCTCCGGTCTTGCCGTAGATGAATACGCTGTGACCGATGCATCAGGCACCGCTGTTTTTGAGGACGTCCTCATCTCCGGCAGCACGCCATACACGCTCGAAGAGGTGGATACGGATATCAAATATGTGGTGCCGGAGAAACAGACCGCTGCCATCGAGTGGAACAAGGCGACCAACAAGAGCTTCCACAATGTCCTCAAAAAATGGAGCCTCACCGTCACCAAATCCGACAGGGAAAAAGGACTGCCGCAGGGCGATGCTTCTCTCGCCGGAGCAAAATACGGTGTATTCAACGGCGGGCAGCTCATGGATGTGTACGAAACCGACCGCAATGGGCAGTTCACCACAAAATCCTATGTCTGCGGAAACGACTGGTCTCTGCGGGAGATCGAGCCAAGCGAGGGGTACCTGCTTAACACCGAATCCCTGCATATCGGCGCGGAGGCGAAGCTCTATACGGCGGAATTTAATCTCGCCGCACCGCTTGACTCTTATGAAACGGTCAAGAAAGGAAAAATCGCCGTGATCAAACATTGCGATGACGGCGAAACACAGATCGAAACACCCGAAGAAGGCGCGGAGTTTGAAGTGTTCCTGAAAAGCGCCGGAAGCTATGCGGACGCGGAAGAAACCGAACGGGATATCCTTGTCTGCGATTCGTATGGTTTTGCCGAGTCTAAACTGCTCCCTTACGGCATTTACACGGTAAAACAGACAAAGGGCTGGGACGGCAAAGAACTGCTGCCCGCCTTTGATGTGTTTGTGAAAGAGGACGGCGAAGTATACCGTTACCTCATCAACAACGCCACCTTTGAGTCCCTGATCGAGATCGTAAAAAAGGACGCGGAAACCGGCAAGGTGATCCCAGCCGCAGGCGTCGGCTTCAAGGTCAGAAATACGGACACAGGCGAATATATCGTCCAGCATATCAATTACCCAACGCCGGTGGATATCGACACCTATTACACCGATAGCACTGGAAAGCTGATGATGCCCGAACCCCTCAGCTTCGGAAATTACGAGCTGATCGAGCAGTGCAGCGCATACGGGTATGTCCTTGACTCTACGCCCGTACCGTTCAAGGTGGACGGCACACAAACCACTGTTGTGGTCGAAAAGCATAATATCGCGCAGAAAGGTACCATCACGGTCGGCAAGACCGGCGAGGTGTTCTCTTCCGTGACGGAAACAGACGGCATCTATCAGCCGGTTTACGCGGTAGGCAATGTACCGGATACTCACTATGTCATTACGGCGGTCGGAGATATTTATACGCCGGATGGAACGCTCCGATATCAGGATGAACAGGTTGTGGCTCGTTTACAGACAAGCCGGGACGGCACTGCGACCACAGAACCGTTGTATCTTGGAACTTTCAAAATTTGTGAGGAAAAAGCCGCCTATGGTATGGTGATCAGCAGCGAAATTAAAACAGTGGAGTTGACCTATGCCGGCGAAAATGTTGAGGTGACTTCCACTGAGGTCTCGTTCTACAACGAGCGTCAAAAGGCAGAACTCAGTCTCTCCAAAATTTTGGAGCAGAACGAGCTGTTTGGCATTGGCGGAAACGGCGAAATCCTCTCGGTGCAGTTCGGACTGTTCGCCGCAGAGGATCTGACGGCGGCAGACGGCTTGGTGATCCCGAAAGACGGACTGCTGGAAATCGTCAATTGTGCGGAAAACGGTAAGGCGGTGTTTAAGACCGACATCCCCGTTGGCGCAAAACTCTATGTCAAGGAAATCGCCGTAGACGAGCACTATCTTATCTCGGACGAAAAATATCCTGTGGAGTTTGTGTATGCTGGTCAGGATATCGCCGTTTTGGAAATTCAGGTCAATGACGGCGAAGCGATTGAAAACGATCTCATCTACGGGAATATTAAGGGCTTGAAGATTGACCGTGAAACAGAAGAACCCATTGCTGGCGCTCTGTTCGGTTTGTTCCGTTCAGACGAAACCGAGTTTACGGAAGAAACGGCTGTTCTTACTGCCGAATCACAGCCGGACGGCATCTTCACGTTTGAACAAATCCCTTACGGAAATTGGCTCATAAAGGAACTGCGACCTGCGGACTCTTTCCTCCTAAGTGGGGAAATCTATCCCGTGACCGTATCCGAGCATGAACAGCTCATCGAAATCACCGTAGTCAATGACCGTATCCCTGAAATCGGAACAACGGCGGCTGTGGACGGCGAAAAGGAAATCTGTGCGACCGAGGTCTTCACCCTTACCGATACTGTATCTTACAAGCACCTGATCCCCGGCAAAGAGTATGTCCTCAAGGGCGTGCTTATGGATAATTCCACAGGCAAGCCGCTTGTGATTAACGGCGAGGAAATCCGTTCCGAAACGGTCTTTACACCCGAAGCGCCCACAGGCGAAGCAATCGTGGAATTCGTCTTTGATTCCAAATATATCAAGGAAGATACCGACATTGTGGTGTTTGAAAGCCTGTATAAAGACGGCAAAGAGCTCGCCGTCCATGCAGATATCGAAGACGAGGGACAGACCGTCAAGGTGAAAATCCCTGAAATCAGAACACAGGCGACCGCAGACGGAAAGAAAGAAATCACGGCAAACAGCAGAGTGAAAATTGAGGATGTTGTATCCTACAACAATCTGACTACCGGCAAGGAGTATACGGTAAAAGGTGTTCTTATGGACAAATCCACAGGAGAACCTCTGCTTGTTGACGGAGAGGAAATCCGCAGCTCTTTCACCTTTAAGCCCGATGCGCCGGACGGTGAAATTACCGTTACCTTTGTATTTGACGCATCAGGACTGACAAGTGCAGCCGAAATTGTGGTGTTTGAAGGTCTGTACCGTGACGACGTTGAAATCGCTGTCCATGCGGATATCGAGGACGAAGGTCAGACGGTGAAGATCACACCTCCTGTCCCTGATGTACCGCAGACCGGCGATGAGAGCAATCTCGGTTTTTGGATCGGACTCGGTGCAGTAGCCGTGGGCGGTGCGGTTGCCTCTGCGATCATCCTCATTAAAAAGAAAAAGGATGATGATGACGAGTGATGAAAAAGGTGTATATCTGCTCTCCCCTCGGCGGTGATGTAGAGGAAAATCTGCGTAAAGTCAGACGATACACCAAATATGCATTGCTGTGCGGCACGGCTCCGGTCGTGCCGCATTTCTATGCGCTCTGCCTTGATGACAGCATCCCCAAAGAGAGAGAAATCGGCATAGCGGCAGGTCTATCGCTTTTATGGTTCTGTGATGAAATGTGGCTCTTCGGTGATGAGGTGACCGAGGGCATGGCGGCTGAAATACAATTTTGCAAAAACCTCAATGTGACAATCCGAAAGGTTCGGGAAAATGAAATCAATAAAGTGTTAGGAGGAAAACGCCGATGAAAAAGAAATGGACAAGAGTTCTTGTCTGCGCTGTCATAACGGTGCTGATTGTTACCGCTTCCGCCGTGCCGGTCTTTGCCGCCGGCGATGTGGCGGGAGCGATTGAAAACACATGGACGCAGGCGCAGACGCAGATCAAAACAGTGGTCAACAATGTGGTGTTCCCCGTGGTGGACATGATCCTTGCGATCCTGTTTTTCGTGAAGGTCGGCACGGCATATTTTGAGTACCGCAAGCACGGGCAGTTTGAATTTGCCGCGCCATGTATCCTGTTCGCCTGCCTCATTTTCACGCTGACCGCGCCGCTGTATATCTGGACGATCCTGTAACCGGAGGCGAGAAAATGGGAACAAGACATTTAATCTGCGTTGTAAGTAATGGCGATTACCGTATCGCACAGTACGGTCAATGGGACGGATATCCGGAAGGTCAGGGTGCATCCATCCTCGAATTTTTGAAAAGTCCGATGGCAGAACAGTTAAAGAAAAATTTGAAGAACTGCACTTGGCTCACAAACACCGAATATGAAAAACTGTGGGAAGAATTCGGTGTGGATACCAAGCAAGAAATGATTGACTATGACGTCTATCAGGATTTTTGCAATAAGCATCCTGAACTGAGCAGAGATACCGGTGCAAGGATATTAGAAATAGTAGCAGGTGCGACCGGCAAAATCAGGCTGCAGAACAGTTTAAACTTTTCACGGGATAGCCTTTTTTGCGAGTGGGCATATGTTATAGACTTTGACAAAAACACATTTGAGGTGTATCAGGGCTTTAATGAAACACCGCTTGATAAGTCTGAACGGTTCTATACCGCAGGACAAAAAGAAGATGAAAACGGTATGTACCCTGTCAAGCTTTTTAAATCATTTGATTTGTCAGCACTGCCTTCCGAAGAAGAATTTTTAGAAATATGCGAGCCTATAGAAGATGAAATGATTGATGAACCAATATCTGGACTTGAGGGATTAACAGGCATATAACTGGAGGTGATGTCCTATTTTCGATTGGTTAGGAGATATATTCTCCGGTATTGGCGACGCCATCGGTGGCGTGTTCGACTTTTTAGGAGAGCAAATTTCCAATGTAATCTGGGACACCATGCTCAAATGGTTTTATGAAACCATCTACAACGCCGTAGCCGATTTCTTCAGTATGATGGGCAATATGGGTGCAGATATCTTTGACCTTGACTGGATTCAGGCGACTATCAAGCTCTTCACGCTGTTCGGCTGGGCGCTTTTTATTGCGGGCGTGGTTGTCGCCATATTTGATGTGGCGATAGAATATCAGCACGGCAGAGCAGATATCAAGTCAACCGCTGTCAATATTCTGAAAGGCTTCTTCGCCTGCTCTCTCATCGGCATTGTGCCGATAGAACTGTATAAGTTCTGCATCAGCCTGCAAAACACCTTTTCCCACGACCTGTCGGCGCTCTTCGCAGGCGGACGAACCCTCGACCTTGCGGGAGAAAGCACCAGCGTCCTGCAGGGCAGCTTTGCAGTCAGCACCAACATTCAAATGAATTTGTTTAATATATTGGCGCTGATCGCCTTTGCCTACTGCGTGGTCAAGATTTTTTTTGCGAATATCAAGCGCGGCGGTATCCTGCTCATTCAGATGGCGGTGGGCGCCTTATATATGTTCAGCGTACCGAGAGGATATCAGGACGGATTTAATCAGTGGATGAAGCAGATCGCGGCGCTGTGCCTCACAGCATTTATGCAGACTTCATTGTTGTTTTTGGGCCTCTTGACCTTTCCCGGCAATATGCTCCTGGGACTTGGCATCATGCTTGCGGCCAACGAGGTGCCTCGTATTGCCCAGCAATTCGGGCTTGACAGCTCGGTCAGGGTAAATATGATGAGCGTTGTTCATGCAACGACCACGGCGGTTAATCTGACACGCTCTGTTGCAAGAGCCTCAGGAAGATAAAAAACAGGAGGAATATAACGCATGAATACAAAAATCAGCTATCTTTACCGGGATGCGGACAATTATAAAGTCTACAACGAATGTATTGTTCAAGGGGAGATTTCAGAGGAACAAATCAGGCAAATCCTCGATTGCTGCGATATGGGCGAATACTTTATTCCCCGACAGGTCGGGCTGCCGGAAAGAAAATTTGACGAGTATGATACAGAAGCAGATCACTGCTGGTTTGAACTGAGTCAGGAAGGGTTTGAGTACACAGAGCAGCCGGCAAATGTGTCTCTGACCGCACAGCAGCTCATCGAAAACTTTTCTGCGTGCAGGGACAATTGGCAGGATGCGGAGCATGCGGCGCTGGATAAAGAATTAACGATAGGAGGACTGACATGACGCAATATCTCTATCCGCAGAACTTAAAAGCCGCAGCCAACCTGTGGCTTTGGGGACTGCGGGATTTTTGCATTCTCGGCATTGCCGCTCTGCTGTCTATTGTGGCGCTGGTGCAGCTTCGAATTGTGCTCCCTGCCGCTGTTACACTCTGCTATGGCTTTCTGACCATCCGTCTGGACGATACGACCATACTGGATTTTATGAAATACGCCGTGCGGTACTTTATATCCACCCAACAATACTACGAATGGAGGTGACCGGGGTATATGGCAAAGAAAGACAAACCGCAGAAAAAGAAAAAAGGACGCTCAGTGCAGGATCTGATCGGAATCAGGACCTTCACGAAATACGGGCTCGCCACGAACAAGGGCGAGCTTTTGTTTTATCTCGTCTCGCCCACCAACATCTCGGTGCTGTCCCATACCAATATTGAAATCAAGATACGCCACCTGATGATGGTGCTGTCCGCCATCCCCGATATTGAGATCACCTGCACCGACTCCTCTGAATGCTTTGACGATAACAAATCGTATTTAAACGGCAGGCTCTCGGAGGAACAGAATCCCAAGGTGCGGAAAATCATCAAAAAGGATATCGATTTTCTCGACCATATTCAAATGGAGATGGCAACAGCAAGGCAGTTTCTGTTTATCGCAAGGCTGAAAGACCGGAAGGATAAGCAGACCTTTGAAGCGGCAAACCGTATCGAGAAAACCATCTCCGAGCAGGGCTTTGAGGTGCGGCGTATGAAAAAGGCGGACATCAAACGCTTTCTCGCCCTGTATTTTGAAGCGTCCATGAACGGAGAATCCATGCCGGATACGGACGGCGGGCAGTTCTATGAGGCGGACGATGACGAAGATTCGGAAGATTAGTCTCGCCGTTCTTTCTGTTCTGCTGTCGGCAGCAGCCGCTTTGTCCGGCTTTATGGTGTATACGCAGCTTTCCGGCCGGCAGAAAGAAAAAGAAGATTTTGCAGAGCTGGCGGAACTGGTGCAGACTGTTCCGTCCGAACTGTCCCTGTCTGATGAAACGCCGTCCACCGATAACAAGCCGGAATTTGAACAGAAGCGCGATCTTACGCCTCTGTTTGCGCAAAACAGCGACTGCATCGGCTGGCTCTGTATCCCCGGCACGGCGGTAAATTACCCTGTGATGCACACGCCGGAGAATCCGCAGAAATATCTGCGCCGGAGCTTTTACGGCGAAAGCAGTCAAAGCGGCGTACCGTTTCTGGACCGGCGGTGCAGCATGGACAGCGATAACCTGATCATCTACGGCCACAATATGAAGAACGGCACGATGTTCTCATCACTTCGGAATTATACTGACCCGGCGTTCTGTGCCGCGCATCCGGTTATAGAATTTCAAACAGCAGATGGTATGGAAAAATATATGGTCTTTGCCGTTGCCGCTGTTCAAAAGACCGATACTTGGTACAGCTTTATTCATGCGGCCGACAGCACGGATTTCACCGAACAAACCGCAGCGTTCCTGCAAAAATCGCTCTATGATACCGGCGTTACGCCTGTGTACGGTCAGCAGCTCATCACCCTGTCCACCTGTTACGGTTCGGGAAAAAACGGCAGGCTGATTGTGGCAGCCGTAAAACTGTAACCTTTCATGGGCGATTTCCACTGTCTCATTGACAAAAGGGGTTAAAATAGGGTATAATAACAATCGATGAACGGAGGCGGTACGGATGCAGGACAATGAGCTTTTGAATCAAATAGCGGAATTGACAGCAAAAATCAACGATCTGCCGAAAGGATATATCTCAAAGAAACAAATCAACGGAAAGGTCTATTACTATCATCAATGGTCTCAAAGCGGCGTGAAGCAGAGCCGGTATCTGCACGATTCGGAAATCGAACCGCTTGCCGGACAGATAGAACAGCGCAAGGCGCTGCAGGCAAAGCTGCGCGCTCTGAAAGCAACATCTTCTGCTGTGAGCAAAAAACGGAATGAGGTGAACAGCTTGAAATGCACCCTGATGCATAAACGAATCCCAGTGGCGGAACTGGAACTGGATGACGCCACCGGCTTTATACAAAAAATCGGGACGGTCTATGCGCCGGAGCATCTGCCGGTCGGCATTCCGATAAGAAAAGGCGCTGCTGACCGAGCGGCGCTCAACGAGTGGTGGACAGACCGTTCCATCCCCGCCAGCCGTTCGGGTGTGCGCGAGGCGCTGGAGGCGCTGGAAATCAGCAGCACCAAAATGCTGCTGGTGCGCTGCTGGGGGCTGAGCCTGTCCGACCAGTATTGGATCTGTCCCGAAGGCTCCGATCTGACATGGGACAGCATCAACTTCTTTGAGAATGATTTTTCAGACGATATCGGCGACGTCCTGTTCGGGGAAAATAAAAAGAAAGACGCGCTGGATTTCAGTTCCCCCGACAACACCTCGGACGGTAATCTGAAAAAGCGGTGGAAGATCATAGACGGTAAACGCTGCCTGATCAAAGGCGGCAGCAACCCGTTCCGACAGCAGCCTTTCAACGAGGTGATCGCATCCGGAATCATGGAACGGCTCGGTATCCCCCATGTGCCGTACACGGTCACCTGGAACAAGGGAGCGCCGTACAGCGTGTGCGAGGATTTCATTACCGAAAACACCGAGCTAATCCCGGCGTGGCGCATTCTCAAAACACAGAAAAAGGACAACAGCACCTCGGTGTATCAGCACTTTGTGAATTGCTGCGAGGCGCTCGGCATCAAAGACACCGTGCCGTATCTCGACCGAATGATCGTGCTGGACTATATCATCGCCAACGAAGACCGGCATTTCAACAATTTCGGCGTGATCCGCAATGCCGAAACATTGGAATGGCTCGGCTTTGCGCCCATCTATGACAGCGGCTCCTCCCTCGGCTACGACAAGGTGCCCGCGCAGATGCGCTCGGAAAAAGAGGTCGTCTGCAAGCCGTTTAAAAATCATCATGCGGAGCAGTTAAAGTTGGTATCTGACTTCAGTTGGATCGATTTTGACAGCCTGTCGGATATCGGGGAACTGATTGCCGACGCTTTGTCCGCGGACGGCGCGGAGGAATATATAGACGATACTCGTATCCGCGCAATCATCGGCGCAGCGCAGCGGCGGATCGAACAGCTTTCGCAGCTTGCCATATGTCATACGCCGGTACAGGAGATTTCCACAGAGGATGATGTAAAAGAAAACATTGCCGAGAGCTACGCTCCGAAAATGGAACTGTAAGTTCAAACCAATAAAAACCAATCAGTCGTTTTGCAGACAGCAAAGCGGCTGATTTTTTATGCCCTCCCTCTGTCTGCAAGACGGCGGAAGGAGGAAAAATGTTCAAACGAAAGCCAAAGGTACTCACACCGCAGGAACAGGAAGAAATCCGTACAAAGGATTTTTTCGACATGATCCTGCCCGGCACAATCAAATTCCTTTCCGACCACTATATCATAGGCGACAGCTATCGCTGTGTATGGGCGATCCGTGAATACCCGCCCTCCACCGAGGAACAGGCGATCCTCTCTCAGCTTGCCGACCGCAGCGGCGTAACCTTACGCATCTATCACAGACTGGTCGAAAGCATGGAACAGAGGAAGATCATCCAGAACGCCACCCGCCGAAACAAGCTCAAAAGCGGCGGCACTGATGTAAACGAAACCATCGAAGCCGAGGGCAATCTCCAGGATGTGATCGAATTGCTGGCAAATCTCCGCAAGAACCGCGAGCCGCTTCTGCACTGCTCAGTGTTCATCGAATTAAAGGCACGAAATATGGATGCGCTCAAAGAGCTGCAGAGCGAAATTGCAATGGAACTGACACGCTCTAAAATTTCGGTAGACCGCCTGACCTTACGGCAGAAAGAAGGCTTTTTGTCTGTTCTGCCAGTGGGCGCAAATCAGTTCGGCGCGCAGTATGAGCGCGTCCTGCCTGCAAGCTCGGCGGCAAATCTGTATCCCTTCAACTTCTCCGGCAAGACCGATCCGAAAGGAATATATATCGGTAGAGATAAGTTCGGGACGAACATTCTTGTGGACTTCGACCGCAGAGCTGAAGACAAGACCACAAGTAATATTCTCATTTTAGGCAACAGTGGTCAGGGCAAGAGCTATCTGTTAAAGCTGATCCTCACCAACCTTCGGGAATCCGGCAAGCAGCTTATCTGCCTTGATCCCGAAAGCGAGTACGAGGAACTCTGTTCGGCGCTGGGCGGCTGCTATATTGACTTTCTGTCCGGCGAGTACACCATTAACCCTCTGGAACCCAAAGCTTGGAATGACAGCACAGACGATGTTGATCCCGGTGCTCCTGCGGCGTTTAAAAAAGCGACAAGGCTTTCCCAGCACATCGCATTCCTAAAAGACTTTTTCAGAAGCTACAAGGATTTTTCGGATGCGCAGATCGACACCATTGAAATCCTGCTCTCCAAGCTGTATGCCCGGTTCGGTATCACCGACAGCACCGACTACAGCGTAAAAAAGCCCTCGGATTTTCCCATTATGGAGGATTTCTACAAGCTGTGCGAGGAAGAATTCTACAGCTATGATAAGCAGAGAAAATATCTTTACACCGAAGAAACGCTGCAGGAGGTATGCCTCGGCATCCACTCCATGTGCGTAGGCGCGGAAAGCAAATACTTCAACGGACACACCAACATCACGGATGACGCCTTTCTCGTATTCGGCGTGAAGGGCTTACTGGATACCAACAAGCGGCTCAAGGACGCCATGCTGTTCAATATCCTCTCCTTCATGAGCAACCAGCTTCTCGGCAAGGGCAACACGGCGGCGTCCATAGATGAGCTGTACCTCTTCCTGACCAACATGACGGCAATCGAATATATCCGCAACGCCATGAAACGTGTGCGTAAAAAGGAATCCTCGATCATTCTGGCCAGCCAGAACATCGAGGATTTTTTGATCCCGTCTATCCGTGAGTTTACAAAACCGCTGTTCTCCATTCCGACACATCAGTTCCTGTTCAATGCCGGACAGATTAATCCAAAGGAATATATGGACGCCCTGCAGGTGGAAAGCGCGGAGTTTGAGCTGATCAAATACCCGGAACGCGGCACCTGCCTCTACCGCTGCGGCAACGAACGGTATCTGCTGCAGGTCATCGCACCCGATTACAAATCCGTATTGTTTGGAAAGGCAGGTGGACGATAATGACACCGGCAGAAGAAAAAAGAGTGCATGAGCTGACGGAAGAAATCGCCGGACTCAAAAAACATCTGGTTTTGAAAAGCGCGGTCATGACCAACAGAGATACCGCCGACGAGCTTGAAAAGATCGGCGAACTGTTGAGCGAAAAGAATGCGCTGACCGGTCTTCATGAGGACGCGGTCTATCTCTATCTCGACGACGGCGAATGGTTTCGGGAGGTCAAGGGCTTTGTGGGTGATGACTCCGGGATGCACGACTGTATGGGAATAACACTGAAGATCGGCGATACGGTATCCTTAAACGGATATCCCCGGCTTATTATGCAGGATATGCCTTCTCAAAAAACGCTTCTGGAATGCGGCTGCAAAAAGATCAGGGACTGTTCGGAGATGGATATACAGGACGCTTTTAGCTGTGCCTTTACCGTCTCTCTTCACTCCTGTTTGGAGGATTATGAAAACAGTCTGGCACAAGGCATGGAGATGCGGCTATGAGCGCGACCGTTGCCGCCGCGCTGAAAAAAATCGCGGTCTCGCTGCTGTCCAATCCGAAGGTGCTGAAAACCGTACTCGGCATTGTGCTTGGGATTATCGTTATCATCATTATGCCCATCGTGGCGATTGTATCTATTTTCAACGGAGATATCGAGATCGATACCGGCCGCCTGCAGACGATGGTGGTGGAAAACCTCTCCGCCGAGGAACAGCAAAAGCTTCAGGCTGTGGAGAATACGATGTATGACATCGAGGATGAAATGAAGGCCGCCGGTTTCGCCGGTAAGGTCAAGGAGGCGCAGGTATTGTATGTACTTGCGCTTTCCGACTATGCCGGACAGTCTGATTTTGTTTCCAAGCTGGTGGGCTGTTTTACTGCAGATCAGACGGATGAACAGCTCATTCAAGCAGTCAACTCTGCATTCGGCACACAGCTCACAGCCGAAGATTTCGGCAAAGTTATGGGAAATATCCGCGCTACGGCAATCGACATTTCGGACTTTACCGATCCACAAACCAAAAACAATCTTGATTTGGTAAAGTGGGCGATCCATGCGCAGGAAAACGGATGGGGCTATGTCTACGGCACATACGGTTCCGTGCTGGATGAAGCGCTGCTGGCAAGCAAGATCACACAGTATCCCGATGAGGTCGGCGGAAAAGAAGATTTTATCCGTCAGAATTGGCTGGGCGGCAGAACCGCGGACTGTATAGGACTTATTAAAGGCTATAGCTGGTACAACACCGAAACCGGGCAAACGGATATCGGCGCAAACGGTATGCCTGACATCGGCGCGGATACCATGTATGAAAACGCTGCGGAGAAAGGCACGATTGATACCATTCCCGAAATTCCCGGTCTGGCTGTTTGGCACGAAGGCCACATCGGTATCTATATCGGAAACGGCGAAGTGATCCAAGCCGCTAACACCAATGACGGAGTCATACGCACCCCAATCGGTCAAACCGGCTGGACGCACTGGCTGAAAATCCCGTATATCAGCTATTTGGAAGAAACGGAGGAAAATCGAAATGCCTAAAAAAAGATGGCTATCTGACGAACAAAGAAACGAAAACAGAAAATTGGCTCAAGAGAATTACCGACACCGAGTCCGCCGTTTTACCTTTCAGTTTTCTCTCAAGGATACGGAAGCATGGGAATGGTTTGAAGCGCAGCCCGACAAAGGTAAATATCTGAAAGAACTGATCCTTGCAGATAAGCAACAGCAGTTACAGAAACAACAGGAAAACGAAACCAATGAAATCCTTCTGGCTGAGGACGCAGTGCAGACCAGCGTCTATATTGCGAACGCACCGGACTGCTGTTCGGGAGCCGAGCAGCTTGATCATGTTCTCGGAATGCTCGGCGCGGATGTGATGGATGAAGACGTTTATCACAGTGAAGATCAGCATCCAAGGCTATCTATGAAATAGGCGAAACCTCTATGAAAATCAATGCATCTCCCCACAGAAAAGAAACGGAGGAATAAAAAATGATAAAGTTAACCGACTTTATAACCAAAGTCAGCGATATGGTGAACGGCTATGACAAAACCGCCGTACTCAATTGGGTGGCATTTGCAGACTGTATGAACGAGAGTTCTGATGCCGGCACAAGTTCATTGGAAGAGGAATTGTTTGAAGTATACCGTCCGCTTTGCTATGTAAAAAACAATTTCAGCGATGCCGTCCTTCAGCAGAGCCTGAAACTCAATATCCTCGGCAATGAAATTATCTTCGGTGCGATGATGTTTGCCGCGGGATATTCCCATGACGAAGTAAGAGATTTAGCGGATGAGGGTGTGTTTGAGGACGGATTTATACCCTATGGCACAACTGAAAAATCTTCTCTGTCCGTTATAGGGATCAGAGGCAGAGATGATATCCTATTCATCGAACGTTACCAATCAGCCGACAGTGTACGGCAAAGGCTGAACGGTGCCGCTGCTCTTGCAGATTTACGCGGACAAAGTATAGAAACAATGCTGAAAGAAGCCGCACGAACAGACCGTGACATTTGGATGATTACCCATCCGAAAATGATCGACGCAGTAAAAACAGCCTGCACCAATTCCTCTGCCATCGAGCATATTACACTGTACGATCCCGAAAATCATGAGATCATACAATGCAATGCGGAAGGAATGACAACCGAGCAAAGAGTTGCCTTTTTTCAAAGCGGCAGCGCAGGCGAACAGGATTGGAGCGAACCCTCCGATCCTGTTCTTTCTATGTGAAGGAGAACACTATGAAAGGAAAAATGAAATCCCTTTACGGGATATATAAAAAGCATGGGCGTGAAGCGTTTCTCGATGCGGCTAAAAGCTACTCTGTCCATGTAAGCGACACCATCGAGGATACCCTTTCTGAGATGGAATCCCGATGGTATGACGGGAGTCAAACTATGACCGAGGCTGAAAAAATGCTTGCGGATTACAATAACGGGCTGACAGCTTTGAATGAACAGGAGCATTCTCCTGCTCTGACAGCACAGCCTAAAATGCAAATGTGAGGTTAGCGTCATGAAAAAAGCAATGGTAAATGTTCCTTTTGACGAAGAAAAACTGGCAGCCGCACGGTTGTATATGAAACAGAAAGACCTGTCCTTTGAGGATGAAATGATCAGGGCGGCGGAAGCTCTCTACGGTAAATATGTGCCTGCGAATGTGCGGGAGTTTATTGACTTGCGCGCCGGACAGCCGAAAGCCCCGGCGAAAAAGAAACCGCCCCGTCCTTCTTCTGCTGTGGGCACTGAGTCCGTCGTGGACGGTGATAAGGCTTGAGAAGCCAGAACTTCGGCATTGAAATCGAGATGACCGGGCTTACAAGAGCAGCGGCGGCACGGATTATCGCCGGACATTTCGATACGCAGGCCATCCATGTCGGCGGCGGATACGATGCATATACCGTAAGAGATGATCGAAATCGTCAATGGAAAGTGGTGAGCGACGCCTCCATCCGATGCCGCAACAGGAATAACCGTTCGGCAAGCCGGGACTATTCGGTGGAATTCGTTTCACCGATCTGTCAGTATGAAGATATTGAAACGGTGCAGGGACTTGTGCGTAAGCTCCGCGCAGGCGGCGCAAGAGTCAACGATTCCTGCGGCCTCCATGTCCATGTGGACGCCTCCTCCCACACACCGCAGACGCTTCGCAATATTGTGAATATCATGGCGTCCAAGGAAGATCTGCTGTACAAAACACTGCAGGTGCAGGTAAATCGGGAGGAATACTGTCTGAAAGCCGACACCCGGTTTTTAGAGGAACTCAACCATAAGCGTCCCCGGACGATGGAGGAAGTAGAAGAACTTTGGTACAACGGAAGGGGCAGCCGCTATCATCATTATGACATCAGCCGCTACCATGCCCTCAATCTGCACAGCGTGTTCTCCAAAGGCACGATTGAATTCCGTATGTTCAACTCCACCCTCCACGCCGGAGAGGTCAAGGCATATATCCAACTGTGCCTTGCCATTTCCCATCAGGCGCTGGTGCAGCGGGGAGCGTCCCGTATCAAGACGCAGCCGGAAAATGAGAAATACACCTTCCGCACCTGGCTTTTGCGGCTGGGACTGATCGGCGACGAATTCAAAACCGCCCGCCAGCATCTGCTAAAAAATTTAGAGGGCAATATTGCATGGCGCGATCCGGCGCAGGCTCAAGCGCAGAAGGCCAGACTTGCCGCCAAACGCCTCGCCGAGCAGCAGGCAGAAGAACAGCCGTCAGAGGAAGAAACAATCAAAGAATCCGATGAGCAGGAGCAGGCCGCTCCTGCTTTTTCTATGCAGATGTAAGGAGTGAAAGAAAAAGTTATGAGCAAACGATTGTATGTTGCCTACGGCAGCAATCTCAATATCCGTCAGATGAAATACCGCTGTCCCGGCGCAAAGCTGTACGGCACAGGCGTCATCGAAGATTATGCGCTGCAGTTCAAAGGACAGCCGCACGGCGCTTTTGCCACCATCGCACCAAAGGAAGGCGTCTCTGTCCCTGTGGCGGTGTGGGAAATCTCGAAGCAAAACGAACAGGCGCTCGACCGCTACGAGGGCTATCCCTCCCACTATTTCAAGCAGAATGTTCCCGTTCAGCTTGACGGAGAAGAAGTCAATGCAATGGTATATATCATGAATCTGAAAATGAATTTCGGCCTTCCGTCCCCGTATTATTACGGAACGGTCTATGAAGGCTACAACGACTGCGGGCTGGATACCGATGTTCTTGACAAAGCCGTTATGGAAAGTGCAGGACAATTCTATGCTGCCCATCGGCAGCAGGAACCGCAGCAGACGCTGTTTGACATGGACGAGGAGGAAGATTTTTCCTATGATCCGGAGGACTATGACGAAGACGAACTGACTGAGGACGGGCAGGATATGGATGAGAACGATCCCTTCTATTTCTCGGAGGGGATGCACCTATGAACCGCAAAAGAGAATTGCAGCGCAGCCTTGGCAATCGGTATTCCTATGAGCGTCTGCTCAGTGACCGTGAAATCCAGCGGATGAAAAATCATATCCCCGCAGACTTTTCCGAAACGGCTGCCGCGGTACTCGCCGCGGGATGCCTGCGGCTGAACGCTGTGCTGTACCGTTCCTGCAAGGAATTGCTGCTCGGTTACGATGTGTTCGTCAAGGATGATCCAGACTCTCCGGAGTGGATTTTCTACGACAGCCTCTCTGATCCGGTCAGCTTAAAGGAAGCGGATATGATCCGTATCCTCGACCGTATGGTATCGGAGCATGACCTGTCCTATACCGAGAGCTGCTTCGACCGTTTGGACGGCAAAGCGGTCAGGAAAGAAAAACCGACCCTGTGAGCCGCCGTGCCGCCCCGTGCGGCGGCTTTGCCGCAGCGGTGGAGAAAGTACCCGACCGACAGGGTGAAAGCGAAATTCGGGCGGTTTCGGCGAGAGTCTGCACAGAGAGAACTACAGCCCCAAATCGTCCGGCTTACGCCTGCGATTTGGTTGCAGGATAAAGGCGGGTGGCTGTAAACGCCCCTTCCGCCGAATTACAGCAGCCCGCAATGCGGACTGCCATCAAAGGTTTTACACCTTTTCGGTTTTTCCGCTTTGGGTACACCTGAAAGCCGTCCTTCCCAAGAACGGGTACACCGAGCAGCAAATATATCCCGTAAATACGCCGCTTTTTGGGTGGCTATCGGAAAGGAGTGAACGCCGATGGCAAAAGAAAAGAAAATACGCATTCCTCTGTGGATCTACCCCTCTACAGAAGAAAAATTACAGAAGAATTATGAAGCAGACAACTGCAAAAGTCCCAGTGAATTTATAGAGAAAGCGATTTTGTTTTACTGCGGTTATCTTGCCAGCGAGGAATACAAACAATACTTGCCGAATGTTCTCGTCTCTACCATGCAGGGCAGCCTTGACTCATTCGAGGATCGCATGGCAACGCTGCTGTTTAAAATAGCAGTGGAACTTTGTATGGTGCTTCATGTTACGGCGGCGACCAATCAGATCGATACGGATACGCTCTCCCGGCTTCGGGGACTATGCGTTGCGGAAGTAAAGCGTCTGCGCGGCGCTATCCGCTTGGAGGACGCGGTGAGATTCCAAAACGGTGACGAGTAATGGCAAAAATCATTTTGAAAAGCCGGTACCTCCAAATAGGCAGCCGTCAGCACTCGGAGCATCTCATTCAGTATATCGCCAAGCGTGAGGGCGTACAGAAAATAGATGACACATGGAAACACCAGCCTGCTACAAAAGAGCAGCAAAAACTGATCGAAGAACTTGTCTGTGATTTTCCCGAAACAAAAGACAGCTTTGAGTATCAGGATTATATTTCAAAGCCGAGTAAAGGTACGGCTTCGGAATTCATCTCCCGCGCCATTGATGACAATGTAGATTTAATTGGCAAGCGAGAAAATTATGTTTCGTATATTGCAAAGCGCCCCCGCGCAGAACGCCGCGGTGCGCACGGTTTATTTACGGATGCGGATACACCGATCAATCTCTCCAAGGTGGCGGAGGAAGTTGCGAATCACGACGGGAATGTGTATACGCACATTATTTCTCTGCGCCGTGAAGACGCCGCCCGCCTCGGCTATGACAACGCCTACGCATGGCGGAACCTCCTGCGCTCGCAGGCAGAAACCATTGCCGAGAACATGAAAATCCCGTTGACCGATCTGCGGTGGTACGCCGCCTATCATGACGAGAGCTATCATCCTCATGTGCATATGGTGGTTTACTCCGCAGGAAAAGAACCGTATCTCACAAAACTTGGGATTCGGAATATCAAGGCGGCGTTTGCCCGTCAGATTTTTCGTCACGATCTTTTGCAGGTGTATGTGGAGCAGACAAACAAGCGAAATGAGCTGACGCAAAAGAGCCGTGACATTTTATCGGATATCATCTCCCGCATCAACTCCGGCAGCTATGATAATCCCATCGTCACCGACCTGCTTCTGAAGCTCTCCGAGCAGATGGCGCATCATAAGGGCAAAAAGATTTACGGATATCTGCCGCAGGCAGGACGGAATATTGTGAACGCTGTTGTCGATGAGCTTGCAAAGGAAAAAGATATCTCTGCGCTGTATGATCTGTGGTACGAGCAGAGGGACGCCATAACCGGAACTTATCAGGATACGCCGGAACAGCGCGTTCCTCTGTCGCAGAACAAGGAATTCAAGGCAGTCAAAAATGCGGTCATACAGGAATCGCTGAATATCCTTTATGACCGCATCACCTTTGAAGAATCGGTATCCGAACCGGAAGAATTCGCGCCCGATGAACCGGAGCCGGAGGAAACAAGAGCAGAATCGTCTGTACCCAAAAAGTGGTGGAATGATCCCGACCATCCGCTGTTCCAATACCGCAAAGCAAAAGAATATCTCGACAAGGACAGCCCTCTATACGATCCGGCTGAAGCGGTGCGGTGGCTTCTGCTCTCCGCTGAACAGAGATACGAGTATGCGCAGTACCGTCTCGGCAAGCTGTATCTTTTGGGTGATGGAATAGAGCAGAATTTCCTGCAAGCGGAAGGCTGGCTCGGACAAGCCTCCGATCAGGGCAACAGCTATGCCAAATACTCCCTTGCAAAAATGCACCTTGCCGGACTTGCCGTACAGAGCGATGAAGTGAAAGCAATCCGGCTCCTTCGGGAATCCGCAGATGACGGAAATCAGTGGGCGCAGTATCTGCTCGGTAAATTCTGTTTCCGAGGTGAGCATACCGAAAAGAATTTGCAGGAAGCAGAGCGATTGCTTACTGCCTCCGCCATGCAGAAAAACAGTCAGGCACAATATCTCCTTGCCAAACTGTATCTCTGTGAAGACGGGATTCCAAAGGATGCAGAGAAAGCATTACACTGGCTGTGGGAATCCGTAAAACAAAAAAATCAATACGCACAGTATCTGCTTGGAAAGATGCTGCTGTTCGGGAAAGAAACGGATCGGGATGTAGAAACCGGCATTGCTCTGCTGTCGGCATCCGCAGAACAAGGAAATGTGTATGCCGCAAGGCTGCTGCAAAGCTATTACAGCGGTAGGCTTCGGAATCCTTCTATTGGCATGGCGTCCTTCCGTCTGCTTTCTCAGCTCACCCGTATGTTTACGGATCGCCTCCGCAGAAACGAGGACGGTCAGCGGGCGGTCATTGAAAGGAAGCTGCGGCAGAAGATCGAGGAAAAGAAACAGGCGCACGGTATGAAAATGGGATGAGAAAAGCCTGCGGATTTTTCCGCAGGCTTTCAATATGCTCTGTCCATTTTGTTTTCGGCTGATTTAACATCCGATATTAAATCAGCCGAACGCGGCTGTACCGATCACTGCACGGGAATAACCGCGTTACGGGATTTCAGATAGATGTCAATATCGTTGTTGATGTATTGATAGCCCGTTGTATGCAGCACATCATAAAATTCGCGCAGATAGTCGAACACACCGTAACGGCGGAAAAGCGCCTCAGTCTGTTTCCCTGTCAGCGATTTGTGGACTTTATAGTTTTCGATGCAGAATACGGCGAAAGCAGTTTCCTGACTCATACCGGCAGCCTCCTTACACATCGGGATAGCAAATACTTCCCGTTTGTTCTTCCTGTTCAAAAAGCGAATAAAGCATCTCCGTGCTGTACTGCCAGACCTTGGTCTCCTCCTGCTCCAGCGCCGCATAGAGCTTGGAGGCGTACAGCATGGCGATGGCTTCGTCTTCGGTGACTTGTTTCTTTTTTGCAATCATACTGATAAGATCGGCGCTGATATATGGCATGACAGCAAGGAATTGTTCCTTTCCCATCGTTATTCCTCCCGGATTTCTTTGGACTCAATAAATTTCACAAAGGCAAGAAGCTTTTCCGTATGGAATGTCCACTGATCCTGCAAGACCTCTGTTTTCAGCCGTTTTACCGTTTCCTCCGCGTCCAGAACGCCTGTTTCAAAAAGGCGGATAGAGCGGTAAACATTATCGTCTGCAACCGGTCCGATGTGCATATCCGCCGCTATATCGGTCATTTCGCCTCTGCGGTTTTTGACAACAAACTGCAGCCATTCCATATCGGCGTTCTGATAGCGGTGAATGGCGGCCCGGGATTTGGCCGCATCAAAATCAAACTCGTAGACGGAGACATACCCCACCGGTTTGTTTTCTCTACGCATCTTGATTCTTGCCCAGCGCTCCGCCTGCTGCAAGGACGTCGTGGTATAAAAACCCGTGCCGAAATCCAGAAAGCTTTCGCTGATGCGAATTTCCGGCTTTTCCACGGGAACGGTGCTTCCATGATAAAGGATCATGCGAGTCCCTCCAACATTTTATGAATAGTCTTCTGCTCCTGTTTCAGGGCAGACAGCATTTCTGCATAGTGTTTGCGAAGTGCGAGCTTGTCGCGGACAGCAGCAACGGTACCGGCATCCTTGCCGATGTATTTATCATGCAGCTTTCCGTTCTCCCGATATTTCAAATAATAATATTCTTTCCTGCGGCATACGAGTGATCCTTTAGGTAATTGTGCAAGTAAAGCTTCGTATTCACGGATCATCCGTTCATTTCGGAGAGCCTCGTTTTGTATCACAGAGCGTATCAACAAGTCTTTCACCTCGTTTGTATTATACCACACAATCACGAAAATATCAAGTGCGCAGTGTGGCAATGCGTAAAATGCAGTTTGAATCAGAAAGGAATTTTTATGGCAACACGATATATTCACTTTACAGAAGAACAAAAACAGGCAGCCCGGCAAATCGATATTGCCGGGCTGTTACATTCCCAAGGTGAAACATTAAAACGCTCCGGCAGCGAGTATGAGTGGCGGGACGGCTCTGCAAAGGTCACGGTACGCGGAAACCTATGGTATCACCAGTACGAAGAAGTCGGCGGCGACGCGATTGACTTTGTGCGGAGGTATTATAACAAATCCTACCCGGAAGCTGTGGAATACCTGCTGGGCGGGTGCAGCTGCACACTCGCAGTATCTCCGCCGATAGAGAAAGAAGCAAAACCCTTTGAACTGCCGCCCAAAAATGACCGGCTGTCACGGGTCTATGCGTATCTGATCAGACACCGGAAAATTGACAAGGATGTGCTGGATGCATTTGTGTGCAAGGGGATGATCTATGAATCCGCCGATTATCACAACGTCGTCTTTGTCGGCTTTGATGCGGATGGCGTTCCCCGTCATGCCCATAAGCGAGGGACAGGTTCGCAGAGCAGCTACAAAGGGAATATCGGTGGCAGCCTGCCGGAATACAGTTTTCACTGGCATGGACAGAGCGAAAGGCTGTACCTGTTTGAAGCGCCGATTGACCTGCTCTCATTTATCTCCATGAACAAAGATAAATGGCAGCAGCACAGCTATGCCGCCTGCTGCGGAGTCGCCGATCATGTACTGTGGCAGATGATGAAAGACAATCCGCATATCGAAAAAGTCTATCTGTGCCTCGACAACGATAAACCCGGTCAGCAAGCGGCAGAACGGATCATCGGCAAGCTGGTGGAAAAAGGAATACCGTCTGAAATCCTCACCCCAACTC
Source organism: uncultured Clostridia bacterium (assembly GCA_944386455.1). Classification (GTDB taxonomy): domain Bacteria; phylum Bacillota; class Clostridia; order Oscillospirales; family Ruminococcaceae; genus HGM13222. The sequence continues at coordinate 3,872 of CALXBC010000015.1, read as the reverse complement.
TCAAAGACTGGAATGAGGATTTACTTTTTACAGAACAGGAGGAAAAACCATGCCAAACATTACAGCTTTGATTGTTGTAGCAACGGTTATGTTCTGTGTGCTGGGCGGCGTGACGCTCCTTGCCCACATCTATAACCTCAACAACATCAAATCCAAGACGGTAGGCGACGGCCAGCACGGTACGGCGCGGTTTTCTACCAAAGCGGAGATACGCCGGATTTACAAGCAGGTTCCGTTTACACCTGATGAGTGGAGAAAGCAGGCGAAGGAAAACACTCTTCCGAAGCTGCCGCAGGGAATTATCGTCGGCTGTCAGAGCAAAGGCGGTAATACCATTGCATATGTAGATGACGCCGATGTGCATTGCATGATGGTGGGTGCGGCAGGCTGCGGAAAGACTGCCTATTGGCTGTATCCGAATTTGGAATACGCTTGTGCTTCTGGAATGTCTTTCTTAACAACGGACACGAAGGGAGATCTGTACCGGCACTACGGCGGCATTGCCAAGGACTGTTACGGTTACAATGTGGCGGTGATTGATCTGCGCAACCCCACCAGGTCGGACGAAAACAACCTTCTGCATCTCGTAAACAAGTATATGGATATGGCGAAGGAACATCCGCAGGATGTCGCTCTCCGTGCCAAAGCAGAGAAATATGCAAAAATCATTGGAAAGACCTTGATCTACGCAGACGGCGACGCTTCCGCTTATGGTCAAAACGCCTTCTTTTATGACGCGGCTGAAGGTGTTTTGGTTTCTCTCATTTTGCTTATTGCAGAATTCGCGCCGAAAAATCAGCGGCATATTGTTTCGGTGTTCAAGCTGGTACAGGACTTGCAGGCACCGAGCAGCGTCAAAGGCAGGAATCAGTTTCAGCTTCTCATGGATCGCCTGCCTGCCGACCACAAGGCAAGATGGTTTTCCGGCGCAGCATTGAACACCGGCGATCAGGCGATGGCGTCTGTTATGTCAACCGTTATGTCACGCCTCAATGCATTCCTCGACAGCGAGATGGAGCAGGTGCTGTGCTTTGATACAGCTATCGACGCGGAAAAGTTTTGCAATGAAAAATCCGCCGTATTCATTGTCATGCCGGAGGAAAATCCCAACGCCTATTTTATGGTCAGCCTGCTCATCCAGCAGCTATACCGGGAAATTCTCGCTGTTGCAGACGAAAACGGCGGCAAGCTCCCAAACCGCGCCATGTTTTACTGCGACGAATTCGGCACCCTCCCGCCCATCCAATCAGCCGAGATGATGTACAGCGCCTCCCGATCAAGGCGGCTCTCAATCGTCAGCATTATTCAGAGTTATCAGCAGCTTGAAAAGAATTACGGAAAAGAAGGCGCTGCCATCATTCAGGACAACTGTCAGCTTACCATTGCGGGCGGCTTCGCGCCCTCCAGTGAAACGGCGGATATTATCTCAAAAGCGCTTGGCACACGCACAGTCATGACCGGCTCGGTATCAAGAAGTAAAAACGATCCGTCCCAAAGCCTGCAGATGACGGAACGCCCACTGATGACGGCGGACGAGCTGAAAAGTATGAAGAAAGGTTCATTTATCGTGATGAAAACCGGTGCGCATCCCTTTATATCAAAGCTCAAGCTGTTTTTTAAGTGGGGGATTTCTTTTCCTGAAAACTCCTATACAATCGCCGACAAGGGCGCTCGCCGTGTGCATTATATCAGCCGCGAAACGCTCATCAAAAATATTACCGCGAGATATCCGCAGGAAAAGAAACCGCGTGTTCCTACCGCAAGTCCGCCGTCAGGCGGTCTGACGATGACCGAGCCTGCCGAGGCAACCTTTGCGCAGGAAGTCAATCACGCGGCACAGCAGGAAAAAATTGCGAAACCGATGCGGACAGGTTAAGGCGGTGATACGATGTCTTATTTCAAAAAGCTCTATGAAAACGGCAATCTGCCGCACCGCGCAAAGCTGGTGTACCTCTATCTTCACGACAGAATGGACAAAGAACGAAAGGCGTGGCCGGGGATCAAAACCATCGCGCAGGATCTGTCAATTTCCAGAAGTACCGTCAAACGGGCAATCAAAGATTTGGAGAAAGCTCGTCTCATACGAAAAGAGCCGCACTACCGTGAAAACGGCAGTGCGACTTCTAACCGATACTTTCTGCTTTGAATTATAGTTTTTAACGCCAAGGGAGAAGTCTGCCTGTTCGGACCCCCACAAAGTCTTTATGACTTTGTGGGGAGAGGACGAGCAGCGAAGTGAGTGAGCTTTTGCCGCTTTACGGCAAAACGAGCGATATGCAGCTTGCGAGGACGAAGTGAACCCAGCTCCGGTTCACCGTGGCCTCCCCTTAACAACTCACTTTAAGAGAGATGACGGCAGAAAAGAAAAAAGAGAAAAATGCGCCATCTTCCGGTATAACAAAAAGACGCTTTCCCTTCCGGATGGCGCCGAGCAGCAGCCTGTGTTTATTTTTCTTTTCTGCCGATGACCTGATCCGGGAACACCGACGCGCGAATCAAATCCGCAGGATCGACATCCAGCGCGTCCGCAATGTCGAAAAATACCTCCAGCGAAAAACCGTTGGCGATCCCCGGCGCTTCGATTGAGCGGACGAAAGCGGTCAGGGCAGAACATCTGACCATACGGGTATCGTTCAAAAAGTGGAAAACGGCAAAGTTTACACGGTCGAGGGCAACTCCGAGGCTTCTGTTTGTCAGAACAGCTATCCGGTAGATACTCGACTACGGTGCGCCTGTCTATTGATCAGAAGGTAAAAAACAAGCCGCTTGCTCAATGATGAGGTTCCGTAACGAAGGTTTTGAAAACAAGCGGTAAAGCCAATCGGTGCGGTTATATTGTAGAAAAATCTGAAACTGAAATTTAGAGGAAATTGCAATGAAATCATTATTTGAACAAATGGGCGGAACTTATATGCTGCAAGGCGATTACTATTTGCCGAATCTCACTTTACCTGCCGAAGAAAATAAGCCCATGGGATATTAGAGTAACGGCATTTACGGTATATCCGGCAGCATAGGAAAGTATTTTGCACGAATCTGCTCACAAGCGACAACCTGAACAGCTATCTTACGGATATCGACCAACAGGAGAAAAAATTTTTCACGGTCGGTAGAACAGGTGACAGCGTATAAGGGCGTAACCGAGCAGATAAAGGCAGAAAGTCAGATAGAATGGTGGACAGGATGACTGCGCTGCGTGAAGCGGCGGTAGAAATCGTGAACGCAGAAGTGATTTTGCATAAATGAAAGCCAACATGAAAACTGCACAATGAAGCGTGTAACGCTTTTGAACGAAAAAACGAGAAAACGCCTTACCCCTCAAAGTTATGCTTTAGAAACGGAACTATCATTTAAAAAGTTCTCATGCGCTCTTCAAGAAAGCCGGAGATAATCATAGATTAATTTTACTGGTATTTTACTGATAATTAACTCCAGTTATATGGAAAACCAAATACATTAAATGTATAATAGGAATATGGAGTGGATTGCCTATGCTTTTTGCCCTATATGATTTCGTGGCATATTGCCTGTATAGCATCAGCCGGTTTTCCGGAGGAAGCGTGTTGCTTTGCGCCGCTTTTTCCGAAAAACCGGCTGTTTTGTTATGCGGAGAATCAAACCCCTTGTAATTATCATAAAAAAGGAGAAAACGCCATGCAAAAGACATATGTGCTGGATACCAACGTTTTGATTCAGGCCCCCTATGCTCTCCAATCCTTTGAGGACAACCATCTTGTCTTACCTCTTGCTGTCCTGGAAGAGCTGGACGGATTGAAAAATGCAGAGGGGGAAAGGGGCGCTAATGCGCGGCAGGCCATCCGGTATCTGGAATCGGTGCGCACGGCGGGAAACCTGCTGGAAGGCGTCTCCCT